>CAIVAP010000206.1 GCA_903903945.1 uncultured bacterium | reverse complement strand
CCTCCGCAGTCTGAGCATCAAAGGTGACTCTGTATTGGTGTTAACGATTTATTGGCGTGAATATTCTTAAATCATCGGAGGATAGAGGATGGCAAAGAAACGAATCCTGATCATGGGAGCCGCAGGTAGAGACTTCCACAACTTCAACACCTGCTATCGCAACAACCGAAGCACCGAAGTGGTGTGCTTCACAGCGACTCAGATTCCCGATATCGCGGGACGCAAGTATCCGAAGGCATTGGCAGGAAAACTCTATCCCAAGGGCATTCCGATTTATCCCGAGTCCGAGCTTTTGGATCTGATTCGCAAGCATGACATCGACGAAGTCGTTTTTTCCTATTCTGATGTGCGGCACGAGTATGTCATGCACAAAGCCTCAGCGGTACTGGCTGCCGGTGCGAACTTCAAACTGCTAGGGGCCAAAGACACTATGCTCAAGTCGACCAAGCCGGTTATCGCCGTGTGCGCCGTACGTACCGGGGCTGGCAAGAGCCAGACTACTCGGAGAGTTTGCGAGACTCTCAAGCAGTTTGGTTTGAAGGTCGTAGCCGTTCGTCATCCAATGCCGTATGGTGATCTTGCCAAGCAAGCATGCCAGCGGTTTGGTTCGTTGGCGGATCTGGTTAAGCATCAGTGTACTATCGAAGAAATGGAAGAATACGAGCCACATATTGCCCGCGGCCAGGTGATCTATGCCGGCGTCGACTATGAGAAGATTCTTCGTCAAGCCGAGAAGGAAGCGGATGTGGTCGTTTGGGATGGTGGCAATAATGATCTTTCGTTTTACAAACCCGATCTCTACATCACGGTCGCCGATCCTCATCGTCCAGGGCACGAACTGGAATACCACCCGGGCGAAGCCAATCTGTTGGCGGCCGATGTGGTGGTAATCAATAAGATTGACACCGCTGATGGCGATTGCATCGAGATCGTGCGCTCCAATATCCGTGAATATAACCCCAAAGCGACGATCATCGATGGCGCTTCTCCGATCACAGCCGAAAACCCGTCCGTAATCCGCGGTAAGCGCGTGCTAGTCGTCGAAGACGGACCGACTGCCACGCATGGTGAAATGCAGTACGGGGCCGGTACTGTCGCGGCAAACAAGTATGGCGCCGCGGAGTTGGTCGATCCTCGCCCGTATCTCAAAGGCACTTTGATCGACACTTTCAAGAAATACCCCGAAATTGGCACGTTACTTCCCGCGATGGGCTATGGCGGCAAGCAGGTCAAAGATCTTGAGGCTACGATTGCAGCAACTCCGTGCGATTCCGTGATCATCGGCACGCCGATTGATCTGCGCCGGGTGATTAAGATCAAACAACCGTCGACACGGGTAGATTACAATCTGCAAGAGATCGGCTCGCCGACACTGAATGATGTGTTGGTTGATTTCGTAAGCAAGATGCCGAAGGGTAAGAAGAAGAGCAAATGAGCAAGACGGCTGTCATTGCACTGGGTGGCAATGCCATCACTCGCAAAGAGGTCGAGGATACAATCACGAATCAGTTCGCCAACACGCGCAGTTCGCTGTACGGGTTGATTGAATTGATCAGGAGTGGTTACAATATCGCTATCACACACGGCAACGGTCCGCAGGTTGGTAATGCCATCTTGCGAGTCGAACTCGCGCGCGGTAAGGCGCCGATTTTGCCGCTGGGCATCTGTGTCGCCGACACCGAGGGGGGCATGGGCTATATGATTGGCCAGTCTCTCCAAAACCGTCTTTATCGCGACAAAATTCAGCGCGAAGTGGTGACCATTATCACACAGGTAGAGGTCAACAAGGACGATCCGGAGCTTGCCAATCCCAGCAAATTTATCGGCCAGTTTTACTCGGAGCAGGAAGCGGTACTGTTCCAGACCGAGCGTGGCTGGGTTATGAAAGAAGACTCCAATCGTGGTTGGCGGCGCGTGGTGCCATCACCGATTCCGAAGAAAATCGTCGAGGGGCGGATCATTGCCCAACTTGTTGACAGCGGAGTTATTGTCATTGCCGCCGGAGGTGGTGGGATTCCGGTGTATGTAGAAAAAGACGGCACGTTGGAGGGGGTTGATGCCGTGATCGATAAGGACCGCGCATCGGCGCTTCTGGCAAACCAGATTTCCGCCGAAATGCTGATTATTCTTACCAACATCGAGAAAGTCGCGGTCAACTTCGGCAAACCGAATCAGAAACTGATTGACGAAATGACGGCCTCCGAGGCCGAGGAATATCTGCGACAGGGTCATTTTCCGCCCGGGAGCATGGGACCCAAGATGGAAGCCGCCATAGATTTCCTGCGGAACGGCGGAACGAAAGTTGTGGTATCTTCCATCGATAAGGCGGCGGAAGCGGTGTTCGGAAATGCCGGCACCGTTATCACGCGCGGCTGAGATGGTTGCACCACTTACTAAATCGTTGATCACAGCCATCACAACACAGGGGCAACTCTATGAAGTCGGCGGCGCTGTTCGCGACTCGCTGATCCCCGGTCAACCGGCATCCAAGGATATCGACTTTCTGGTTGCGGGCATTCCCTATCAAGAGTTGGTTTCGATTCTGCGCCGTTTTGGCAGAGTCGATCTGGTCGGCCGGTCGTTCGGGGTGATCAAGTTCACGCAGCACGCGTACGAAGGCGTCTCTTCGGAGACCTTCGATTTCGTTCTTCCTCGAAAAGAATACTCTACCGGTACCGGGCATCGCGATTTTGAGGTTGAGTTTGATCATCAATTGAAAGTCGAAGATGATCTTGGCCGCCGAGACTTCACAATCAATGCCATCGCGCGCAATGTCGCGACCGGAGAAATCGTCGATCCGTTTTCGGGGCAACAGGACATCCAAGCGCGTCTGATTCGCATCACTTTTCCGAACTCATTCGTTGAGGATCCCCTGCGGATGTTGCGCGCCGTACAGTTTGCCGCGCGGTTCAATTTCGAGATTGAACCGAAGACGTATGCTGCGATTTGTGAAAACGCGGCGTTGATTAAGAGCGTCTCGCCTGAGCGCATTGCCGAGGAGCTCAATAAGCTGCTAATCAAGGCGGACAAACCCTCCGTGGGACTCATCCTGATGCAGCAAACCGGCATGCTGAACCAGCTAATTCCGGAGTTAGAACGCACCGTTGGTGTCGACCAACCGGGACCTTTTCATGCTTATCCCGTATTTGAGCACTCCATTTTCACCGTCGATGCTGCCCCGCGAAGCCTCACGGTGCGAATGGCGGCGCTGTTCCACGATGTCGCGAAGCCGCAAGCCAAGCAGGAGGTTGAGGGAGGCGCGACATTCTACGGACACGAAGACTACGGTGCACGCGTTGCCCGCAAGGGTTTGGAGCGCTTGCGCTACGCCAACGATTTTATCGATCAGGTAGTGATACTCATCGATAGGCACATGTTTACTACCGATGTGTCGGACAAGGGAATGCGTCGCCTGATCCGCAAAGTAGGGCAGGGTCTGGTTTTCGACCTGCTTGATCTCCGCCGCGCCGATGTTGTCGGGCAGGGGAAAGGCGGCAAGACCGATGATGTGGACGAGTTCGAACAGCGCATCCGCGAGGAGTTGGAGCGCAAGCCCCCCTTCGGGTTAGCCGATTTGGCGCTCAACGGTAACGATCTGATGCGTGAATTTGGATTGCAGCCGGGGAAAGAGGTAGGCGAGATTCTCAACCACCTATTGGAGCTGGTACTTGATTTTCCGGAAAAGAATAACTACGATGTACTGCTTGAAGAAGCACGGGTTTACTTGAAGGCCAAGGCATAGAATAAATTTGAGGAGCCATAGATGAAAATTCACGAGTATCAGGCAAAGGAGATTTTTGCCTCTTTCGGTATTCCGGTTCCCAAGGGCAAGATTGCGTTCTCGGCAGACGAGGCGCGCAACCTCGCCACGGAAATCGGGAAACCGGTGATGGTCAAAGCACAGGTACATGTTGGCGGGCGTGGCAAAGCGGGTGGAATCAAGTACTGTGCAACACCGGATGAAGCTTACAGCAATGCCGAAAACATCATCGGCATGAACATCAAGGGATTGATCGTTCGCAAAGTGCTGGTGACGGAAGCCACAGATATCAGTCATGAAGCCTATGTCGGCATCATAGTCGACCGCAGCGCCAAGAAGCCGGTGATCATGGTTTCAGCGGAAGGTGGCATTGACATCGAGGAAGTAGCCGCCAAGACACCCGAGAAAATTCATAAGCTGCACGTTGATCCGATTCTGGGAATAAAATCGTATCAGGCACGGCAGTTGGCTTACAAGGTCTACTCCGATCCCGAGACCGCCAAGCAGGCGGCCGGTATTATTTTGAAGCTTTATCGTTGCTTCATGGAAGCGGACGCTTCTCTGGTCGAAATCAATCCGCTGGTTACGACGCCGTCCGGCAAAGTTGTGGCACTCGATGCTAAGGTCAATCTCGACGACAACGGTCTCTATCGTCATCCCGATTATGAGAAGCTGCGCGATGTGGCTCCGCAGGAAGAGTCCGAAAACGAAGCTCGCGAAGCGGGACTGTCGTTTGTTGGCCTGTCCGGCAATATCGGTTGCGTTGTAAATGGCGCCGGACTGGCGATGGCGACGATGGATCTGGTCAAACATTATGGGGGTGAACCGGCGAACTTCCTTGATATCGGCGGTTCCTCCAATCCTGACAAAGTGGTCACGGCGATGCGGATCATCCTGCGCGATCCCAATGTCAAAGCGATTCTCTTCAACATCTTTGGCGGTATCACCCGCTGCGACGACGTCGCGAACGGTATTGCCAAGGCGGTTTCCGAGTTTAGGCCGTCGGTACCGATTGTCGTGCGCTTGACTGGCACCAACGAAACCGAAGGGCGGGCGATTTTGGCAGAGGCGCAGATTCAGGGCGCGGAGACAATGGTCGAAGTGGTCACCAAGGCAATCGCACTGGCCGGTGTGGCTTAAGCGAGGAAAGGACAAACACATGGGAATCTTTGTAGATAAAAAAACGAGAGTGGTGGTTCAAGGAATCACCGGTCGTGATGGATCATTCCATGCGCGACAGATGAAAGAATATGGCACCGCCGTGGTCGCTGGGGTAACTCCCGGCAAAGGTGGCACCGGTTTGGAAGGTATTCCGATATTCAATTCCGTCGCCGAAGCAGTAGAAAAGACCAAGGCAAACACGTCGGTCATCTACGTTCCCGCCTCGGCAGCCGTGGATGCGATATATGAAGCTGCGGACGCCGGTATCCAAGTCATTGTTTGCATTAGCGAAGGCGTTCCGGCGAACGACATGCTCAAAGTGTACAACTATCTGAAGATCAAGGGGGTGCGGTTGATCGGTCCCAATTGCCCGGGTGTTATCACGCCGGGCGTTACCAAAGTCGGTATTATGCCGGGACAAATCCACAAGAAGGGATCGGTCGGCGTAGTATCCCGCTCCGGGACGTTGACGTACGAAATCGTTTACAATTTGACCGCCAAGAAGATCGGCCAGTCAACTTGTATCGGCATCGGCGGCGATCCGATTATCGGCACCAACTTCATCGACTGTCTGAAAGAATTCCAAGATGATCCGCAGACTGAGGCGATTGTCGTGATCGGCGAGATTGGCGGTAGCGATGAGGAGGATGCCGCGGCGTTCATCAAAAAATATGTGACCAAGCCGGTGGTTGGTTTTATCGCCGGGTTGACGGCTCCCGCCGACAAGCGGATGGGGCATGCCGGTGCGATCATCTCCGGCGGTACCGGTACCGCGCCGGAGAAGATCAAGGCGTTTGAAGCGGTCGGAGTACCGGTCGCCCAGACACCAGCCGAGGTCGCTGATCTGATAGAAAAAAAATTGGTGGCTTTGTATAAGAAGAAATCAGCTAAGAAGGTGATCGCTAAACCGAAACCCGCAGCCAAGAAGAGCGTGAAGGCCAAGCCGAACACGAAGAAGGTGATCAGAAAGGCGGCCCCAGCGAAGAAGGCCAAAGCTACCAAACCGGCGAAGGTAAAGAAGAGCAAGCCGCTGGTCACGTCCCGCTCATCGGGAAAGGCGAGACTGAAGAAGAAATAACTCACTGTTGATAGACTTATCCGGTCTGCGGCGACTGCGACTTACTTTGAAGCGCGCGGCGCCGTGAAGACCAAGGAGATTATTCAGATGCCGGATACACCGGGCGAAAGCGGGCAACAGACAACAGAATCAACTTCCAGCAGCGGCGCTGGACCGTTGACGATTTACTTCCACTGGTGCAAGGCGTGTGGCATTTGCATCAGTTTTTGTCCCAATCAAGTGTTCACCTCTGACCGAGACGGCAAACCGGTTATATCCTATCCCGACAAATGTACCCAGTGCGCCATCTGCTGGCTTCATTGTCCGGACATGGCCATCGTCTCTAATGAGAAGTAGGAGTGCTGCGGAATGGCTGAAAATATAAGACTAATGCAAGGTAATGAGGCTGTGGCTGAGGGTGCTATGATCGGTGGTTTGCGCTTTTTCGGTGGTTATCCGATCACCCCTTCAACCGAGATCGCCGAGATACTGGCGCGGCGGCTGCCAAAAGTCGGTGGGAAATTCATCCAGATGGAGGATGAGATCGCCTCGGTGGGCGCGATCATCGGTGCGTCATTGGCAGGTTCCAAATCAATGACGGCGACATCCGGCCCGGGGTTCTCGCTCATGGTCGAAGGTATCGGTTACGCCTACATGGCGGAAGTACCGACGGTCATCGTCAATGTCCAGCGCGGCGGGCCATCCACCGGACTGCCGACCAAGGTTGCACAGGCTGACACGATGCAGGCGCGCTGGGGTACTCACGGCGACTACATTGCCATTGCCCTTGCACCGCAGTCAGTCCGCGAGACACTCGATCTCACGGTGCGGGCGATGAACCTCGCAGAAGTGTACCGCACACCTGTGACCTTGCTGACGGACGAAGTGCTGGGACACATGCGCGAAAAGGTCACGATCCCCGAAGAGGGGGAACTGGAGATTATCAACCGGCAGAAGCCGGATGTTCCCGCCAGTTGGTATAAGCATTTTGAAATCACACCGAACTTCAAATCGCCGATGGCCTCTTTTGGTGATGGCTATCGATTCCACGTCACCGGCTTGACTCACGACGAAGAGGGTTTCCCCACCAACAAGTCGGTTGAGATTCTGGCCAAGCTAACAAAATTGCGCAACAAGATCATGCGCTACCTGGATGACATCTGTCAGATCGAAACTGACGGCATGGAAGATGCCCACGTTGCGGTATACGCTTATGGCATCGTTGCTCGCGCTGCCAGGCAGGCCGTACAAATGGCGCGCGCCAGACGAATGAAAGTCGGTCAGGTGCGACCGATCACCATCTGGCCGTCGCATGACAAAAAGTACAAAGAGATTTTCTCGTCCAAGAATCTTGAAGCGGTCATTGTTGCCGAATTGAATCAGGGACAATTGGTTTATGAAGTGCAACGGCTGGTACCCAAGCACGTCGAAGTTATCAGTCTCAACCGTTTCGACTCCGAGTTGATCACTCCCGCGCAGATTCTTAACAAGATTAAGGAGGTGAGGTAAAATGGCGCAGCGTTCAGATATCACCCACAAATACCTGCGAGCTAAGAAGAAATTCCCGAACGTTTGGTGCGCCGGTTGCGGTATCGGTATCGTCATGGGTTCGCTCATACGCGCAATCGATAAGCTGGAATTGGATCGTGACAATGTCACACTGGTCTCCGGTATCGGTTGTTCATCGCGTCTGCCGGTTTACCTCGATTTCAACACTCTGCATACGACCCATGGTCGCGCGCTGGCTTTTGCCACCGGCGTCAAGCTGGCGAATCCCAAGATGCATGTGATCGTCATCACCGGCGACGGTGACGCGCTGGCAATCGGTGGCAATCACTTTATCCACTCGTGTAGGCGCAATATGGATATCACCTGCATTCTGATCAATAACCAGATCTATGGAATGACCGGTGGACAGTTTTCGCCGACCACGCCGACCGACAGTCACGCCGCTACCGCACCATACGGCAACAAGGAATATCCTTTTGATATTCCCAAGCTGGCGATGGGGGCGGGGGCGTCGTACGTCGCGCGCGGCACCGTTTATCATGTCACCCAGCTTGATCAGTTGATTTACGACGGTATCCAGAAACGAGGTTTTTCGTTGGTCGAGGCGTTCTCCAATTGCCACACCTACTTTGGTCGTCTCAATCGTCTTGGTGATTCAGTCAAGATGCTGGAGGAGATGAAGAAGAATGCCTTGCCATTGAAAGCAGCCGCAAAGATGCCGCCGGATAAAGTGCAAGGTAAGTTGCTGACGGGCGTTTTCTGCGATGTTGAGCGCGAAGAATACTGCGATCGCTACGATGCCCTCATCCAAAGTTTGCAGGGGAAATGAGCATGACTAATCATTCGAAACCAGACAAAACCGGCGCCTCCCACAACGATTCCGAACTAATAGATCGCTATGAAATCCGTCTCTCCGGCTCCGGCGGCCAGGGTTTGATCCTTGCCGGTGTGATGCTTGCGGAGGCGGTCGCAACTATTGACGGCAAAAACTGTGTCCAGACTCAGAGCTACGGTCCCGAGGCGCGAGGCGGCGCCTCGCGTGCCGATGTCGTCATATCTTCGGGAGAGATTTACTATCCCAAACCGATGCAGCTTGATATGCTGCTGGCTCTATCGCAGGAGGCCTGCGACAACTACTACCACGATTTGAGGGAAAACGGTTTATTGATAGTAGACAGCCATCTGGTAACGCAGGTTCCCACTACGCGCTGTATCGGGATCCCGTTTAGTCAGTTGGCGCGCCATGAAATTGGCAATACGATGGTGGCGAATGTTATTTCGCTCGGCGCGATTTGTGCCATCTCCGGGGTTGTCTCCGAAGCGGGTCTTATCGAAGTCGTCAAGCGCAGAGCGCCACGCGGCACCGAAGAAAAGAACTTGGCGGCTTTGCAGCTCGGCTTAGTCGAGGGCAAGAAGGCCAAGGATAGGATCAGACTGTGAAACAGCAGACACTGCTGATGATCAAACCGGATGCCGTGCAGCGCAACCTCATTGGCCGCATCATCGAGCGGCTCGAGACTGCGGGTTTTCAAATCGTGCAGATGAAAATGGTTCACTTGACGGTTGCCAGCGCGCGTGAGTTCTATAAGGTACACGAGGGCAAACCATTTCTGGAAGAGCTTGTGGCCTTTATGTCCAGTTCGCCGATTGTGGCGATAGCACTGGAAAAGGAAAATGCGGTCGCCGACTTGCGCGAACTGGTTGGTGCAACCAATCCGGCAGAAGCCGCATGCGGCACCATCCGACAGTGTTTTGCCATCGATATGGGCAAGAACTCGGTGCATGCGTCGGATAGTCCGGAGAACGCTGCGGTCGAAATCAAGTTTCACTTCGCCTAACCGGCCGGGCGAAAAGAGCCAATTATTTATCTTTGCGAGTCTGTCACGGCCTCGCAATGACCCATTATTGATTGCGCTCTCAGCCGGTCAATCGGTGGATGTCTAAGAAGCGTATGAAGATTCCCATTTGGTATGTCAACCAAGACGTTGAATTGGGGTTGCCTGACGGTTGTCGAGTAGATGTTTATGACTTGCCGCAGAAGCGTCTGACGCCGCTTCCGGAAGATCACTGGTTGTTTTCCGATATCGTACCGGTGGAAGTGACGGAATTTCTGAGGAGCGCACAGCATTTGCTGGTTGTGGTAAACGACCACTATCGTCCAACGCCAACCGCTTCAATACTAAATGCCATCGGCGACGCGCTGCCGTTGGAAAAGACGACCTTTCTGATCGCAACCGGACTACACGGGGCGCCGAGTGAGATGCAGCTACAGCAGATATTCGGCAAGCTGTATCCGCAGGCAAAAGCGCGCCTGCGAATTCACAACGCGTACGATGACAGTCAACTGGTCATTTTTGGTAGTGGCGTCAACACAGTCGGATTGAATCAGCTATTTGAGCAGTGTGATTCGGTGCTGATTATCGGTTCAGTGGAACCGCACTATTTCGCCGGTTTCACCGGTGGCCGAAAGATTATTCTACCCGGATGTGCTTCATTTGCCGATGTCTCGCGCAACCACGCACAGGCGCTAAGTCCGCAAAGTCAGCCGTTGGCGCGGCGCGGTAATCCGGTCTGGGAGGACATTAGTAATCGGACATCCTGCCTTAACTATAAGCGTCGTTATGCGATTCAAGTCGTCTGTGACCATCAAGGTTCGATCTTTCATTTATCGCATGGTGATTGGGATCGGGCGTATGACAGCGCTTGCGATTTTGTGAGAATCCATTATGCTCACAACGTCACGGCGCCGTATGATATTGTGATAAACGTCGTTTGTCCACCGCTGGACCGGAACCTGTACCAGTTGCAGAAGTCCTATGAGAATGTTGCAGCTGCAGTGAAACCGGGTGGGACAGTGCTTCTGATCTCCGGTTGTATCGAAGGGACGGGAGACAGCAGATTCATGAAGTTGGCGGAAAAGGCGGCTTCCGGCGAACTGCATGTGGACGGACAATCTGAATGGATGCTGATGGGCATTCATAAGGTTAAGCGCACGGAGAGACTAGCGGAGAGGTTGAAGTTGATGCTGGTTTCGACGCTGCCCGCATCCGACCTCGAATTCCTGCCGATTCAGCCATGTTCGGATATTGATACGGCGGTTGCGGAATTGCTGAGAATCTATGGAATAAACTGTAGTATTGCGGTCGTGCTTGACAGCGCCTCGCAGGTGCTCAGTTGCGCTTGACGGTCGTCTTGTCGCGTCCGCGGAAATGAAGGAGGAGAGTAATGCGTAGGAAAGTGACGGTCATTGGCGCCGGTAACGTCGGCGCAGCCGTGGCGCAGTATCTGGCCGAGGACAACATCTGCGATGTCCTGCTGATAGATGTTGTCGAGGGGCTGCCACAGGGCAAAGCGCTCGACTTGATGCAGGCCGGCCCGATTCGCGGTTATGATGTCACGATCACCGGCTCCAACGATTTCGCCGATATGCGCGGCTCGGACATCATCGTCCACACCGCCGGCCTGGCCCGCAAACCGGGAATGTCGCGGGAAGACCTGCAGGCGAAAAACGCCGAGATCGTCGGCTCAGTGGCCGAGAAAGCTAGGGAGTATGCCTCCAACGCAATCATCCTCATGGTCGCCAATCCGCTTGACGTGATGACCTATCACGCCTACAAAGTATCAGGCTTTCCGCCCAATCGTGTTTTTGGGCAGGCCGGTATTCTCGATTCGATTCGCTTTCGCACTTTCATAGGTATGGAACTCGGCGTCGCGCAGACCGAGACCGAAGCGATGGTGCTTGGAGGGCACGGCGACACCATGGTTCCGCTGCCGCGCTATACCACGGCTTCGGGCATACCGATTACCGAATTGATGTCTGCGGAACGTATCGAAGCTCTCAGCCAGCGCACCATTAAAGGAGGAGGCGAAATCGTCGCGCTGCTCAAGACCGGATCGGCGTACTATGCCCCGGCGGCGGCAACAGTGGCAATGGTCGACTCGGTGCTGAATGACAGGAAGAAACTATATCCTTGTTCGGCGTACCTTACTGGTCAGTACGGGATCAGCAATATCTACATTGGGGTTCCGGCTATTCTTGGTCAGACTGGTGTTGAGAAGATCATTGAGCTGAAACTGGCAGAAAAGGAGCTTAAGGCGTTGCAAGAATCCGCGTCGATGTATACAAAGCAACTCAAAGAACTCGGCTATTAGAGTCCCTGTTCAACCGACTTTTTGAGCGCGCCGACAGGAATCCTTTCCTGTCGGATCAGTAGGCTAATCATGGTCGTCAGGGAGTGATTCCTGACGACGCCTGAAAGAAACCGGCGTCGCCAGGAACCCGTTCCTGACCGCGCATTCATTTGGACTGTCCCGCATTACCAGCCATTTTATCCTTGACATCCCCACCCTACCTCGCGTAACTTGGCAGCGTTTTCGAAGTGTCCGCTGAGGCAATAATAATATTGCACAAAGCGGTCGCCGGAACGTCATTTGAATAGTACTGGTATTGTGCCAGACTGCTGCCGATGTGGCTAAAGTGTCAGGAGAACAATGGACCGTCTCAAAGCCCTGCTGTTTTTGACCTCGGTTGTCATTCTTCTGTGCTTGCCCGCCTTTTCACAGACATCCATAGATTCCGCTGCAGCAGTCAAACCGGCTGTCGAATCGCCTGCTCCTCCGACTGACGTGGTGGCGAAAGATACCAAGAATGATGATGGCTCGGCGCTGGATATCTCCTGGCAGTTGTCTCCGGATGACAAGCGCTTGGTGACCAAGTACGTTGTTCTCCGATCCAAGTCGCCCAACGGTCCTTTTGTTGGCATCGGCTCGACAACGAAGGGACAAGATTTCTATACTGACAACGGAGATACTGTTGGAGTGAGCTACTATTATAAGATCGCCGCTGTCAACGAAGTCAAATTAACCGACAGCACCAGCGTTACCGGAATTAGTGAGTCGCAAGTTGTCGGACCGATCAAGCCTATCGCGCAGTGGTTCAATATGCGCCGTCTGAATGTCTTTTTCTGGTTGCTCGTGACTTGTGCCGCGATTCTCTTCTACATCATGCAGGCCAAATCAGGCAAAGAGCTTTATGTCCGCAAAATCGCCGGTATTGATGCGGTTGACGATGCCATCGGCCGTGCCACGGAAATGGGTCGCAAGGTATTCTTCGTGCCCGGTATTCAGGACATGGATGACGTCGCGACGATCGCCGCGATCACGATTCTCGGCAGAGTGGCGCGTATTTGCGCCACGAATGATACTATGCTTGATGTCCCCGTGTCGCGCTCGCTGGTGATGGTTACCGCGCGAGAATCCGTCCGCGAGGCCTACAGCAAAGTCGGCAGACCCGATGCTTTCAAAGAAGACCAAGTTCACTATGTCACTGATGATCAGTTTGGTTATGCCGCCGCCATTGACGGCATGGTGATGCGCGACAAGCCGGCCGCCATGTTCTATATGGGCGGTTTCTTTGCCGAAGCGCTGATTCTTGCCGAGACTGGAAATAACGCCGGCGCCATTCAGATTGCGGGGACGAATCAACCGGCCCAGATTCCGTTTTTCGTGGCTGCATGCGACTACACTTTGATCGGTGAAGAACTATTTGCTGCCAGTGCATATCTGGAGCGTGAACCGCGTTTACTTGGTTCACTCAAAGGCCAGGACTTCGCCAAAGGGCTATTCCTGCTGGCGATTTTCATACTGCTGATACTGTTTATGTTCGGGATAAACTGGGTTACCATAATGGACGTGAGTTGAACAAGGCCAATGGAATAACATGAAGCGCGAAATCCCCCTGATCATCACCTTTGTTGCCGGCGTCGCCTTTGTTCTGCAATACTTCATCCCGCACTATCCGTTTAACCGTTTCGAAAATATCTTTTCGGACTGGTTTGCGATTGTAGGGGCTTTTGCCATCTGGCTCGGTGCACTCAGCTTAATGAAGCTCTGTCTGCTGAATATCTCGAAGAAGTCGCACGACTGGCCGATCTCGCTGTTGATAATCATCAGTTTTCTATCGATCGTGATCGCCGGGGCGATTGACGGTTTCCATGGTCTGAATAGTGTCCCGGCAACTTCGTTCCGCGATCCTGGGACAAACTTTGACTGGTTCTACCAAAATGTCTATACACCGCTTTCGTCGACGATGTTTGCCATCCTGGCCTTCTTTGTCGCCTCCGCGTCTTATCGAGCGTTCCGCGCACGCAACACGGCAGCGACGCTGCTGCTGGTGTCGGCGTTTTTCGTTATGATCGGGCGGGTCCCGCTTGGAGACTATCTCAGCGGCTGGCTACCGGAGCGGATGCAATTCTCTCAATGGGCGAATTGGCTTATGGCATTTCCGAATACGGCCGGACAGCGGGCAGTCATGATCGGTATTGCACTCGGTACTGTTTCGACCTCATTGCGCATCATTCTTGGAATTGAAAGGTCGCACCTCGAGGGATGATGATGAACAAGTACTACTCCTGGCTCATACTCGCGGCGCTGATCATCGTTGTAGCGATTTTGCCAAAACCACTGGTAATCTCGCCGACAGCTTCCGTGATCGTCACTATCTTGCTTGGTATTGCGCTTGTCTGGGTGTTAGTCCTGACGATCAGGGGTCATCTAATTGGGAGGCGCGTTGTCTTCTTGTTCATCGGAGCCTCGCTTACCCTTCCTTTTTTCATGAATTTCGAGATGCCCATTAAGGTTTCACCCGAAGTGAAGATCCTGTACGACGCCCTGGCGAAACTTCCACCCGGATCGAAAGTGCTGGCGGCTTTTGACTACGACCCGCCATCTGCGCCCGAATTACAGCCCCAAGCAGATGCTTTCATGGCCTACGCGTTCAAACATGACCTCAAGGTGATCATTATGGGGCTCTGGCCGCAAGGACCGCAGCAGGCAAACATGTCTATTGATAAGGTGCTTCAGTACCCAGAGATTCGCGCCAAGAATCCGAAATACGGCGTTGACTATGTTAATCTCGGATTCCAGTCCGGGAATGAATTCGTGATTCAGCGGATGGGAAGCTCCTTCCGTGGCATGTTTCCGCGCGACATTTACAACACTGACTATGACAAGATACCACTTCTGAACGGCGTGGAAAACTTCAGCAATATTGATTTCGTCTTCAATCTCTCATCCGGGTATCCCGGAACCGTTGAATGGGTGCAGATCGCCGTCGATCGATACGGCGTAAAGGTCGGCGCAGGGAATACTGCCGTGCAAGCGCCGTCAGTGTATCCGTATCTCAGCTCGCGCAAATTGACCGGTCTTGCCGGCGGGATGAGTGGTGCTTGGCAGTTTGAGCAGGCGACCCAACAGCCCGGTAAGGCAAGTACCTACGTCTTGCCGCAGACTTTCTCGCACACTGTCGTTATAGCATTTATCATCATTGGTAACGCCGCACTTATGGTGAGTTATCGAAGATCCAAACGGGGAGAAGCATAGGGGTTATGGACGGCGCAGTGATTAGCACATGGCTGGCGGCATTGCTGACTCTCGGCATTATGTCATTTGTCTATAAGGACAACCTCTACTACAAGATCTGCGAGGCAATCTTCATCGGCATCTCGGCCGGTTATTGGTTCATCACTTACTTCTGGGACAGTCTCTACCGCATTGCCTGGATCGGTGTTGTCCATGAGGGGCGTTACGTTCTCCTGGGCGGTGTCGTTCTTGGTGCAATGATGCTGATGCGGCTCTTTGGTAAAATCGGTTGGATAGCACGTTGGCCGCTGGCGTTTATCGTCGGCGCCACTGCCGGTCTCAAGATGATGGTATACTTTACCACCAACGCGATGGCGCAGATTCACGGTACCGTCGATGACACAATGGTTGCCTTTGGCGGTGGCGATCTGTACGATTTGATCGGCAGACTCGTCATCTTGATCGGCACGGTGACGGGACTGATTTATTTCTACTTCTCAAAAGAGCACAAAGGTCTCTTCGGCGGCGTGGCCAAAGTCGGCACATGGTTTTTGATGATTACCTTTGGTGCGTCGTTTGGTTACACCGTCATGAGCCGTATGTCGCTTCTGTTGGGAAGAATCGAATTCTTACTCACCGACTGGCTGAAACTGGTCAAATAATCTTCTATGTTAGCGCTCCTTCGCATTGCGAAGTCCATTGTTTTCATTTCTTCCTTACTCTTCGTCATATCAATACTACCGACTCATTCTGTCTATTCACGGGACACAAGTCCCTCAAGCAGCGATCTCGGCCCAATTACAGTAAGAGCCT
This sequence comes from uncultured bacterium, assembly GCA_903903945.1. Taxonomy (GTDB): domain Bacteria; phylum Zixibacteria; class MSB-5A5; order CAIYYT01; family CAIYYT01; genus CAIYYT01. Next base: position 7,517 of record CAIVAP010000206.1, on the reverse strand, counting down.
TCGACACCGACAACGATGCCGGCGGTTCGATCACCGTTGAATGGGATGACCCCGGCTATGAAAGGCTGTCTGGCTTCGCTGGCTTTCTGGTTTGGCGCACCAATACGCTCACTGGCACAAGCGACTCAGTCGAAGTTACTCCTTTTGGCACGCGCACCTACGACGACAGAAGCGTTTCGGATGATAGCACGTATAGCTACTCAGTCGCCGCACTTGTCAATGGTGAGAGACTTATGTCAACACCGTCCATGCAAGTGCGATCGTCAAAACAATGGTTCGACGGTCGCCTGACCTGGGTTCTGATACTTGGACTCATTATCTGCGGTGCGGTAATATACTTCATCGAGAGTGCCAAACGAGGAACCAAACTGTTTCTGCGGCGTATCGCGGGCTTGGAAGCCATCGATGAAGCCGTCGGTCGTGCTACCGAGATGGGGCGCCCGATTCTTTTCGTCGCCGGTATCCAGGACATGGACGATGTCCAGACAATCGCCGGTTTGACGATTCTCGGCAGCATTGCCCGCACTGTCGCCGAATATGACACGAAAATCAACATGCCCGTACGCGCTTCATTGGTGATGACCGCGGCGCGCGAGACGATCAAGCATGCTTATGTAACCGCCGGTCGACCGGACGCCTACAATGACGATATGGTGCACTACGTTACCGATGAGCAATTTGGTTTCGTTGCGGCCGTCGATGGCATCATGGTACGCGAGCGTCCCGCCGCTTGTTTCTTCTTGGGTGCGTTTTTCGCCGAATCGCTGATCATGGCTGAGACCGGCAACTCAATTGGAGCTATTCAGGTCGCCGGTACCGCCATGCCCGCGCAATTGCCATTCTTTGTGGCGGCGTGCGACTACACTCTCATTGGCGAGGAGCTTTTTGCGGCGTCCGCATATCTCTCGGGAGAACCGCGCCAATTGGGATCGTTAAAAGGTGCTGATGTCGGGAAGGCCATCGCGATGATCGTCATTCTGGTAGGCGTCATCGCCACCACGATTGCGTCCGCTTGGAATTCCGAATCGATGTTGTGGATCGAGAACCTGCTTCGACAGATGTTTTCGACAGGATAGGAAAGACTACAGGTCATGAAACGCCAGATTCCGATGCTCATTCTCTCCGCCGTTGGCACGCTGTTAGTCGTATCGGTTTTCATACCGTCGGCCCGACACTGGCAGGAGGATGCTTCCCTCTATTTCGATATCATCGCCGTCTTTGCCTTCTTCCTCGGCGGTGGCAATTTGATTCGTGTTCATGCCGAGAAGGTCAGCCGCAAATCTGCGGGTTGGATATATTCAGTCGTGACGCTACTTGGATTTGGCATCATGTTGGTCACGGGTTTGTTCAAGATCGGCAATCCTAATGGAATCGCCGGTGATATCTCGCAGGCTGGTTCCTACTTCCAGCTTCTGTTCCAATATGTCATGTCACCGCTCAATTCGACCATGTATGCGCTGCTGGCGTTCTATGTGGCATCGGCGTCATATCGTGCATTCCGCGCCAAGAATACCGAGGCGACCATTCTATTGGTTGCCGCGTTCGTGATCCTGCTGGGCCGGACTGCACTAGGAGTTCTGTTGACGAACTGGATTCCGGCGCAATTCTCGGTGCTGCAGGTTCCCAATCTAGCTATCTGGATCATGAACGCCCCCAACCTTGCCGGACAACGCGCGATTATGATCGGTATCTCACTCGGCGTAATTTCGATGTCGCTACGTCTGTTGTTGGGAATCGAGCGTAGCTATCTGGGAGGGGATAACTGATATGGGTCTGATAATCTCGGCAGTCGTAATCGGCGGCGGCCTGCTGTGGATGCTATACTTGTCCATCAAGGGGCAGGATGTTGATCGGCGAATCGTTTATGTCTTCGTCGGCGCAACCGTCGCTCTGGCGATCATCTTTCGTCTTGAGTTTGGTGAGGTCGCAACCCCGATTGTCAAATCGGTCTTTGACAAGATCGAGAACCTCCCGGCGGGCTCGAAGATCGTGCTCTCTTATGACTTCGATCCCGCTATGGCGCCCGAAGTCAACCCGATGGCAAATGCTTTTATTCGTCATATCCTCGAAAAGAAGCACCGGCTCTATTTCATGTCGCTCTGGGCAACCGGACAGTCGCTACTGAGCGTCAGTCTCAATGATGTGCTCAAGCCGGAGTTCCCTGACGCCAAGTACGGAGTAGACTACTGCAATCTTGGCTACAAGGCAGGAAACGAAGGTGTGCTCAACGTCGTGATCACCAATTTCCGCAAGATGTTCCCGTCCGATGCCAATGGCAACTCACTCGATTCGCTGCCGATGTTCAAGGATGTTGAATCGCTCAAAGATATGGATTTGCTGATCTCGGTCGGAGGTGGCAAGCCGGGCGTCAAAGAATGGATCTTGTTTGCCGGTGATCCGGGTAAGGTTGCAATGGCCGGTGGGTCGGCCGCGGTTTCTGCGCCGTTGCTTTATCCCTACTGGCCCAGGCAGTTGATCGGCCTGCTTGGTGGCACCAAAGGGGCGGCGGAGTATGAAGCGGAGTTGATCAAGACGTATCCTCGCTTCAAAGACAAAAGCATGCCGGCGCTGCGTATGATGGGGCCACAGACGATGGCGCATGTTGTCATCATCGCCTTCATCGTGATCGGCAACGTCGCCTATTTCCGCTCACGCAAGAAGGGGGGGCAGTTATGACCTCCAAGATTGCGATGCGCATCCTGACGGCGATTGTGGCTTTGATCTTTTTAGTCAGTTGGATCACGAGATCCGGCAGCGGCATGTCCGATTCCGCCTTTACCAACGTTCGCGATGGCTTCCTGATTACGTTCGCCGTATTCCTGACCCTGTCCATTTTCTCTTTTCTGTACCGTGACAATCCGTTTTACAAGTTCGCCGAGAGTCTCTATGTCGGCATATCCGCCGGCTATTGGATGTCCTATGGCTTCTGGAGCACGATCGTCGGTAATTTCGTACCGCGGGCTTCCCGTTCGCTTTCTGAATTCTTCCATGTTCCTTATCAGGAGCGGGCGGATCACATCCTGATCTATATTCCCATTATCTTTGGCCTCATTCTGTTGACCAGATTGCTGCCTAAGATTGGCTGGCTGTCGCGCTGGTCATTGGCTTTTATTATCGGCGCCACCGCCGGCCTCAATCTGACGCGCTATCTGCGCTCCGACTTCATCAGCCAGGTCAGTAATTCATTCATACCATTGTTCGTCGACTGGAAAGGTGCGGGGGATTTTGTCAGCCACATCTCGCTTGCGGCAGACGGTCAGTTCATCGCCATTCTCAGCAACTGGGTGATTTTCGTCGGCGTCATGTGTGGACTAGTCTATTTCTTTTTCTCGAAAGAACACAAAGGCGCCTTCGGAGTCGCATCGCGTATTGGCATTTGGATTCTGATGATCACGTTTGGCGCATCGTTTGGATACACGGTCATGGGGCGAATTTCGCTGCTGGTCGGAAGAATTACCTTTCTCTTCGGAGACTGGTTGAATATATTGTGACGTAATCTTTAAGCCACGCGAGGTGGAAGTGAAATACATCATACTGCTTTTCTTAACCTGCTTGTCACTTTGCCTATCTCAAGCATTACTGGCGCAGACCGCATCGTCGGATCCTCCCGCGGAAGCTGCATTGGTTCCGTCAGAGCCGCCGGCGCCCCCTTCTAATGTGAGAGTGAGTGACCTGGCCAACGATGATGGTCATGGTATCCGTGTGACATGGGATCTCTCGCCCGATGACGGCGCCGGAAGATCGAGCGTAATTAGTTACGACATCTATCGTACTCTCAACCCTAATGATCCTGATTCATTATGGAAGAAGGTCGGGACTGTCGTTTTGGGGGTCAGAACGTATGCGGACAGGGGCGAACGCGAACCCGGTAGCGGCAGCTACCTGCCTAAGCACACTAACCTGTATTATCGTGTCTACGCTGTTGGCGCCGGCGTCCGTAGCGCAGTCGCTACTGCCGGTCCCGCTCAGGCAACCGACGACTGGTTCAATACTATGAAGGTGCCTGAGCTAATCTTCTGCCTTGTGTTTCTGGTCCTGACTGTCAGATTCATCAACATGGCAAAAAAAGGCATTGATCTTTACGTGCGACCTTTGGCAGGAATCGAAGCCATTGACGAAGCCATCGGTCGAGCCACGGAAATGGGCAAACCGATTCTGTACGTGTTGGGTATCGGGACTGCCGGAGACATTGCCACCATCGCCTCGTTTACCGTGCTCGGTCGCGTGGCACGCAAAGTGGCTGAATACCAAACGTCGATGATTGTCCCGTGTTGTGATCCCGTCGTCATGACTATCGCGCAGGAGACCGTGAAAACCGGTTATGCGGACGCCGGCCGTCCCGACGCTTACAAAGAAGACTCCGTTTACTATGTGACGAGTCAGCAATTTCCCTTTGTCGCCGCCGTCAACGGGACAATACTCCGCGAAAAACCGGCGACCAACATTTACCTTGGTTATTTCGCCGCCGAATCGCTGCTGTTGGCAGAGACCGGCGTCCTTGCTGGTTCGATTCAGATCGCCGGCACCGATCAGGTTTCGCAGTTGCCTTTCTTCGTCGTCGCCTGCGATTACACTCTGCTGGGTGAGGAACTGTATGCCGCCAGCGCCTATCTTGGCCGAGAGCCACTGCTTCTCGGAACCCTGAAGGCGCAGGATTATCTCAAGGCAATCGTTCTGGTATGCATGGTTGCTCTTCTTGCTCTCAGGATGATCACCGGAGCAGATGTCATAAGTAAACCCTTTGACGCGCCCTGGTGGTGAGGAGGTTTGGCATGAAACAACAAATTCCTTTGGTACTGGTCTTCGTCTTCGGTGTGCTGCTGGCTATCCAGTATTTTGTCCCCTCCGAACCGTCACAGCGCTTCTATGAAGTCGCTCTTGACGGACTGACAGTGATCGGCATTTTCGCCATGGTGCTGGGTATCTGGTCGCAAATTCACGTGGGCTATAACAAGATCAAACGTCGCGCTGAGGACTGGCAATACAGCGTTGTCACGCTGGTTTCCATGTTCGGCATGGCGTTCTGTGGGTTGTCCTTTATGGGCGGGTTGAATGGCCCGATATTTCGGCAGCTATACAACAATATCTTTATTCCCATACAGGCGGCCATCTTCTCTCTGCTCGCCTTCTATATTGCGTCGGCATCCTACCGTGCATTTCGCGCCCGTTCCGCCGTTTCCACGGTGCTGCTTGTTGCCGCTCTCCTGTTGATGCTACGAGTGATACCGACCGGACCGCTTGCCGATCCGATCAACCAGATCGGAAGTTGGATGCTGATGGTGCCAAATATGGCCGCCAAACGCGCAATCCTAATCGGCGTCGGCCTCGGCAGCGTTGCCACTGCCCTCAAGATTGTGCTGGGTATTGAACGTTCCTATTTGGGCAAGGATTGAGAGGAGAATGGCATGACATTTCATGATAAGCTACTGGCTCTTGATCGCCGCTGGGTGTTCCTGGTACTGGCGATCTTCGTAATCCTCCCGATTCTTCCCTTTGTCAAGTTTTCTGTTCCCGTGACACCTGTCAAGGAGGTCAGGGAGATTTACGACTTTATTGAAGGTTTGAAACCGGGAGACTATATCCTGCTTTCTCTCGACTATGATCCGGGCTCGATGGCGGAATTGCATCCAGTGGCTTATGCCATGCTGGAGCAGTGCTACGCCAAGAAACTCAAGGTTATCACATTGACTCTGTCAGCAACCGGCGCCCAGATGGTTGAAGAAATCGTCAGGGACGTGGCAGATTCCTGCAAGATCTACCACGGGTTCAAGCCCGAGCGTGGGATCGACTATGTTTACCTTGGCTACAAACCCTATCCTGGTATTATTATACTTGGCATGGGCATGAACTTCCGGATTCCCTTTCCGCAGGATTACTATGGCACCACTCTTGACTCAATTCCGATGATGCGGGGAATCAAGAACTACGACAACGTCAAAGCTGTCATCAATCTGTCGGCGGGGAACGTTTCCGACATGTGGGTAGCCGATGGTAATGCGCGCTATGGTGTGAAGCTGGCGTTGGCGATGACCGGTGTCATGGCGGCTGACTATTATCCCTACTATCAGTCGAAGCAGGTTTTCGGAATCATCGGAGGCATGAAAGGGGCGGCAGAGTACGAGAAACTCTGCAAGAACCCTGGTTCAGCGACAGATGCGATGAAAGCACAGGTGTTCGCGCATGTTGTGATTATCATCTTCATCATCATCGGAAACCTGGCTTACTTCCTTGGGAGACGCAAGACTGCCCAGACACAGGAGAGCGAATAATGGAACAGACTGCTAGCATGGCCACACAGATTTGGACGACAGTCGGTATTTTGCTGACATTCTGCCTGTTCTCGTTTCTATACAAAGATAATCCTTTTTACAAATTCGCCGAGCATCTGGTCGTGGGCGTATCTGTTGGTTACTGGGCCATTCTGCTTTACTACAACGGTATTAATCCCAATCTCTTCAGCCACTTGTTCGTGTTTACCAATGACCCGACTACGGGAGCGGAGTTCAACACCTGGAAACCGAAATTCGACGAACTCTACTATCTCATTCCTGCGCTGCTTGGCATTGCCATGTGGACGAGATTTTCGCGCAAGTATGCGTGGATCAGTCGCTATCCGCTCGCGCTCTATCTTGGTATTTCCAGTGGTATTGCCATTCCCGTTACCATGAAGAACAATGTGTTGACACAGCTTCGTGGAACAGTCGTTGGGCTTGGATTCGATTGGTCTACTTCAGGATTCCTTGGTGTTCCGCAAAGTATCTGGGATATTATTGTCATTCTCGGTACAATATCATCCCTGATTTACTTCTTCTTTTCCAAGGAGCACAAGGGCGCTTGGGGCGGAGCCGCTAGGTTGGGAATCTACACGCTGATGATCGGGTTTGGCGCAACTTTCGGGTACACGGTGATGGCACGTATTTCACTGCTCATCAACCGAATACAGTTTATTCGCGACTGGTGGAATATGATAAGCTGAGCCCGTTGGCTCTTAGTGTCCATGGAAGGCACTTTACTACAATGACTTACCGGAGGCACACTTTCTTTCAAAAAAAGTGTGCCTTTCGCAAAAAAAACTGTTGACACGGTAAGTTACACGGGTTAAATTAGTTGCAACTGGAAGTTTTTGAGAGGTGGTCATGGGTGAGTGGCTCTCTCATTTGATTGAGTTTTTAACCTTGTTGCCAGGGAAGGCGGGGATGGCAAAAATTACATTAACTAAGACGCGCCGCAGGCGAAAAGAGTCTTTTTCCCCGGAAGAGGCCAAGCGACTGCGGCAGGACTATCAACGCCAATACTACTTGGCGCATCGCGAAAAGGCCAAGGAGTATCAGCGTCAATACAATCTGCTGCATAAGAAGAAACAGCGGCTCCCCGGAGCGAAGGGGCGGAATGCGATGGAATTCAAGCGCGATATTATGCGCATGACGTACAACACGCACGACCTCATGCATTCGCCGGCTGAGAAAACCTTGAAAATGCTGCAAAAAATCATCGCCGGCGAGAAGATGTTCACCATG
>CAIVAP010000205.1 GCA_903903945.1 uncultured bacterium | reverse complement strand
TTGAGGGCTTCATCAATTCTTCCCCGTTCGCGATACAGCCTCGCCAGCCCGAGACGAGCCTGAGCAAACTGCGGATTACTGTCGATCGCCTGACGGTAGTACTCCTCCGCCTGCGACAGGTTGCCTTTCTTCTCATACAACTCAGCCAATGAGACTGCCGCATACGAATTGCCCGGATCCTGTTCCAATATTCTTTCGAAAATACCGGCCATCTGGTTAAACTGGCCAACCTCAAACAACGCCCGCTTGAGCCGATCGAAAACGAGATGCGCTTCCCTTGGAGCCGACTCGACAATGTGCATCCAACTGCGGATAGCGTCCTCCAGCCGGTTCTCGGTGACATAGGAATCACCCACTTTGATCCAGGTGTCGATTCTGGTTCGGTCAAGATGAAAGGCGGTCTTGTAAAGTGTCCGCGCTCTGCGACCCTTGCCACCTTCCTCCGCAAGATCGCCGACTCTGATCTTCACATCCGCGACCACACTGGCAAAGCGCTCGCGGTCCCGTTTGTAAAGCTTCTCGGAAATCTCCTCGGCCTCTTCCCACTTGTTTTCTTTGCCGAGCAGTTCCAATAACCGGACACCGGTTTGAACGTCACCGGGATCGCGCTCAAACTCCGATTGCAGCAGATTAATCGCCTTGCCGATCTGGTTGTCGAGAACGTAATCGTCAATCAAGTAACTGTTGATGGCCTTCTTTTGAATCGGCGACAGATTCGAGCGGAGCAGAAGCTCGTTGTGCACTTGAATCGCATGCTTGATCTTGCCACGGTTGGCCAGGATCTTGCCCAGCCGCAAATAGGCATCAATGTTTTCCGTATCTTGCGCGACGGTTTCTTTCAGCTTGTAGAATGCGCCGACCTCGTCCCCTTCCAGAAGCGCCTGTAGAGCGCTGATATAAAGCGTGCGGTCCTGCTGTCGCTCGCGTTTGCGCCGGCGAACCTGAAAACTGACCAGTATCGCCAGCAGCAAGATGACGCAGCAGCCGGCGATATAGTAATACATGCTCAATTCAAACATACGTTACACCGAATCGATCTGATCTATTTGACGGTTGCGCAAAGCGGTGATTTCAGCCTGCAGACGCTTAATCATGCGCTTGTTGGCCGAGGCTTCCGAAGAAATACGGAAGAAATAGGTAACCGCGATTAGGAAACTGGCCACCATCCCGATGCCAAACGCAATCAGCAGCACGATCATCAAAGGCACATCGAGATAGCGTGTTTGCAGGACGTTGACCTCGACCCGTTCGCCGGCGTTGGCGATGAAAAAGGCGATCGAGACGATGATGAAAATGATGATCAGAAGCATTCTAACCGCCCACATGACAAGCCTCCTGGCAATCAGAACCTATGTTCGCTGCCGTTGTAGTCTTAGTTCTGCCGCCCATAGTCTCTATTTCCCCGCCCTTTCAAGAGTCAGCGAATTGATCATCGTATCGAAGTCAGGTTGCAAAGATTCCAGATACTCGTTCTCGCATGCTTGCTCGACATACATTAGCCAACCAGAAAACGGGACGATATAGATGTAGCCCGCTCGGAAACCGTTTACCTGAATCATCGCCGACGTACCGGGATTCTCCACGCGCACGGTATACTCCAAGCGCGCTCCTAACTTGATAGCCTCCTGACCCAGGATTTTCACGGTAGTCTGCTTCAATATCTGGATTTCACTTGGCGTTCCCTGATCCAGAAGAACGGACTTGGAAAGAATACGGCTTCTGAACTCAGTCTTGCCGGTGTCGGCCTGCAAAAAAGCGAGAAACGCCTGCGGCGACATCGCAGTCGAATCCGTGAAGATCATGACCGATGGTTTGACCGCCGCTTCCGGGCTGTTCTGCAACCGCAGCGGGACTTTCGGCTTTTTCTGCACCAACAGCAGTCTCTCCGATGTAGGTTCTTTGCGGAGCTTAGCTTCGCGCCATTCGACCGGAATTTTAACGGAAAAACCGAAACGAGCATCGTGATAAATGCCGTCTTTGATGAGACCCACTTCAGTCGATTTGTCGGCCGCCAAAAGCGATACCATTGAAAGCAAAAATGCTCCGACGATCAATGTCGCCGACAGTACTCTGGTTAGTTTCATTCGTGCTCCTCACCCGTCAATTTGCACGAATTATATGATTATCAAACTAAGAGTCAAGCAATTAAATAGACCGCTATTTGATTAGCAACATCTTACGAACACTCACCGACTTACCAGCCACCAGACGCAGGAAATAGACTCCCGAAGCGACCGGACGGCTGCTGGAATCGGTCCCATCCCACGCAATCCGACTGCCGAACGCGCGGCCGTCGAGTTCTCCGCCACGAACCACACGCCCCAGAATATCAAGGATCTGAAAAGAGATATTGCTCGCGTCGGAAGGTGTGACTTCGATCACAGTCCCAGAGTTGAAAGGATTCGGGAAAGGTTCGGAAACGAAGAGGCTGCTTGCTGAGCCTTGAAGCTCTTCCGACACCGAGCGGTAACACCTGATAGCATCCGATTCGAGCGCATAGAGTCGGTCGCCCCACAAAGAAATGGCAGTGGCTTTGCCGGAAGCGAGAATCGGGAAAACGGCGCTTGGGTGGTACGGATCGGTGAGATCCACATAGCGAATGCCATCCTCCCCACTCGCGACAACTAACAAGTGCGTAGCCGGATCATAAAGGAATTGTGAGACGGTACTGATCGGCAACAGGTCACCGATCCAGCTAAATTGCCTTTGAGAAAGTGAATGTTCAAACAAGCTTACACCCGATTCCGAACCGACGACCAGGAAGCGAAGATCGATCATCAGCAATGAGCGTGGCGATACGGAAACCACTGCGCTGCCACTCAGTACCGGCTGGGGATAACCGTAGACAAGCCAATAGGAATCGACATCTCCAGTCTCGGAGGATAAAACCAACGAGCCTTCGTCATAGTAACTACTGTTTACCGGAAAACGCGACAACGTTTGCCAGAGGAAGTTGGTGCTGCGATCTTTGACGTTGATATTTACGGAGCGAGCACCTTCCGTGCTGATAGCGATGAGATCATAGCTGTATGTCCCGCTCCGATGAACATAGAGCTGCTTTGCCTTCGCACCAATGTCAACAACCATCAACGGATCGACGGCGTTGTCTGACAGGTCGAAGACCATTACAGAATCGGAATTTGCGACACTACCGAAAAGCAGCGAACCCGTATAGCAGAGCGAGGTGAACCCAAGTCCGGTTTCAAAGAACAAATCCTCGGTCACCGCGCCGTTTTCGAAGCTTAGCAAGAACAATCCCCTTCCTGCGCGGGAGATGACGAGCCCTCTATCAGTGGCGACCAGCGCTACGGGCAGATCGGTCAGCCTAAGTTCCTTTGCCGGCGACAACTCCTCTCCGAGAAGTCCGGTCAGATTTCCCGTTTCGTCGAGGACATAGCAGAATCGTTGCTGGTAGTCATCCAAGGCACTCCGAATCTTCTTGGCAGGATATGCAAGCTGGGAAAACCCAAGCGCGGTTTCGGCTCGAGGGTGATAACTCTGCAGCATGCCGTTGTCGAAGCCAATGATAACGCACCTCCCGAAGTCTTCCAGATGGAATACGCGCTGCTCGAACTCCAGATTTATGTCCCACACGCTTTGACTACCGTCGAGTTGTCGTCTATTGACTATCTCGTTGCCATAGCACATGAGGATTGTGCTACCATCAAAGGCGAAATCAATGACCGGCCAGTCCGTCAGAAGTGTGCGGAGATAGACCAACGCGCTGTCACGGATGCGAAAGACATCGACCCCGTTGAGCCGGTCAACGGCCAGCAACAAAGTATCGCGAACCGCAAGCTGAGAATAGTAACCGCCGTGGTCTGACCTTCCAACAGTGCGCAGGACTTGCAGGTCGCCGATGTCAACAATCTTGATACCGTCGAAGCCTTGCGCCAGATAGAGATAGTCGCCGCCGATCGCAACCGAAAAGATCGAATCGCCGAGTGTTTGCTCGTTGACAACAACCAACGTGTCAACACCGACGCGAGCCAAACCGAGTGCGCCGCTGCGCGAATAGAGAATGAGTCTGCTATCGTGCATCATGCAGTTATCGTACGATTGCCGCAAGGGCGTCAGAGAACGCACCGACATTCGCGTGCCTGCAAGTGCGGAATTCGAAAGCGCGACGGTCTGGTCAAAGAGCAAGCTAATGGTTGTGCCTTCGACGTCAAATGACTTGACCCCTGCCAGAGGCAAGGCGCCCAACTGCTCATAACGGTCGGGAGTCGCGTCCGCAAAAGCCGCGGAGGCTGTCGCGGCAAGACCAACCATGAGGATCAGAACAAAGGTTGCGTTCTCTGTGAGTCTGATTCGCCGCAGACTCTTCACAATAGCGCGTGCAATGTGTCGTATAGTCGGAATCATTTTAGCAACACCATCTTGCGTGTTTCCATGCGGCTTCCGAACCGGAGTCGGTAGAAATAGATCCCTGATGCCAGAGCATGCCCATCATAGTCGGATCCGTTCCAGTCGAAGCGATGGAACCCGGCATCGAGGGCTCCGTGGAAGACTGTGGCGACACGCTGACCGAGTATATTAAAGACATCGAGAACAAGATCGCCGGTCTGAGGCAAGTCGACTTCTATCACCGTGTTTTGATTAAACGGATTGGGATAATTCTGGGCAAGCCGATATCCTGATGGTACAGGTGGCCGTGGCCGTGGCTGGACTGTCGGGCGCGCAAACGGGACCGTCCCCGAATGGCGCTTGTCATACAGATAACTCCCCCATGCTATGGCACTGTCGGAAGCGACAGTCGGCAAGTCCCAGCAGTAGAACTGCCGGTCGCTGGAAGGCATGTATAGTTCCAACAAACCGTCGTCGTCGAAGTCACCGACTGCGGGAGTAAACAGAGAATAGGTGACAACGGACGGACTGGCATAGGTATAGATCGGCCACCCTCTCGTAACAGTGCCATCGAGTTCCCAGGAAAAAATGCGCTCAGGCTTCCCGATCAGGGTCGCGCCGCCACGCGAAACAATTTCGTACTGGCCATCGTTGTCCACATCAAGCACGAGCGGGTTTGACAAAGAATTGGTAGTACCGGCGAGAAAACCATCATTACGTCCCAACGTGTTGTTCGCAAACGCAGTACCGTCACCGTGCCAAACATACAACTCGCCACCGTCTATGGCGCTAAATACACAAATCAACTCCGGCAGCGAGTCACGGTCAAGATCGGCTGCCGCCGGATAAGGGGATAGAAATTGAATCTTGTCCACAAAGCTCTTGGGCCAGCCAGGCAAGTACGAACCATCAGACCGGACAATACTGGCGCCGATCTGGGTCAGACTGCCGCCATAGCGATGGACGAACGCAATCTCAGCATGGCCGTCATGGTCGAAATCCGCGAGCACGCCTCCGAAAGGCGGCTCAGTTGCGAGCACACGGGCGCCTTTCTCAGGATAGAGCGGGCAGCCATTCTTGCCCGAAAACATGTATAGACCGTTTCTGCCGATCGCGGAATAGAGTACACCGACGTCCTGATACCCGTCGTCGTTAAAGTCGGAGGCAAAGAGGAATGGAACCAACTCACCGGCAAAAGTGCGTTCTTCGCCTGTAGTGGAGATCAAGGCAAAGAGCCCGCCACTGGAGTGGAAATAGCCGCTTCCATCCGAACGCCAGCACCAGATTTCTCCGCTGGAATTGACAAGTAGCACTTCCATAGAACTGTCGCCGTCCATATCGGTAATCAGTGGCGTTGGATAGCCATCATATTGCGAACCAATCACAATCTGCTTGGGCCAGCCCGGCAAGGCATTTCCTTCGCCGTCGATGATCGCTACGCCCGAATCAGTCACCATTACAATCTCATCTTTGCCGTCGTTGTTAAAATCCCAGAGCGCCGGCGCCGACTGACACGATGTGCCGATGGATGGATAATATGATTCCAGCCGTCCTTCTGCGAAGTGGTTGACAATAATCTTTGCCGCCGATCCGGTGACCAGTTCGGGTGCCGGATCACCATCGACATTGCCAACCGCCGTAGCATTATGCGGTCGCGACGGCGACGTTTTCGGGTAGCCCTCGGCGATGAGGCTGGCAATGCGTATCCGCTTCGAAATCTCAAAGACATCGTTTTCGGAAGATACCGTGAGCTTGAGCACCCCGGAACCGGGACGCAAAGCACCGACCGTCCATTCCGCCAACTGGGACCAATAGACTATCTCGTTGGAGTAGGCAATCAGGTTCTTCGTTTTTGGATTGGCGTCAGCATAGTAAGAGACCTCGTACGACTGAAACCCGGGCAGCGATGCCGAGCCGATGATTTCGGCGTAGGAACTGACCGTGTCGCCCTCTGCCGGTGAGACGATTTCGATTTGTTGGTTGTTCACCAACCGAAGATACGAGGTGAAGACAACATTGTGCCCGACAGTAAGCCTGATCTCAGTTCTGCCGTCATATTCGGAGCTATTCCAAACGCCCAAAGTATCGCGCAGTTTGTCGGCACTTCCCGAGGCGATCAAAATCCAGAGATTTGCTGATGGCGGTTTCGCCTCCAATATGAAGGTTCCACCCGTAGCTGAATAGGCTGAGCCGACGAAAGTGATCATCCCCTGTTGCAGAGCATTGAACTGGGGCGCCTCCAATTCGGCAAATTCATCAGCCAGAGATTGCGCAGCGCGACCGAGATTGATCCGCCCATGCCCGGAATAAACGTTAAGCCCGTGGCGAATATCACCGTTGGGGTCGGCGATTTCATCGGCTGTACCGCAAAGTAACTGCTTGACGCTGTCAGCGCTCAGCCCGGGTGATGCCGAAAGGAGGAGAGCCGCCACACCAACAACAGCCGGCGCCGCCATACTCGTACCATCTGCGAGATAATAGAGACTATCAATAATGCGCACGCCCGGCTCACCAGACGTTGCGTACAAATCGGTGCCGGCCGCACGCAGTGACAGAATGTCCAGCCCGGGAGCAGCCAAGTCAATCCAGTTGCCGAAGGTTGAAAAAGCGGTTACGCGATCACGCGAGTCGCTGGCGGCAACCGTCAAGACCCAGCCGAACTTCGCCGGATAATAAGGTGTCGATGCTCCGGAGTTTCCTGCGGCCGCCACGAAAAGAACGCCGTGGGCAACTCCATACTTAACGGCGTCATCCATGAGCGAAGAATAATATGGTGAACCCCAGGAAGCGTTGATCACTTCGGCGCCATTGTCAACGGCATAAACAATGGCCTCGGTCATCGCCGAGATAAAGGCGTTGGGGAAAATCTTGAGGCACATGATCTCGACATTCTGAGCAATCCCCTCGACACCGATTCCATTACCCCCTTCGGCGCCAATGATTCCGGCGCAGTGTGTGCCATGACCGATCTGATCCATCGGGTCTGGATCCGGTTCGACGGTGAATCCAGTCTCCACGTCGCCGGAGAAATCGTAGCCATAGTAATCGTCGGTATAGCCGTTGAAGTCATCGTCAATGCCGTTAAACGGTATCTCACCGGTGTTGTGCCAGATGTGATTTGCCAGATCAGGGTGCTTGTAATCAACACCTGTATCAATCACACCGACGCGGGTCTTGTGCCGACCGGTACTGGCGGCCTGTGCCGACACCCATTTGATATCTGCGCCACTGCTGCCGGTCTTGTACGTCAACGTGTCATTCTGATTGCCCCCGGTACGGATGATGCCGAGGTAGCGCTGGCCCTGATTGTTCAAGCCCCACTGGTTCTCGAACAGCGGATCATAAAACAACTCGATCCTATAGTCACGTTCGACTGATTCGATGTAAGATTGGCGAGACAATGTGCTTTCGGCGGCAAGACGCTTCGTAGAATCGGAGAACACGTATAGATATGTCGTTGCCGCGAAAGCTGCCTCATTCTTGCCCGACAGACGGTGAAGAATCGGGCGTACCTCGGCAGCACCTGCATTTTGCGCGCTTGCTGCCAGACTCGCCGTCGCCGGCTGCGACCTAAAGCGCACTATCAGCCGGTTGGGATGGTACGTTTCTTCGGCAGCGGCAAGCGAAACCGCGTACAATAGCACGCATAAGACAAGATTTCTTATTACTGATGATTGCCGCATGGCTGTATAACTACCTCGACTGTGCGTCTTCTGGCTCGGTTCCTGCGCAATCAACCTAATCAACAGGCGCTGATTGCGCAAGAGAAGGAACATCCGTCAGGTTACTGACCGACCAAACCTCCAAATGACTTACGGGCGAGGTCCCAATCTGCTGAATTGAGCGCGCCGGCAGGAATCCTGTGGTTGTCCCAGAAGCTGCAGCGGGGCGTTACTGTTGTAGGTGCGAATTTATTCGCACAACTTCGATCCATCCTTCTTGATTGTACCGGAGAAATTTGGTGGAGGAGTGTTTTCTCTCACTTCGTGCTACGTGCGAATAAATTCGCACCTACAACGCCTCAAGCCGACTTGTAGGACAACCTCTCCTTTCCTGCCGAATCAGCAAGATAGTCAAGGGCGTCAGGAAGGGAGAGGTTGTCCCATAGGCTGGATTTCGTGAACTGCGCGATGAGTAAATTGATTTTTCCCCCTTATTAAAGGGGGACCAAGGGGATTGTAAGCGCCTATCCGCCAAGAAGAAAGACAACCCCCCCTTTGGTCCCCCTTTAATAAGGGGGAATAACCTGTCCTTATTCTGAGGTGTCTGCGGCCCAACTTATGGGACAATCTCAGGATTCCTGACGACGCCTGAATGACTATCGGTTTTTCAACAGTTCTCGAATTCCAAATCTGCTGAATTATTCGCTCTGCGTGACGGGCAAAACGGCCCAATGAAGCTTGTTACGGAGAATGGCATAAAATGAGTGTTGCGGGAATGTGATCAGGTTCGTCGTGTAAGCGGCACGCTTGATCACCACTTCTTCGCCATTCTTCAGAGGAATCGATACCTGTCCATCAAGGGTCATCAACGCTGAGTGATGCCCGGAGGTGACTTTGATTTTGATCTTATCGCCGCTATCAAACAGCAGTGAACGCGCCGCCAGCGATTGTGGCGCTATCGGCGAGGCAATAATGGCGTTCATCTTGGGATTGACGATCGGGCCGCCGACAGCGGCGTTGTATGCCGTTGAACCGGTCGGTGTGGAAATAATCAGACCATCAGCGCGGTAGGTACAGATAAACTCTTCATTTACGGAAAGGTCGAGTTGAATCAAACGCGCCACGTTCCCGCGGTCGACTACAACGTCATTGAGCGCGACTCCCTCCTTCGCGTCTTCGCGACTATCCATCGCCACCGTCAATAGCATGCGCGGTTCGATGTGGTGTTCGCCATTCACGAGGGCCTGCAGACTGCGCTCCATATCTTCGGCAGCAACCTGAGTGAGAAACCCCAGCGAGCCGAGATTGATGCCGAGTACCGGGATACCACTTGCCCCGATGGCGCGGGCCGCCGATAGCAATGTGCCGTCACCCCCCATCGAAATGATGTAGTCGCAATACTTGGCCAGATCCTCCCCCTTGGATATCAACTCCGGTGAATCGACAAAGTCTTTCAGCTCTTCGCAGACGCGATAGTCATGGCCATTCTGTTGCGTCCACGCGAGTAGACGGCGGATAACTTTCGTTGCCCCCGACCGTTTGCGATTAGCGACAATACCAAAGCGCATCAGGTCTTGTCCTTTGCAACCGCTCTCACCTGCTCCGTCCTGTTTGCGACTGTAATCGCCTGGGACTCAGTTTTTATCTTGAGCGAATGTTTGCCTTCGGTTTTGATGAAACCCGCAGCGGCGCCGGCAATTCCCTCGGGATGCAGAGAAATCATCTTGAGCAACTCCGAGCGATTACCGTGTTCGATAAATTGATCGGGAATGCCCAACCGGTACAACCGGATATGACTCCGTGCGGTGTCGGTAAGCCAGTCATTGATCCCGGAACCAAATCCGCCTATGAGCGCGCCTTCCTCGACGGTGATAAACTTGGTGTGCTTCTCCGCCAGATTTTCGAGCATCTTAAGGTCGAAGGGCTTGACGAACCGGCAATTGATCACTGTGACATGTATTCCTTGATCTTCAAGCAATACCGCCGCCCTAAGCGACTGGTCGACCATCGTGCCGACGGCCAGAATCACACCGTCATTGCCTTCCTGTAAACATTCCCAAGAACCCCATTCCAACATCGCGCGTTCCTGCAACTGCCCTTCGGGAATGTCGGCGCGAGGCCAGCGAATCGCTATCGGTGTGTCGAACCTTTCGACGGCAAGTTGCAGGAGCTGTTTTAGCTCAGTGCCATCCTTGGGAGCGCAGATCACCATTTTCGGAATCGGTCGCAGATATGACAGATCGAAACAACCGTGGTGCGTTGGACCATCGTTGCCAACCAAACCGGCGCGGTCAAGCGCCAACAACACCGGCAAATTCTGCAAGGCTATGTCGTGAACAATGGGGTCGTATGCGCGCTGGCAGAAAGTCGAGTAAACTGCAAAAACCGGCTTCTTGCCTCCTCGCGAAAGCCCTGCCGCAAAAACTGCTGCATGCTGCTCGGCGATGCCGACGTCGAAAAAACGATCGGGGTACTTCTTGGCATACTCAGAGAGGCCTGTCCCTGTCGGCATGGCAGCGGTAATAACTGCCAGATCCTTGTCCTTCTCTGCCAACTCGATCATCGTGCTGCCAAAAACGGACGTGTAGCTGACACCGCCGGAACTCTCCGACTTGCCGGTGACCTTGTCGAACTTGCTAACGCCGTGGAGACAACAGGCGTCATCCTCGGCGGGTTTGTAGCCTTTCCCCTTCTTAGTCCGAATGTGCAGCAGCAATGGACCCTGCAGCGCCTTCATGTGGTCGAGGGTCTTCACCAGACCGATCACATCATGCCCGTCAATCGGACCGAAATATCGCAGACCGAGCTTCTCGAAAATAACACCCGGCACCAGTATGCTTTTAATAGACTCATCTACTTTACCAACGATCTCTCTAATCATCGAACCGTGCCGCAACCTGCCGGTCATTTCCCAAATCGTCGCCTTGAGCTTGTTGTATGTCTGATCGGTTAGTAGTTCCGTCAGGTATTCGGAGAGCGCGCCGACGTTCTTGTCGATCGACATCGAGTTGTCGTTTAGAATAACCAGCATGTTGCGTTTGGAATTGCCGAGATTGTTGAGCCCTTCAAATGCCAACCCGCCGGTAAGAGCACCATCGCCGATGATTGCGATCACGTGATTCTTTTCGCCGGCGAGATCCCGGCTGACCGCCAGTCCGTATGCCGCCGAGATGGAGGTCGAAGCATGGCCGGCGCCATAGATGTCATGCTCGGACTCGGTGATTTTGGCGAATCCGGCGAGTCCTCCCTGTTGGCGTATCGTACTCATGCGATCACTGCGGCCGGTCAACATCTTGTGGACATAACTCTGATGACCCGTGTCCCAGATCAGCTTGTCGATCGGACTGTTGTATACGTAGTGCAGGGCTATGGTGAGCTCGACCACCCCCAGATTGCCACCCAGATGCCCGCCGACTTCAGACAGCACCCCGACAAGTGTTTCACGGATTTCCGCCGCCAGATCGGGGAGCGATTCCGGCGGGATTTTTTTGAGGTCAGCCGGCGATTTCAGGTTTGCAAGAAAGTCTGTCATCTATCCATCATACTCAGAACCGGTAAACCCGTTCATTATGTTTGACGCTCCAAGATGTAATCCGCCAACTGCCAGAACACTTCCCGATCGGAAAATGGCTCCAGAGCGGATTTCGCGTCAGCGATCAGATCGGCGGCAATTTTCTTCGAGGCTTCCA
>CAIVAP010000204.1 GCA_903903945.1 uncultured bacterium | reverse complement strand
TCAATCGTCGCCTGATCCCGATGCGCTCCTTCAACAACACTCAAAGCATCGAAAGAATCGTCTATGGCGTAATCGCTTATGTCTTAAACCAACATCAGGATGTGCCTAATTGCCAATTTACACAAAACGCTTGACAGGATCCGGATAAGCTGTTGCCAAGTTTGTACTTGACCTAGGAAGAGAAGAAGCTAGATTACAATGGCGTCGGTACCTGTCTTGATGTCACAGACTACATACCAGGGTTGACTTGTATGATTCCGATTACACGAGTGAAACGCATCTTTTTGTTCGCTACCACTTCTGTGTTTTTGGCGCTGGTTTCATGGACTTCTGGTTCATCAACGTCCTTGATCGAACAGGATGCCAAGCTGGGTATTATCAGCCCGGATGAAGCGACGATTTACAAGGCGCTCGCCATTGTTCGTCCGGCGGCGCTGCCAACGAAATATCAAGGCGTCACTGCTGTCCCGGGCAAATGTGCGACAGATGAAGTCAGGGAAGCGATGAAAGTCATTCTGTCTGATTCTGATCGATATAAGTCCTACAAAGAAGTTTTGTCACGGCCGGTCACACAGGAGGTTTGTCAGTCGGGGCAGGGCCATTTCTGGCTTCACTATGACATAACCGGCAGCAACGCCGTGCCGCTGATCGATAATAATAACAATGACATCCCTGATTTCGTCGAGCGTGGCGCGATCATTGCTGATTCCTGTTGGCGCTATGAAGTGCTGAACCTCGGTCACTTGCCCCCTCCATCCGATGGAGCCGTGGGGGGAGGCGTCGACAAATACGACATATATTTCGAGAATGTCGGTGTATATGGCTACACTCAGGCGGAATTGCCGGGACCGAATGCCTGGAATGATTATTCCTCTCACATCGTTGTTCACAACAACTTCGCCGGATTCCCGCCCAATCAGGATCCGGAAGGAGACGCGCTTGGGGCTCTTAAGGTGACGATTGCCCATGAGTTCTACCATGCCGTTCAATTTGCCTATGACGTAGGTGAGGATATCTACTTCATGGAGGAGTCTTCGACTTGGATGGAGGATATGGTATGTCCAGAGGTCAACGACAACTATAACTACCTGCCATATTTCTACACGATTCCCCAAGTGGGTTTGGAGGAAACCGGCAATCATGAGTATGCTGCCTTCATCTGGCCCAAGTTTCTTCATGAGAGATTCGGCCCTAAGATAATGCGTGACATTTGGACCGAATGTCGCTTCAACTCGGCAATTGGCGCTTGGTACCATGTACTGGATACTCTGGGAGGCAGTCTCGAGGACGAGTTTGTTCGGTTCCTGATCTGGAATTATCACACTGGCGATCGAGCAACCCCCGGCACTTTCGCATCGGGCGCCGACTATCCGCAAGTGCACGTCATGCGGTATTCTGAGACTGTCCCCGATTTGGATCGAAATTCAATTGAACCGCCGGAGCCGTTTGCATCCAACTACATCGTGATCAATAATTATAGTGGCATGCGTGGCATTCTGACTTTCGACTTCACCGGTCTGGTTACCGCCACTTGGGGTCTGGGGTATATAGTCGACTATGGTTCGGGTCGATATGCTGACTTCATTCAGACTGCCTTTCAGGGAACAAACGCCAAAATCTACATTCCTCATTTCGAGAATGTGCTTCGCGTCATTTTCATTCCGGGGGTTACATCCAGTTACGGATCTGGATACAATTACTCGTATCACGTGTACTGGAAACTGCCGGGCGATTTCAATAACGACGGCTCGATTGATATTTCGGACGCGGTAGCAGGGCTTCATTACATTTTTAGCGGCGGCCCGCCTCCACAACCTCGGGAAGCCATGGATGCCAACTGTGATGGCAACAATGATATAAGCGACGTAACTTACTTGATCGGATTTATCTTCAGTCACGGCCCGGCGCCGTGTCGATAGAAA
Source organism: uncultured bacterium (assembly GCA_903903945.1). GTDB lineage: Bacteria > Zixibacteria > MSB-5A5 > CAIYYT01 > CAIYYT01 > CAIYYT01. Next base: position 46,878 of record CAIVAP010000204.1, on the reverse strand, counting down.
TAGGATGCAACCAGAAGTCGATTGGAGGAAAATTTGCTTAGACGCATTTCGGGCTTGGTTTTTCTGACGGTTTTGTTCACATCGTCACTTTTTGCCGCAAGATCATCATATCAAGTCATTCAACAGGCGTATCAGCAGGGCATTGTGACGGCTGAGGAGAAGCTGATATTGGAGGTCCGATCGGTCAAGAACCCTTCGTCACTGCCAGTGCAGTTTCAGTCATCGGTCATCGAGACTCAGAAGTGCGCTACCGATATCCTGGTTGAAGCACAGCGGAAATGGAACGAGATCAGCGCATCCGGTCAGCTGGTGTTGAAAGCTCTGCTGGCGAGGCCGGCGGCGACTTACACCTATGACAGCCCCGGCGGCAAGTTCAAGATTCACTACAGTACTACCGGTTCCAACGCCGTGCCCACGGCTGATGTCGCGCCGGCCAACGGTGTTCCCGACTACGTCGAGTGGCTGGGCAGTTATGCTGACAGTTCCTATCGTGCGGAGGTCATTACGCTCGCTCAATTTGAGCCGCCATCGGACGGTACTCTGGGGGGGGACTCCCGATATGACATTTACACCGAGGAAATGAGTTACTACGGCTACACACAGTCAGAAGGAGCGGGACCAAATCTCTGGAATGACGCCTACAGCTACATTTCCGTGCACCGCAATTTCCTTAATTTCCCAGCGAACGACGATCCCGACGGGGATCAGAAGGGGGCCGCCAAGGTGACGGTTGCCCATGAGTACTATCACGCTATTCAATTCGCGTATGACTACACTGAAGATACCTGGTTTATGGAGGCGTCGTCTACCTGGATGGAGGACTACGTCTTTGATCCGGTTAACGACAACTACAATTACCTGACCGACTGGTTCAGCTACCCTGATTATTCACTTAATTCCACGGCTAATCTTCATTTGTACGCGGCGTTTATTTGGCCAAAATACCTGACGCAGAATTTCGGCGACACGATCATGCCGGAACTTTGGAACCAGTGCATCAGTGCCAGTTCCTATCCTGCGTTGACTTCGGTTCTCATTACCCACGGAGCGACTTTGAATGCTCAGTTTGCCGAATTCTGTGTCTGGAACTTCATCACTAGTTCGCGCAACGACGGTCTTCACTATACTGATGCGGCGTCCTATCCGCTGATCCCAACGGTTAGAACACACACCACCTATCCCGTGTCGGGTCAAGGGCCGGCATCCGGCTCATCTCCTGATGCGATGGGGGCGAACTATGTAAGGTTTAATCTGCCCAGCGGTTCCGGCCAGTTCATCGTGACTTTCAACGGCAACAATAGCACGCCCTGGATCGTCAAGTTTCTCGCGTGGAAGGCAGGCGCTGTGGATGTCTATCAGGAGTCGCAATTGTCCTTAGATGCAAATGGCGACGGTTCTTACACGCTTACCGATCCGGAGGATTTCACTAATGCCGTTCTCGTGATCTGTAACGTCAGTCAATCTCTCAACGACCGTACCTATACCTATGGCGCGAGCTTTACAGCGATTCAGTATGGCGTGGCTGTCACGACGGTGGCGGATGATAGCGTTTATTCAAACAAGTCTGCGACACTCCAGTTCAGCGTGCACAATGTCGGCACAGTGCCTGATACTTTCGATCTTGCCGTTTCCGACGGAGCCAGTTGGAACCCGACTCCGTCAAGCGCGAGCGTGTCGCTTGCTGCCAGTGCGTCAGAGGTGGTCTCGGTATCGGTAACCTGCCCGCCGTTGGCTTTACCCGCTACCGTCGATTCCGTATTCCTTACAGCGATCGGAAGGTCGATGACCGGTGTTACGGACACCGATACCGCAACAACGCTCGTGTTTATGCAGCCGGGGGATGCTGACAATAGCGGCGCCATCAATATCAGCGATGCTGTTTATCTCATAGCCTTCATCTTTAGTGGAGGTCCGGCGTCCGTGCCTGTCGCTGCGGCAGGTGATGCTAACTGCGATGGCATGGGTAACATTTCTGACGCCGTGTTTCTGATCGCCTATATCTTCAGCGGCGGTCCACAACCACCGTGTAGACCGTTTTAGTCAACCAGAACTCTCTTGATTTTCGACGCTCGCCCCGTCTCTCATACAGAGAGTGGCGAGCGTTCCTGTTTGCGAGTGAATTCGCTTCCATGCTATGCTTAGGCTTTTTTTGTTGACTCCGGCGCCACTCTCGGTATTCATAACTTTCGTATTATCAAGAGAATAGAAGCGTACAAAGGTTATGGATCTTAAACAACTCGGGAAATACGAAATTGTTGACAAGCTGGGTGAGGGGGGCTTCGGAGCCGTCTATCTCGCTAACAACACGCGGCTGAAGAAGCGCGTGGCGCTCAAGGTCCTGCATCCGCAGGTGGCTTCCGATGAAGTGCTGGCGGCTTACTTCGAAAGAGAGGCCCTGGCACTGGCGCGATTAGAGCACACTCACATCGTGCGCGTTTTCGACTATGATCAGATCGACGGTGTCAGCTTTATCGTGATGGAGTACATCGACGGCACCACACTGGATCGTTTGTTGCGCGATCAACGTGTCTTTGCGCTCGACGAAATTGTGTCGATTTTTCGACAGCTTCTCTCGGCACTCGGCTACGCGCATGAAAACGGCGTGATTCATCGTGATATCAAACCGTCAAACATCATGCTCACCGGCAGCGGTGAGGTCAAGATCGCCGATTTTGGTATCGCCAAGGTCGCTGGCGCTGCTAAGTTGACACGCACTGGCACGGGCGCCGGTTCGCTCTTGTACATGTCTCCGGAACAGATCAAAGGCACGAACATCGACAACCGTAGTGACATCTATTCCGTTGGCGTAACGCTCTATCAGGTCGTCGCCGGACGGACACCTTTCGAAGCGGATTCGGACTATGAGATCATGACCGGTCATCTCGAAAGAGCGCCCCTTGCGCCCAGTCAGCTCAAGGGAAGCATTTCCAGGGATCTGGAAGAGGTGATTCTGAAGGCGATCGAGAAGAAGCCGGAGAAGAGATTTCAAAATGCTCAGGAGATGTCTGAAGCTTTGTCTCGGATCAAATCGGGGTCAGAGATTACCGTTGTCGCCAGGGATAACCAGTTCGCCAAAACGATTGCGGTTTCGACACATCCCAAGGTCGCCAGTGCTAAGACGAGGATGTTGATTCCGGCTTTGGCCGTTTTCGCAGTCATCGTTATGGCAGTCATCTGGTTGCTAACGCGTGGCGGCGACGAATCGAAGACCAGCGCACAAACGTTCGCCGATTCGCTTGCGACAGGTCGGACTCTGTTCAGCCAGAAGAGCTATACTGAGGCAGCCGCGTTGTTTTCCGTCTTGAAGAACTCGGCGAGTGCCAGCCAGGTCGACAAGAGCGAAGCGCTACGCTATGAGGCGGCATCACGGGACTCTCTGGCTGCGCCCATCCTGCCTGTCGAGGTGCATCGCGTTGACTCGACAGCCGTCGTTTCGGATGAGAAGGTCAGTCCGGCCGCGACGGGAAGTGTGGCGGTGACGGTGGACAACTACGATAGATTTGAACCAGTGACGGTTATCTTCGACGGCAAGAGAGAAGGCTATCAAGGGAGTCAACTGGTGTTCGAAAAACTGGCTGCGGGAATGTATGAAGTGACCGTGGCAACTGATTTGGGCAGACTGACTAATCAGGTGCAAATTCAGAATGACAGAAAGGAATGCTCATTCACACTCAGCGACCTGACCAGCAAATTGACTGTGACCTCACTAGTGGCTGACAATCCCGGTGACATCGTGTCAGCGCAAGTTTATATTGATAGCGAAAAGATCGAAGACGGAGAGACGCCGTTTTCGGCCAAGCTGATGAACGGCACGCACAAGATCTGGGTGGAACACAAGAATTATCGCACCGAGGGCAAACCCAGATTCGTGACCTTGAGCCGTGATACGCTGATCGAGTTTGTTTTGAGGAAGAAATGAAATCGGTTGCGCTTGAATATGAAGATATGTAAATTTGCTGAAAGGAGCAGATTATGAGAACAGTGTTCATTGCCGTACTGGCAAGTCTTTTGCTGGCTTTGCCGCTTCTCGCACAGGAGAACGCTGCAGGGGAAATAAAGAATATCAGTGAGCTTTACCGCAAGGGGCAGTTTAGCGACGCTGTTATCAAGGCGACGGGATTGCTCGCTAGACCCGCGTTGTCCAAGAGTGACAGCATCCTAACGATTCGCTGGCTTTCCAAAGCGTTGGCCATGAACGATCAGGCGGATATGTCGCAGCAATATCTGGCGACATTGGTGAAAATTGATCCCAACACTGATTTCGATGGCGACAAGGAGCCGTCGCTTTTTCGTAAGGTCTGGTTTAAGTTTGCCGGTGAAACGAAGTTTGTGCCCGGTCAGAGACAGAACAAACTGAGTGTCGCCGTGGTCGAGTTTGACAATGGTTCGTTTCAGGATGCCGACAAGGTCAAGAACGTGGGAATCGGTATTGCCGCAATGCTTCGTTACGATCTGGAGTCTTCCGGCGCAGTCTATTCGCCGTCGCGCGAACACTTCAATTACGTGCTGGATGAACTCAAGCTCTCCCAAACCGAGTTGGCAGACAAAGATCAGAAGCTTCAGGTCGGCAAGGTGATTGGCGCCCAGAATTTCATTTTCGGGACATTCTTTAACATGCCCAGTAACAAGTTTCGCATCGATGCACGCGTCATTGAAACCGAAACCACCCTGCCGAAAAAGCAGTTTACGATTGAGGGTAAGGCAAGTGATATCGGCAAGTTGACCGTCGATTTGACCAAACAGATATTGGCCTATTTCAGTGTCGAGGCCGAGGCTATCAAGAAGGCCGGCGCCAACATTCCCAATGTCAATCTGGCCGCGCTAAACGAGTATTCTCGAGGTGTCGCATACGAGGAGAAAGGGCAGATGGATCTAGCGAAGAAGGCATACGCCGAAGCGATCAAGATTTCTCCGAGTTTTGCCCTCGCAAAAGATCGGCAGCAGCGCGTGGAATTGGAGCAGAAATCGGACAATCAATAAGAGTGGGATTCCCCGTCTGGTGTATCACTGTGCTTGTCGCGGTGTTGCTCTCGGTGCCATCGATCTCTGCCGGTGACGCCGGCTCCGAGAAGCCGGTCGAGGTCGAGAAGTCGGTCGAGCGCTACAAGGCACAACTGGAGAAATCACCGGACAAAGCTGAACTCTGGCGCATGCTGGGAATCTCCTATTTTCAGCTTGAGCGCTATGACGAAGCTCTGACCGCGCTGACCAAGGCCAGTATGCTTGATCCCAACGATGCCCCCAGCGTCGTCTATCGCGGCATGATTCATGAACAAAAGGGACAACTTGATCAGGCGAAGAACCTTTACCAAAGTTATCTTGCATTCGGCAAACAGGATCGACTGACGCAGGAAGTCAGGTATCGGCTCAGGTGGATCGAAGATAATGAGCTTCAGAAGGTAGTCGATCAGGCGGTCCGCAACGAGAAGAAAGTCAAAATCTCTGAGATCCCTAAGAACAGTGTGGCGATCATTCGCTTTAATGTTGACTCACTCTCGCCGCAGCTTAAACCACTTGGACGCGGGCTGGCGGAGTTGGTTTACACCGACCTATCTTACGTTCCCGATCTGAAACTGGTTGAACGCTTGGAACTGACGCGCTTGCAGGACGAATTGAAGCTGAGTCAATCAGAGTTTAGCGACAAGTTCTACGCGCCACGCATCGGCAAGATTGTCGGTGCCGCCAAGATTATTACCGGACATGTGACGCAACTAGATGGCGAACGCGTTGGCATCGACTGCGGCATCATCGATGTTGGACCCGGACTGGCGGAGTATCCAGGCCGTCAGGAGGGCAAATTAGGCGAGTCATTTGCCATGCAGAAAAAGCTGGTATTTTCAATCATTCAGAAACTCGGTTATGAGATCACGCCGGCAATCAAGAACCAGATCGACAAATCCCCCACCGAGTCTTTCTTGGCGCTGCTGGCGTTTTCGCGTGGACTTGATTATGCCGATCAAGGGCTGTATCCGCTGGCGGAGGCGGAATTCAAGACGGCGTTGGCGGAGGATCCGCATTTCGACCTCGCCAAGCAGCAGCTTGATCGATACTCCGGTTTGTCGAATTACAGCGGCACCATGAAGCCGTTGTCGCAAATCACCGGTCTGGTTATACAGGAGTCGACCACCGAGGACAATAAAGAAAACAACAAGGGAGAAATCCTTCAGCGCCTTCAGGATGCTACACGCGGCGCGACTCCTACAGAAGACACGCCTTACACAACACCGCAGGCGTCTCGAGGTAGGGTAGTCGTTACGGGGAGGACGGATCGTTGATGACCTGCCGTCATCTCACCATATTGGTTTCGCTGTTCTTGGCCCTGGTAATGTCGCCGCTTGCCGATGCGCAAATCATCTACGGTTCGCCACCAAGCATCAACGGCCGAATCATTTTTCAACATTGGAAATTAACTGCCGGCGATGGCGGTAAAGACACGATTCTGACTCAGGCTGTTGCTCCAATCTCTGTCTTTGTGCCCATGGCGCCGCACTGGGAGTTGCATCTCAACGGCGCTCTAAGCCGCTCGAAGCTCGACTATGGAAATACTGCCACTAACGTCTCTTCACTCGGACTGACCACCTTGCGTGTGTTTCATTCGTTCTCCGAGGATCGTCTGTTTGTGGCTGCGGGTGTGATCCTGCCGACCGGCAAAACCGGCTATAACTCCACCGAGGCGGCTGTTGCTCAGTTGGTCGCTGACGACTATCTTAACGTACCTCTCAAGCAACTCGGGGGCGGCGTCGGTCTGATTCTGCAGGTCGGCGGTGCTTCGCAGTACGAATGGTTGCTTTACGGTGGTTCAATCGGCTACACGTATGCCGGCAGCTACACTTACTTGAAAAATGGAGACAGCTACAACCCCGGTGATGTAATTGTCGTTCAGGGTTCCGCGAGTGCAGTTGGCAGAATGAGCAGCCTTGATCTCGACTTGTCCTACAAGGTCTATACTGCTGACAAGGTCGGCTCGGAACAAATCTTCAAAGCCGGTGGCATTGCCAGCGCCGTGCTTACCGGCAAATACAACTTCCATGACGGGACGATCTCTGCCACGCTGGCGGAAATCCTGCGCAGCAAAAACTCGCTGCAATTCGGCGATGCTTTGCGCACAGAAGATCGACAGTCCAACGCCAATAAGACGATACTTGGTGGCAGTGCAACCTATACTTTCATACCACAATGGAGCTTCACGATGCTGACGGAGTATCGCCTATTGGCGGCGAATAAATATGAGATCACCTCAGAAAAGTACTTCGGCAAATCTGATCTGTTCAGCTTTGGTGTCGGGATCGATTATCGCGATCCGAGTGATCGCTTCGCGTTGACGACCAGATTGGTACTGTCGTCCGGCGAAGCCAACAAAGATGCTATGCAGCACCCCAGCATTTCAATCTCAGCATACGAGTTGTCGATTGGCGGGAGGATAAGACTGTGAGCGGACGTTTCGGTATTGGTCTGTTGCTGTTTTGTTTAGCAAGCCTCACGATCGGTGGTTGCGCATCGACGCCGACTAATCCCGATAATTCGCAAAATGTGTCAATCGGAGCGTCGTTCAAACAGTTAGGTATCGGCAGTAACGTCTCACGCGTTCTGTTAGAGATCAGTGGCAGCGGCTTCACGACAATGACTCAGGATTTGGACATCACCAACGGTGTCGTGCGAGCCGAAGTTGAAGTGCCGTTCGGAATGAATCGCGTGTTCGCTCTAACAGCATACGCCGGACAAACCGCACTCTATTACGGCGCCGACACGGCGGACGTCAGCGCCAGCGCCGTCACGGAAGTGTCAGTTTATATGAGGCCGCAGGTGCCCATGATCAAAATTACGCCAATTTACAGCAGTATCTCCAGCATCGGCCAGGAAGGGACATTGAGCGTCGAAGTTTATAATGTTGACTCGCTTTTTGGCATATCACTGCGGCTGGAAGTCGATTCGTCAATCATAGAGTTCCTCAGCGCCGACGCAGGCGGTTTCCTGGGAACAGTTGAAAATACGCTCTTCTTCGTGCAACTGTACCCGCACTATCTTCCTGTTAGCTACGTCATGCAGGGCGACCAGCAACCGAAGGGCGTTACGGGATCTGGTTTGATTGCGACGGTGAGATATGTTGCTAAAAAAGTTGGCAGCTCGTCGGTGACGATCGATCCTGCTTATCTCAGATTGATTGACTGGCAGGGAAATGCGCTGCCTCGACAGGGACAAATATATATCGAGAACGGGGAGGTGGAAATCCTTGGGTCCTAAGCGGAGACATCTTGCGGCACTTGTTTGCGGTCTGATGCTGCTGACGGCAGCGCCATCGGTTACGGGAAAAAGCTATTGGGTAGCCACTACGGGCAGCGACAAGAATCAGGGGTCAGAAACGGCTCCATTTGCCACGATCAGCTATGCCCTGTCTCGGATTTCCGCAAGCGTCATCGATACTGTAGTCGTGCGGCCGGGCGTCTACAACGACTCTCTCACCTTTGGCACGACGGCGGTCGTCGTCAGGAGTGAAAAGGGGGCCAAAACTACGGTAGTCGACGGTACTGGCCACATTAGTGTGATTCTTTTTCGTGACGGTGCGCCGAGGTCAACGGTACTCGATGGTTTCACTATTCGTGGCGGCTCCCAACTCGGTGTGTGGGTTCGTGGCTTGCCAATTGCTGCCTCCTCGCCGGAAATCAAGAACTGCATCGTCCGAAGCAATGGCGGGTCATTGGGAGTTAGTGGCGCTGGCTTGCGTCTTGAATACTCTCGGGCAAATCTGCATAATAACCTGATTGACTCCAATATTTCCAGTGGCAGTGGGGGGGGCATTTTCTGTCATAATTCTGTGCCTCGAATCTGGAACAATCGAATTCAATACAACGCTGCGACGCTCGGTGGTGGCATCGTGGTGCAGACCGATACGGCGGGTACGGGGACGATTCCTATACAAAGCAATTTGATCATCGGCAATTATGCCTCCCTCAACGGTGGTGGCGTCTATCTAGGAGCTGACAGCGTGCTATTCGCCAACAATTTTGTCTATGGTAACAACGCTTCGACTCGCGCGTATGGTGGCGGTTTGGTAACCGACGCCAGCTATGGTTCTCAGACCTTGATCAACAACATCTTCGTAGGCAACACCCCGTATGCTGTCGCCTGTATGGTGCCGATGACAACTACAGCGGTCCGTTATGCCGGCGCCGTATTTCAAGGAAACTGTTTTTTTGGTAACTTGCCGTCCACCCAATCGACAAACAGTTGCCCCATCGCCGCGGGCAATTTCGATGGTGTCAATCCGCAGTTCGTGGACATGGCTAAAGGCGATTTCCACCTGGTGGATACCTCGCGATTGATCAATGCCGGTGCGGCCCTGCCTTCCGGCGCCTATGCCTACGACTTCGACGGTTTCCCCCGGGTGGTTGGAAAGATCGATGTCGGTCCTTTCGAGCGCACAACCTGCGATCTCGTTCCCGATTTCCTGCCGCCGTCGACACTCTGTGTCGGGCAGCCGGTACAATTTGTCAACACATCAGTCGGGCACTATACTATGTCAATCTGGGATTATGGCAACGGCGTGGTGGATTCCTTCCCGAATACTGACGTAACAGCGCCGCCGATTGCACCAAAGGCAGTGTACGCAATCGCCGGGGACTACACAGTCAGCGTCAAACTTTTCTGCCCTTATGATCTGGCACCCGCCACGGCTGCAAGAGTGATTAGCATCAACAGCAAACCGCGTGCGGCGTTTCAGGTCGATGTCAAACAAGGTTGTCCTCCACTAACGGTCAATTTCACGAACAACGCCACCGGAGGATCACTTACCGACACATGGGACTTCGGCGATGGAATTGCGTCCACCGAGAATTCGCCGATGCATGTCTATCTGCAGGCTGGGATCTATATCGCGAAGCTCGTTTCGACTAACGTTTGCGGAGCCGATTCCGTGACCGACACGATCAATGTGATTGGTGTACCAGTTGCCAATTTCGATGCCGACCCGACTCGCGGCAGCTCTGTCTTGCCCGTCACGTTCACAAGTAGCGCGACCAACAACCCCACCGGCTGGTCGTGGGTTTTCGGTGACGGCGATACTGCAACAACGCAAGTAGCGAATCACAACTATGCAAAGCCGGGAATCTATGGTGTTAGTCTCACGGCGACCAACGAATGTGGGGCAGGAGAGACCAAGACGCTTTCGAGCCTAATTACCGTGTACGGTTTCAAACTTAGGGAAATGGATTCCGACACTACTAATCGCCTGCAGCAAAGATTCAGAGCCAAAATTGACACGTTGTATGGATTGTTCGACCGGAACATCACACTGAACAGTTCGATTAGTCCGACGCCGAGACGTGGCTCAGTCACTGTCAATTTCAACCCGACAACGGCACGAACCCTCGATACGATCACTGCCACAGCCAACTTGTCCCGCGATCTTGCTGCCGGCAGCTATCAGTTGCGTGTGATTGCGCAGTCCGTTTCCAATCTGCCGGTCGATACTCTGATTTGGGACTTCAACTCTCATCCGGATACGTTAATTAGACTGTCGGCGGGCGGAATTGTCTTTGACTCGGTACAAATCGACACCTCGGCGATCGATTCGATCAGAGTGCGCAATGTCTCCGGTTTGATCGATCCACTCAATCTGCATGTGACCGATGTCGTTACCACTGATCCTCAGTTCGCTGTTCTTGACACGGTCTCAGGGCTGATTCAACCGAACGGTTCCTTCTATATCCGCGTCAAGCTCATACCCACCTCATTGGGTGAAAAGTCTGCATTCATGACAATCACCTCTGACGATCCTGCCTTGCCGAGTTTGCTGGTTACCCTGAAAGCCAATGTCATACCGGAGCGCAAACCTCCGTTTGTTGTTTCTGCAAGTCCGGCACACAACGCCGTCGGTGTGTTGATCGGTTCCAGCATTGATTTCACGTTGTCCGAGTCAATCGACCCTGCTTCCGTGACCACCGGATCAATTGTGGCACAATCTCGCAGACTGCACGCCGATATCAGAGGAACCGTGCGCCTTAGCACTCAGACGAAAACTACCTTCGTGCCGCAGCAGCGGTATCTTCCTTATGACACTATCGACGCGAAACTCCTAGGGACGGTGCGCGATCATGCCGGTAACTCTCTCGATAGCGATGGAGATGGTAAGGGAAAAGGTTCGCCCACGGACGATTACACTTTCTGGTTCGTCACCGGACCTGCTGTCTACCCGGGTGACTGCAACAACGATGGGCGGGTCAACGAGATGGATGTACTGCCACTCGGAGTGTTCTATAGCATGACCGGACCGCGCCGCGACAGTCTTGGCGAGGAAACCGGTTGGGGACCCAAGCAGGCTGTCGAATGGAGCGACAAGCGCTCGACCTATGCCGACGCCGATGGCAACGGCATTGTCGACGCCGCTGACCTCTTGGTTATCGCGCTGAACTGGGGGGGCGCGCAACCGCTGGCTAACCCAATTTTCCCGGATGGTTTCGACTTCCGACCCTACACCGCTGGGTTGTCTTCCTTACTCTGCAATCTCGGCGCTTTGGAAGGCTCTGCGACAGGCGATCTAATTGTTCAGCTTTTGAGCAGCTACGCAAGCGGCTCCGGGCAGACACCAAAGCAATACTCGCTCACGCAGAATCGTCCCAATCCGTTTAATCCGGGCACACAAATCGATTATGCTCTCCCACAGGGCGGTAATGTTACCCTGGTTATTTACAACGTCATCGGGCGAACAGTTAGAGTTCTTGTTGATAGTTACGAAGGCGCCGGTTACCGACAAGTTGTTTGGGATGGCACCGATCAGTCAGGCCGTGAAGTGGCTTCCGGTGTATACTTCTACCGACTCAGCGCGGGCGGTTTCTCAGAGATTCGCAAGATGGTTAAACTACGTTAGCCAATTGGCAAGACGCGCAACGGTGCTTGCGCGGGAACGAATATTCTCGCAGAGTTGTCTCACTTATCGCAGCTAATGCACAGGCAAGTCGTTTTCATCAATGGGGAAAGAACCGAAGGTACTGAGCATAACTTGGGGCAGCGAACAAATTTTAGTTGACATAAAAACACGCTCCGGGGTATAATGAAAACAGTGGGCCAGATGTTCTTTAGGCGCTTGAGAACATAGTGATCGGTCTACTAACCCGAACGAGTGGAGCTCGAGGTTGCTTCGTAGAGAAGCGGAAGTTTAGTCCATAAACCCAGAAGGGGGGAATTATGGAAGAAAAGTTTATAGACAAGATTCTAATCTGCACTGACTGCAAAGAGGAGTTTGTATTCACTGCCAGCGCCCAGGAATACTTCGCCGGGAGAGGATTCATGGATGACCCCAGGCGGTGCAAGTCGTGTTATTTGGAGCTGAAGAGAACCAAACGGCGCAGCGAAAGGGAGTTGACCGGTAAAGGTCACTTCGAAACTGAATTGCCGGAGGCGGAACTCAGCTTAACGGGTGACGATTTGCCGAATGGCAACTCCAGGGAAGAATCTGATCTAGACTAGCAGGGTCCTGCCCGGGCATGGGCAGGACCCCTTCGTTTTGGCGATCCTACTTGATCAACAGCATCTTGCGGGTTAGCGTAATCTCATCAGTGACCAGTCGGTAGAAATATACACCCGACGAATGCGACTGACCGGAGCCTAATTCCGGTTTCCATGCGAATTCGTGAGTACCGGCAGGCAATTCACCATCAACGAGTTCATCCACCTTCTCACCCAGCACGTTATACACGATCAATATGGCATGACTGCGCTTGGGTAGATCAAACCTGATCCGAGTCTCTGGGTTAAAGGGGTTGGGAAAGTTCTGGCTGAGTTCGAAACTATTCGGTACGGCGTCGGCGTGCGTATCGTTCACGTCTAAGACCAGCGAAACCGACAAATCCACAGTCATCGTGGCGCCCGCCGCTGAGATGTTACTTACGGCGATCAGTGTGCCGGCATCCGAATAGTCATTAGACGATGGTGACGTCAGCCCGCTGAAAGATGTCTTGCTAAAGGAACCGGGGAAAGGATCACCGACGTCACCGCTGCCCAGGTTTTTCTCAAGTGCGAAGAGATTGTCTGCCTGCTCCAGCGCCACCAGATAATGTCCGGTAGTTGTGTGCCCGGGATACCATTCGTGGTCGTTACCGTCACTTGCCGAGACGTTCCCGTCAATGTGCCATATTAAAAGGCCTTCCGAGGGCAGATAAGTATCATAGCCTGTCTTGCGACGATTCTCGATCAGGAAGTATTGATTGCCGATCGTGCCGTTGGTCCAAAGGCGCAAAATTGCGCCGGAACTGTTGGTCTCGACATCAGGAATCGCCAGTCCCGTCACGTTGCCGGTGACATTGTTGGCAGTCGCGAAACCGCACTGGATGCGACTGAAGGCATCAAGGTGTGCCGGCGAACCGCCCATGCCGCCCGGACCGTTCCAGGAGCCACCAGCCATCAGCGACCATTTGCCAATCCCCTTTGACGAATAATCGGTGTCATAGAGGTCGGGCAATCCAAAAAGCAAATGCCCCAACTCGTGCACAAAGACGCCGAGAGTTATGTCTCCCGGACTGCTCCAGTACTCCGGCTGAATGCTGTATTCGAAAACGTACTTGCCGTCTTTGAGCATCGGGCTGCGGGTGTTCCATTTGTGTGACCAGATATAGTTGACATCGCCGCCCCTGTACTCGGCGCCGGGACCGGTATGCACGATCACCACGCCGTCGACATAGCCATCGCCGTCATTATCATAATTGGCGAAGTTGACTACGGGATCAATTAAGTTGACGATATCTTCCGTCAGCTTCTGAGCATTTCTTGGATACGAGGAATAGCCGAGACCGTTTTCACCGTTGCAGTAGTATGCGTAAGTACTCGGCGCCGTGAGCCAGCCAATGCTGGAAGGCAGGTTGACAGTAACAACGTCATAGGAGTTATACGAAACTTCGTTAAAGTAGTGTCGAACCGTGCCAACCTGATTAACAAACATCAGCGTATCGAAATCTTCCGGGTTGACGCTATTTGCTTTGTCTGAAAATTCCACGAGCACACAAAGAACGTTTCGGGTTGAGGTGGCACTGCTTGCAGACTTGCGCAAGCCTTGCTTGCCCGGAAGCTCGACCGGTGAATCAACGCCGTGCGCCAGAAGGTCACTGCGATGTGCAATAGCGTAAGGTACCGGGACCGTTCCTGCTGCAATGGCGGCGGCAAGGTCCGGATGCGGCGGCATCGCAGACACCCGCGCTGCCATTATGAGAATAATCAGAACACCGAAAAACCACAGAGCTGTAAAGTTGCGCTTTCTCATCAAATCCTCCTCCTACTAAAACTCAAGAATAGTCGAGACTGCAAACTGGCTGCCTTTGCCACCCCATGGCACCAGTCGCGACGCCGAAGCGTAGGCCAGGTCGAGGTGTAGCGGTCCTAGTCCGAGACCGAGGCCGAAGCCCGCCGAGAGGTTGTCATTGCCACCGATGGCGATACCGCTGCGCAAAGCCAGCAGTCCGATCGGTTGATATTCCACGCCGCACGCGACGCGCGGATTCTTGGAAACGAATGCCGATTTCTCAAATCCCTGCGTCACACTCGCAGCCGTCAGCAGACTGCCAAAGCGTCGAGAAGCGCCAAGCTGGATTTCCAACGGCGGACGTGATTGCAGGGAAGAAATAGCGACCTGGTGATCCTCCGATGTCCAGAGCGAATCCTCACCGGAGTTTTCCACCGTGATATTGTCGAAATGGAAGGTGTAAACCGTTTTCTCCAACTCACGATTCCACTTGAGCGACGCCAACAGGTTCTTGAACACAAGTCCATACAGGGCGTGCTCGCCTTGCGCGGTAAGTCCGAGATCAAAGGCATAACCCCTACCACCGAGCGACTGCACCGTCGTCATTCCGCCGGAACCGCTGAGGCCGGTCGTGAGTGTTACGGCTTGCGCCGACAATCCTTCCGCCGAGAAGTAGGCCAGACCCTGCAGATACTTGACGCTGACACCGGCGGCAACGTCCCATCCATGTGCGGCTATGATCTTACGGCCGTAGCTGATTCCCACCGCCACCGCACTCCAACCCTGACCGCCCGAGCCGTCAGCACTCACCGGTTGACCAATTTTGTTGCCCATGAGAGCCAACTCAATGGGATCTCTTGGAAGACTACCCTTACCACCGCCGATCACTTCCGTGGTCAGCGCTACCGATCCCGCAGAAAACGATAATGCACTGGCGCCACCGTTGAAGTCTATGTCCAAACCGCTTCCGGGAATCTTCGCGAGAATATCCTGTTTGTCGCTTTCGGTCAGATAGGCGCCGTTATACTTATTGTAGTCCGCCAGACTAAACGCATTGTTGGCGACTCGTCCCGACACCGAAACCAGCTTCAACGTGAAATGCTTGTTGCCGGGCAGCGCCAGATTGGCCGGGTTGGCCGTGGCTGCTTCGCAATTGGATGACTCCAATATGTAACTTCCGGCCATGCCAAGCGCGCGCGCGCTCGGCATCGATTGAGCCAGAGAAGTGGCGCCGGCGAACACTATCACGATCGCGAGCGTTGCCGCTCCCAGAATGATTTCTTTTCTTTGCCGTACCATTAGAAATCCTCCCCTCCGACGCGGGCATTGATTTCCACAATGCCGTTGATATCGAAGTAATCAGACGCCCGCACGCGGACGATCTGGTTGTTGGTTCCCGGTATGGTGACCACAGACGCGACGTACAGCGACCGATTGCTAAAGACATGCAAATTCTCTGCGGTCAAATTGATTGTGTTGTTCGTGATAATTTCCGCCGTCACAATGCCGTTGCCGTCAACAGTGGCTTGATCAAATCCAATCGGGCCGATTGTGGTCAACGGATGCGTGAATATGGTCGCGGAGTCGGCGCCGATGTAAATCGTCACCTGTGCACCGGTGGGAAGATGATTGGTGATTGTCGATTGAAAAACACCTTGTTGCAGGCGATCCGCGCGGTCGGCGATGTCTGTTTTGACATTAAGATGCGTCTTATCACTCTGAACGCTGGTGTTGTCGAATTTCAGCGCCATCGGCGCGCTGATCACCGCCTTGCCGGAGAGGTAATCGCGACTCGATACTTGCACGGTCGTAACACCGTCGCCGACGGTGGCGATACCATTGATCGTGATCGCGTTTGGCAGCGGCGTGAGGAGATCGGCCAGTTGATCACTGACAATTCTGTTGACTGAAGGTGTGCTAGACGAACCGCCGGTAACGCTGCCGGTTACCGTCAGATGCTTACCGTTTGAGGCCTGCAGATTAATCTCGACATTCCCCGAAAGCTCCGAATGATTCTGCACCGTGATTTCAAGCTCAACCAGAGCCAGCGACACGCTTTCGAATCCGTGCGGTATCTCGACACTAACTTGCTGATTGTCCCAATTGATGTCGGTCGGCGAGATAATACCTGTGGCCGACGCGAGTTCCAGATTGCTCAGGCTAAAGCGAAAGCCAAAACGGTCAGTTGAATTGACGGTGACGTAGCTGTCCCCCGAAGACAGAATGGCGGCCACCATTTGCGCCTGCAACGAGTCATGCTGCGGCTGCACCGTCCAACCGGACAGATCATGGGTCTGACGGATGCTGCCGTTGGCGCTGACCGGCATGGTCAAGGTCAGCGGCGTGCCGCTATTGGTAATCTCGGGGAACGTGATCGTCAATTGGGCATTGACTGCGGCATGATTCTCCACGATGAACTCAAGCGTGCCGGATGCAAATGCGGCGGTTTGTAAATGAATGTCATCCGTCAGCGCCGCATGATTGTCATATTCATTGGTGAATTCACCGACTCTGCCGGTAACGGAGCTGGCTTTGAGATTGCTGGTGAAATTGAACGCGAAATCAACCGAGCGATCCGCCAGCGACAACGCCAATCCACCTTGAGTGTGGAAGAAGATGTCGAAGTCGCTCTCGTTGCGGATAGTCTTGCCCGCAAGTGAGATAGTATCAAGATAGGAGGCGCCGTCTGCCAATCCGGACGGAACGACGAACGTAGCAATAAGCGCATCAGTGCCCGGATCGCGTAGCTGACCGATCAGCGAATCGAGCGCAAACCCGGTATTGTTCGTGGCGGTGACGATAAGCCCCCCTTCGGCTATGGCCGCTTCCGAAAACGAATTGGTCGGGCCGACAGTCTTCTCCACCCAGATGCCGGTGTCGGGTACAACTCCAGCCGTGAGGGGAATGATGTCCGCAAATGCAATTTGTTGAGACATCGCGGATGGCGATGCCACCGTGATCAGGCCAACCTGTTTTTCGAACTCCGAAGAGGACGGTGCTACCGAAAGAACATTCTGGATCGATACCGAATCGAGATTCTTCGCAATATAGAATGAGCTATTTCCGGCCGAATCCTTCTTGATATCGTCGTCGGCCAGCTTGTCAAACAGCTCTCCGGAAGAAAATGTCTTATTAATGAGCGGCAATCTGAGCGTTGTATCCCAGCTTGGCGCCTGAGGCGATTTAATGGAGCATCCGGCAAGCAAAATGCCGGCGACAATCACCAGTAATTCGCTGCCGTGTAGCAACCACCTAACCGTAATCAGCTTCTTCATTTTTTACTCTCCCCTCGCTTAGAGCGATTTGCCGACCTACTCTGCGCAAGCATCATGCCACGGGTGTGAGCTTTTCGTCATTCATGTGCGGCAAGAAGTTGCGACCATTTTGGCAAGTCGCGGGCCGGAAATTGGCAACTGAAGTATGGGGAACAGACCATACCGTGAGGATACAGACAAAATCCTTGACGTTCTCCGCCGAATGGTTAGTTTGACTATGACAACGATGCCAATCTCTGAAGGGTGAGACACCGAACATCTTTGTGAGGTATTGATCACTATGACTAAGTCATCCCGACTATTGACCGTTCTGAATCTCATTCGCAGTAATCGCGTGATGACGACCTCGCAGTTGGCGCGTGAGTGCGGCGTGACGGAGCGCACAGTCTACCGCGACATTCAGTCGCTAGGGGAAGCCGGGGCGCCGGTCTACTACGATAAAGGCTATCGTCTGCTGGGCAGCGCATTTCTGCCCCCTCTAAATCTGACCGCCGATGAATATCTGGCGCTACGGGCGGCGATCCAGGGTTCGCCGCTAATGGAAATGAAATCCCACGCGCACGAACTCAAGAGCGTGACCGCCAAGATAGATGCGGCTATGAACGGCCAGCTTTCAGAGCATATCCGCAAACAGCATTCGCGGATGCAGCTTTCGCCGAAGGTGACTGCCGACAGTACCCGCAGTGATCTAACGATGCGGTTGTTGCGGCAGGCTATTGATGGCGACGTTGTTCTGGAAATCAACTATCATTCGGTTTCCTCCGGCGAAGGTGTGCGGCTGGTCGATCCCTACTTCATCGTCTTTCGTGGCCACGCCTGGGATCTCCTCGGATACTGCCATCGCCATGACGAGATGCGGCTCTTTCGGATCGATCGTATTCACAAGGTAACGATCACGAGAAACTTATTTGAGCGCGACCACAAGGTCACTCTGGAAAAGTACTTCGAGTTTTCCTGGGATGTCTATTCCGGAGAACCGGTGGAGATCAGCTTGCTGCTATTTGGCAAGGCGGCCGCCGTCGTTTCCGACGGCAAACGTCACGCCAGCCAGCGGGTGGTGAAACGCAAAGATGGTTCTGTCGAATATGCCGTCACGGTCGCCGGAACCGAGGAAATCCTTCGCTGGATCATTGGCTTTGGAGGGGAGGCGCGGGTAATTTCGCCGCCGGAGTTGGTGGATCAAGTGTGCCGACTGGCAGCCGAAATCCTCAAAAACTATCGCTAGTCGCCTCAAATCAGTTGCCTGCAAAGGGGGAATTGCATATTATATTTTGCTATGGCACAGTGGCCCATGATTCCAGGAGGAGAATCGTTGCGGAGGATAAATGATTTCGACAGGTGATTTCCGAATCGGCATGAGAATAGCAATAGAGGGCGCACCCTACTACATTGTTGACTTCTTGCGTTCCCAAACCGGACGCGGTCGCGCCAACGTCTGGACCAAACTGAAAAACATCAAGACCGGACAAGTCGTCGAGCGCACTTTCACTTCCGGTGAAAGCTTCGATGTCCCTGACTTCAGTCATAAGCGTACTCAGTATCTCTATGCTTCCGAGGGGGAGTGGTACTTCATGGATACCGAGAACTATGACCAATTCTCATTGACGAAAGATCAGCTCGGTGACTACACGCAATACCTGAAGGAAAACGGAGAGTACACAATTCTCTATTTCGAGGGCAAACCGATCAACCTCGATATGCCGACCTCTGTGATACTCAAAGTTGTCACTACCGAACCGGCAGTGCGAGGCGATTCCGTATCCAATATCACGAAAGCGGCCACTTTGGAGACGGGTATCGAAGTCAGGGTGCCGCCTTTCGTCAAGGAAGGCGATTCGGTCAAGATCGATACACGCACCGGCAAGTATCTCGAACGCGCATAAAGGTACGCGATTGACGGGCTACATCGCCGGGGTTGATGAATCCGGCAAGGGGGACTTTTTCGGTCCGCTGGTCGTTGCTGCTGCCGCTATCAGCGTGTTGGAGAGACCTCTGCTCGAAGAACTCTACGTTCGCGATTCCAAGAAAATGTCCGATCAGCGTGCCGCAACGATTGCCGCCCAGTTGAAGAAGCACGTCCCACATAGCATTGTTGTGATCATGCCGGAAAAATACAACGACCTCTATCTCAAGATCGGTAATTTGAACAAGTTGCTGGCCTGGGGACACGCCCGCGCGATTGAGAACCTGTTGGAAAAAACACACTGCGACACGGTAATTTCCGATAAGTTTGGCAAAGAGGAACTGCTTGAACGGTCACTCATGGAAAGAGGGAAGACCATCAAGTTGATCCAGCAGGTTAGAGGGGAAAGCGTATTATCGGTGGCGGCCGCATCCGTGCTGGCGCGCGCCGAGTTCGTAGACTGCTTGCATCGTCTCTCCCAGAAATGGCAAGTTGATCTCCCCAAAGGGGCTGCGCCGCAGGTCGATCAGGCGGGAGCGGCATTTATTCGAAAATACGGCGAAGAGAAACTGAGTCAAGTCGCCAAACTGCATTTCAAGAACCTTCAGAAAGTCCGCGGACTAGCCAGCCGTCTGCTCTAAGCAATTCCCCGCATATTTCCTCCGTATTCCGAATCTCGACGGACTGACGCATCTCCATACAGTACCGTACAGTACCGTCGGTAAAATCGCCCCTGCAACTGCCGATATACTAAGTGTTGACATTGTAACAGGTGACAGAGGGTAAGAATGATTTTGGCGGAATATCTCTTTCTGGTGCTCCTGGTGTTGGTCAGCTATTCGACCTACCGGGCAAAAGAACGTTATTTCTACCGGTCGAAAGACAGCTATGACAAGTTGATGATTGGGCAAATGCTTTGGGCGCTTCTGCTGTTCGTGCGTGTGCTTGGCGAAAGCGGTTCTTTGCGGCAATTACCCGTTTTGTCTCAGGCCGGGTATCGATATCTCGTGGAGGCGTTTCTCTTGGTCTCCGGTGGTTTATTCATAGTCATTGGCGCTACCGAATGGATTAACCGCATGACCCGCGCCGATCTCAAGTCTACTCATTATCAGAAGCGTCTCGACTTCCTGTCAGCGGTCGCCAATCTCAGCCGCTCGCAGCACGAGGTTCTGCCATTCCTGGATAAACTCCGCGGACTGGTACTGCACTTTACCAAAGCGGTTTCTGTCAACTGTTACCGTGAGGACCAGTTCTCCGGCAGCTTTGTCCCCGCCGAGTCGAATACGATCCCGCTGACCGATCATGCTCCCCTCCAACACTGGTGTCATTCTGTCCAACGTTCGCAGCGGCTGTCGCTTGTTCCTTTCGAAGCATCCGAAGACAAGAAACCAACCATTGTCATTCCTCTGCAAGACAAGACCACAGAACCTCTGGTGATGATAATTAACTGGGAGCAGGGCGCGCAAATCGATACCGATCTGCTGCAATTGCTTGATCTTCTGACTGTGCAGTTGGGGGGTGCGCAAGTATGCGCTGCGACCGGGAATGCGCAGGTTGACGAGACCACGTCGGTGCTCGAAAAGCTGCGTAGCGATCTGGCCGGAGTCGACCGGATTCAGGACGCCATTCATCTGGTAGATGAAGCACTACACCGTATTGCGGAATACGAAATCCTGCGCATGGCAGTTTATGATTCGCGTGGCTACAATGTCACCCAATACTGTCTTGGACAGGGTAAGAACCTCCTGACCGAGCGCAACCATTCCATCTCAACTCAGAAAACACAGTTGGGTGCTCTGTTCCTGTCACCGCAGGTCATATACAGCGACGCGCTTGGACAGAGCGAGTTGGAGGATGACCGCTGGCTAATTTCCTGTGGTGCGCATTACGCGCTGACGATCCCGATCATGCTTGGTGACAAGCCGATCGCTGCCCTGACCATGGCCGCTGAGAAACAGTGCCCTGATAAGGAATTTGGAGAGAAGATTGCCACGATGTTGTCGACAGCACTCGTGCCGTCGGTGCGAAGTGACACATTCTCGCATCAACTGGTCGCCTACAATCGCCAAATCCTTGATCTCACCGGCTCCCTCAAGAAGTTGGTGATGAGCGAAGATGCTCAGGCGTTCATGGTTGAGCTTGCTGAAACCGTCGTGAAGAAGCTGCCGGCGACCTACTGTCGCTTCTGGCGTTATGATTCGAGTAAGGAGTCACTCGAATTTGTGACCGAAGCGCAGGCGCGCGACGTCAGTAGCCATGTCACTGAAGTGCGCAGTTTGCCGCTGTCACGGGCGCGCTGGCACAAACTGGCGATACAAGCAGGGCGTATGATGTTGATCAACCAGCGCGAAGAACGAATGCAGATGGACGATCAGGAGTTGCTACAGTCGCTCGTTGTCGGTCTACAGTCGGCATTGCTGGTACCGATGATGGTTGGCCATGAGCCAATCGGCATCATGGCGGTAGCGGAATTGCGCACCGTGGAGAGACGTAGTTTCTCACTTTCCGATAGCGTGTTTGCGCGCGGTATCGCCAATATCGCGGCACAGGCGTTGATGTCGTCGGCGACGGCCGACCGTGTCGGGCAACTGGGTCGTCATGTCGAACGGCTGGAGCGTGGCAAGCTGTTGGGTGAAGTGTTCTCCGATCTGCCCAAGCGCTTTGCGACACCGCTGACATCAATCATGGCGCGTACGCAGCAGTTGATCGACAAGTCTGAAAACCCGGACGAGCAGACGGCCAAGAATCTGGCGATCATCAAAATGCAGACCGAAAGAATGATGCGCGAAGTGCGAACGCTTCAAGACACCCGATCAGAGAGTCTGCTGGGGAAATAGCGCGGCCTTTAGAAATGCGCCAGGGTGGCGGGGATGTATAGCTTCGGATCGCTCACTTGTTCCGAGGCCATGACCAATGTGGTCTCATCGATGTGAAATCCTGCCGTCATCAGTGTCCGGATGACTTCGAGTTCAGTTCCGTAGGTCGAAACCCCTTGTGAAATAATGCCTGTTTTATCGATACGCCCTGTCGGGGTTTCGACATGCTTGTTCTGCTCCACGGAAATGCTATCAGTCAGAATACCATCCGAGATTTCGTTGCTACAAAACGATTGATGTCGATGTGACCTCGGAGGGCGATTGTCGAAACCCCTCTGAGGTTTCCTTGTGTTCGAGAGTTATCAACGGGGGTTTCGACCTACTTGACTGGGAACGCGAACTACTTGGCTACGACATTACTCCGCTTGTTCAGGAACGTTAAAATAGCGAATGACGCTGCCAGCTGCCCGCCGCACCAACACCAGGAGACCGATACCAAGCCCGGCTGAAACACCCACAGCAACCGAAGCCCGCGCCAGAACCAAAGCATACAGAGATCCATAAACAAGCAGCCATCCCATAACAGAGAGGCCGATCAGTGGCATGAGACCTATGAACACGACCGCAAATGATGAATTCGTTTCTCCGCCAACAGTCGATGCACGGTTCTTCGAGTCTTTCAAGTAGTGGAGTCTGAAACCCCAGACATTGCCAATGACGCCTGACAGTATTGACACAAGAGCCGTGGGCAACGAAACAAGCATACTCCCTCTGATAGTGAAGTGCATGATATTCGTCAATACAACTTGAAGTAAGAGTAGAGTTCCAATGAGAACCCCGAAACCAACCAGTGCCTCAAAAGCAATTTTGTTTTGGGCTTTCATGATAATGCAAACCTCCGTGGAGATCCTCGCGTGAGAATCTCCCAACACAATCTCATAGCTCGAACCTCCCTGTAGAGACACATCTGCTCAGTCAATGTGCTTTGCCGGGGTTTCGACATTACTGCTTAGAAATGCGCCAGCGTCGCGGGGATGTATAGCTTCGGATCGCTTACTTGCTCCGAAGCCATGACCAACGTGGTCTCGTCGATGTGAAATCCTGCCGTCATCAGTGTCCGGATGACTTCAAGTTGCTCCCCCTGAACAAACAGGATTTGATACTTGTGTCCTTGAGCAGTTCCCCACTCGACCGCGTGTGCTAACAGTGACACCAAGTACTTTGGCTCGGAGGCGACGACCGGAGCGATCATGCCACGACTGTTCACTACGACGTAGCCAACCAACTTCTTACCGTCATGGAATATCAGCGTGTTGTAGCTCTCGTCCGCGAGCCAGAAGAAGTGCTCTTCCGGTCGCGCCAATTGGCGTGCCCGCCTGTCAAGGGTTGTTAATCGATTGATATACTTCTCTTCAGTGATCTTGGTTACAGTTAGCTTGATCGGAGCCCGCAGCTTCTTGAACGCTTCACCATCTTTGCGCTTTCGTTCCATCGTCAGCAGCGGTCGCTGTGGTGGCATACCCATTTTGGTGTAAACAGCGATGGCTTGCGGGTTGTACGAGAATGTCACCAACGCCCAGCGCTTGCAGTTGTTTTTCTTGCCATAGCGCATCGCCTTGTCGAGAAGCTTCTGACCGATGCCTTTGGATTGAAGCGTCGGATCGACAAACAGTTGGGACAGGAACCAT
This sequence comes from uncultured bacterium, assembly GCA_903903945.1. Classification (GTDB taxonomy): domain Bacteria; phylum Zixibacteria; class MSB-5A5; order CAIYYT01; family CAIYYT01; genus CAIYYT01. The sequence goes on along the minus strand of CAIVAP010000204.1, from coordinate 22,969 downwards.
TCGTCCTCGCGGATCAATGACAACGCAAACCCAACCAGTTTCCCCGTACGGTCATGCGCAACGAATGAACCATCCGGGTCAGTTTTGAGGAAGTGCACCATCAACGGAGGTGGTTGTTTGGGCTTTTTGAATCGATTTATCGACATGCCGCGCTTGCGACGTAGGTGATTAGCCGTGTTCATCACGAGCATGATGGCATCAATCAAATCCGCTTGTCGCGTGCGTCGAATGGTGATGTCTTTCAGATTCATCGCCTTCAATTACGGGTTTGGTCAATCCGAAATCAACAAATAAGATGACGGCGCCAACATTCTTTGTCTGAGTGATTGGATTCCATGGTACAAGAGATGACCCGTAACAGCGCTTCCTTGCGTATCAAACTGCCACCAAGACGCACTTTTTAGGTTGACTATAACAGGGCCGGACGTTAGTATAGGCATATCGGATTTGCGGAGTTCGAATGCTGAGCGACAATGTACTGATAGTGAATCAGAACTACGAACCGTTAATTACTACTAGTGTTAAGCGAGCGATTGTTTTGGTATTTCTCGGAAAAGCGTCGATGGTCGAAGCCCGACGTGGGCGAATGGTCCGCTCGGTCAGCCGTGTTTTTGAGGAACCATCCATTGTACGACTCGAGGTCTATGCACGTGTCCCGCAGAAGCAAGTGATGCTTAACCGCAAGAATGTAATCAAGCGTGATGGCGGCGTCTGCCAATATTGCGGCACAACCTCCGGCGTTATGACTGTCGATCATGTTATTCCCAAGCTGCGTCGTGGCGGTGACAATTGGGAGAATCTGGTTTGCGCCTGCGACAAGTGCAATAACAAGAAGGGCAATCGCTTACCGGAGGAAGCCGGGATGCGACTGCGTAGCAAGCCTCGCCGACCAAGCAACCTGACTTTCATTCGTCCATTGGTCACCAAAGGCGACGAGGTCTGGAAAAAATACCTCTTCGTGGGATAATTCATGGCAAAAAAAGTGATTCTCTCCGGCATGCAGCCGACCGGTCGACTGCATCTTGGCAATTTTGAAGGTGCGCTGGCCAATTGGGTGGCATTGCAAAATGACTACGATATGTATTGCTGCATTGTTGACTGGCACTCTCTGACCGAAAGATACAAAGATTTGGCATCCTTGGATGACGACATCGTGCAGATGGCAATTGACTACCTGGCAGCCGGCCTTGATCCCCACAAGGTCGCGATCTTCATCCAGTCACAGGTTAAGGAGCATGCCGAACTGCATCTGTTGCTGTCGATGATCACCCCCACTCCCTGGCTGGAGAGAGTGCCGTCATATAAAGAAAAATCCGAGAAACTCGGACTCGATAGCTACGGCTTCCTCGGTTACGGTCTTCTACAGGCAGCGGACATCCTAATCTACCGCGCCGATTTCGTGCCGGTGGGCAAAGATCAACTGCCACATATCGAACTAAGTCGTGAAATAGCGCGCCGGTTCAATGGCCTCTACGGCGAGGTATTCCCTGAACCGCAGGCCAAGCTGACAAAAGTGCCAGAGGTGCCGGGCATCGATGGCAACAAGATGAGCAAATCCTACAGCAACGAGATTGCCATCGCCGACACTCCGGAAGTTACTGCTGACAAGCTTAAGAAAATGTTCACTGACCCTGAGAAACTTCGCAAAGGTGATCCCGGTCGACCGGAAATCTGCCCGGTTTTTACGCTGCACAAGATCTACACGCCTCACGAGCAATTGGCTGAGATTGATCGCGATTGCCGTTCAGGCGAACTCGGCTGCGTGGCCGACAAAAAACACCTTGCCGAAAGCATTAACAAAGCGTTAGACCCTATACGGCAAAAGCGCCGGGAGCTGGAAGCTAATCTCGGCTATGTCAATGATGTGCTGGCGGAAGGCGCCAAACGCGCCCGTGCACGCGCGCAAGAAACGATGGCAATGGTTAGAGAGAAGATGCATCTGCGATGACCGAAGAACAACTGTACGACGATGTTGAAGTAAGCGCGGAGAGTTTTCCGGTCAAAATCGAAGGTTTCGAAGGGCCGCTTGATCTGCTTCTGTATCTGATCCGCAATCAGGAAATCGACATTTACAACATTCCCATCGCCAAAATCACGGGACAGTATCTGGAATACATCAAAGTCATGAAGCTGCTCAACCTCGAAATTGCCGGGGAGTATCTTCTGATGGCGGCGACGTTGATTCGTATCAAAGCGCGTCTGCTCATGCCGCGCCATCCCGAGATCGATGGTGAAGACGAGGACCCGCGTGAAGAACTGATCGTAGCGCTGCTGGAATACAAGCGATTCAGGGAAGTCGCCGAGAAAATGACGATCATGGAAGTCAGGGAGCGGCAGATTCTCAAGCGTGGTGATTTCTCTTATCTGAGTAAGGAAGTGCAGGAGACTTTCACCATGGAAGCAACTCTGTACGATCTCGTAAGGGTCTTCAACGATGTGATGAAATCGGCGGCGCAGGAACCGGCGCACGAAGTCCGCAACTATGAACTGTCGATCGAAGATCAGGTGGAATACATTCTCCAGCTCCTGCAGGATATTGACCATCTCACGCTTACAGAGCTACTTCTGGCTGATCACAGCCGCTTCTATTGCGTAGTCACTTTTGTGGCGCTACTGGAACTTATCAAGCTGCAGCGCGTCTCCGCAAGACAGCACCAGCATTTTGGGGAAATCTATGTCGTCCGACTCTGAACAGACTGGTTATACTGAAGAAGAAATCAGCACAATAGAAGCGGTTCTGTTTTCATCGCCGCGACCGTTGCCGACCAAAGACCTCAAAAAGCTGTTGAGCTCGCGGCATAAAGGTGGTGTGAAGGGAATTGTCGATAAGCTGAATCAGAAATACGTCGAAAACGGCAACACCTTTCGCATCCGCGAAATCGCCGGCGGACTGCAATTCTATTTGATTCCCGACTATGCGGTTCAGGTCGAAAAGTACTTCTCCGTGCAGCGCAACCGCCGTTTGACCCCCGCAGGTCTGGAAGCACTGGCAATCATCGCCTACAAGCAGCCGACTACCAAAGGCGAGATAGAACAGATTCGCGGAGTTGCTTCGGACGGTGTGATTCAGACTTTGCTCGAACGTAAGCTGATCAAACCCGCAGGCAGAGCCGAACGGATCGGCAAGCCTCTTCTGTATGCCACCACAACCAATTTCCTCGAATACTTCGGAATCACCAGCCTTGAGCAGCTACCAAAGTTGGCCGAGATGTTACCTCGTCCAACCGGCAGCCCGCTGCAAAAATCCCTCGACTTTCGTGGGGAGGATGTGGTAACCGAGGACGAACCGGCAGAAGCTCAGGAATCCGAAACATAGCCGTGCGCCTGAACAAGTTTCTCAGTCAATGCGGGGTTGCCTCACGCCGAGCGGCAGACGAAATGATCGCCGCCGGGAAGGTCTCGGTAAACGGTGAAGTGGTCACCGAGCTTGGCCTTGTAATTGACGAAACACACGACAATATTCTTGTCGATGGCAAACCGTGCGTGATCCCGGCGGCGCATGTGTATCTGCTGCTAAACAAGCCGCGAGGATTTCTGGTGACGCTAAAGGACAGTTACGGCCGCAAGACAATTATGAATTTAATCAAAGGCGTGCCGAGCCGGGTCTATCCCGTGGGACGATTAGACTACGACTCCGAAGGGTTGTTGCTCCTCACAGACGATGGCGAACTTTCCTTTCGACTTGCGCATCCAAGTTACGGCGTCAAAAAGATTTACACCGTCCAAGTGAAAGGCAACTTCAAGTCTGAAGACCTCCGCCATTTCTACGACGGAATCCCTTTGGAAGACGGTCACGTCGCTCATGCGCGCGTCAAAATCCTTGAACGGCAGGATGGTTCGACAGTGCTGTCAATCGAGCTGGCTGAGGGGCGCAAGCGGGAGATCAAACGCATGTGCAAGGCAATCGGCTATCCGGTACAGTCGATTCTGCGGGTCAAATACGACGAATTGACGTTGCAGGGAGTGGAATCGGGTAAGTGGCGTTATCTCACCTCAGGCGAAATTGAGAAGCTGCGGCGCAAAGTCGGGCTGACTGAGTAGCAGTTCCACTACCGTTTGCCTGCTTCATTTTAGTTGACGACGCGTTTTCAATCAGATTACATATTCCCGTATTATTGGGGTAGTGATAAGATGGTTCATCATATACAGGAGGTCAAAATGCGTCAATTCTTCAGAGTGCTTTTGCTGGCGTTCTTGACGGTGGGTCTGCTCGGATTCGCCCAGCCTGCGTCGGCCCAGCTTGGCAGCTTGAAAAAGAAGGTCAAGAATAAAGTTGAAAAGAAGGCGGATGACAAGGTCGACCAGAAATTGGACGAGGCCGTTGACAAAGCCGCCGGCGATGGAGAAAAGTCAGAAGAGGGGAAGGAAGAGAAGTCCACAGACGCCAAACAACCTGCGCCTGTAGCCAAAGGTGGTACTGCCACAGCCGAGGACATGAATCTATATACCAAGTATGATTTTATTCCCGGCGACAAAGTCATTTTCTATGACGATTTGGCCAATGAAGAAATGGGCGAATTTCCGTCGCGCTGGAATCTCGATAATGGTGTGTTTGAGATTGTCAAACAGCACGGCCAGAATTGGATCATGTGCACGGACAAGGGTGCTATCATGCCCAAGATTCCGATCGGCCCGCTGCCGCCCAAATACACGGTCGAAATGGACTTCTACATCAAAGGTGGCGAAGCTAAACCGCATTGGTACACGATTATGTGGACCAACAACGAGGGCGAGGAACTCGGCTATATCAATTGCACTTATGGGAAAAGTGCGCGACTGCGAATCGGCAACAAGGATATTTCCTCCAAAGAACTGCAGAACCCGCTTTCGGAGGGCAAACACACCATGCGGATTATGGCGACCAAAACGACAATAAAATGTTACATCGACAACGAGCGCGTGGCCAATGTCCCGGCGGTCGAAGGGTTCGCGCCATATGGTCTGAAGGTGGAGACGGACCCTTGGCGCGACGAACCGGATAATCCGATGTTGGTCGGGATGTTCCGCTATGCCGAAGGGGGCAAAACTCTCAAGCAACAGCTTGACGAGACCGGCAAAATCATCACGCACGGCATCCTGTTTGACTCCGGTTCGGACAAGATCAAAGGTGAGTCGTACAAGACGCTGGCCGATATCGGAACGCTACTGACAGAGAATCCGACGCTGCGCCTGTCGATTGAAGGACACACCGATTCGGATGGCGCGGACGATGCCAATCTGAAGCTGTCGCAGAATCGTTCAGCCTCGGTGCGGACCTATTTGATAGACAACTACAAGATCGACGGCGGTCGTCTCGAGACCAAGGGCTTTGGGGAATCGAAGCCAATTGACGTCAATACCAGTGCTGAAGGCAAGGCCAATAACCGGCGCGTTGAGCTGGTAAAGCTATAGTTCGAAAATCATGAGCGCCTAATCTATCAGGAAGAGGCGCCTATCTCGAAGATCAGATTCTGGAGGGAAACATGAATCTCGTAGACAGAGCCAAGAACATCATCATGACACCGACCACGGAATGGGAAGTGATCAAGACCGAGACCCTTTCCACCGGCGAAATGATCGGCGGTTATGCGGCGATTCTGGCGCTGATACCGGCCGCAGCAGGCTTCATTGGCAAATCGCTGATCGGCATCTCACTTCTGGGTTCAACGATCAAAATTCCAATTGTGCCGGGGTTCCTCTGGGCAGTGCTGACGTACATCATGTCGTTGGTATCGCTCTGGATCATGGCGATCATCATCGACGCCCTGGCGCCGTCCTTTGGCGCCACCAAAGACATGAACGCCTCGATGAAAGTCTCGGTCTTTTCCATGACCGCTGCCTGGATAGCGGGAATCTTCTCCATCATCCCGTTGCTCGGAATTCTCGGCATAGTCGGGCTTTATTCGCTTTACCTGCTGTATATTGGCATGAAGGTTGTCAAAGCGCCGGCGGCCGACAAGCTAACCGGCTATTATATCATCACGTTAGTGGTGGCGATTGTCGTCTACTTCGTCATCTCGATGGTCGTAAGCGCAGTAGTGCTCGGGCCATACCTCGCCTCCGAAGTCTTCAGAGGAATGTAGTTTTCGCGGTGAGTCAGGAGTTACCTGCTCCTGACTCGCCCGTATTTTGATCGCGTAGCACTACGCCAATTTTCTCTTGACATCATTAGATTTGTTGAGATAATTATCAACAGCATTGACTTGTTTTGGAAGTCAGGGTGGGTGATGGGGTGGAGTGTGTTTGAAGCAAGGTCGTTCTTGAAGGAAACGTAGACAAGCACAGACCATAGTGGATTTCAAAAAACTGGAAGTATGGTTCAGGAGCCTCCCCAAGTGGCTACAAGATGCGGCCCGCCGCATTGTTCAGAATGGCGTTCTGACTCCGGCCGATTTTGGAGACTTGGAGGCCATCTGCATAGCCGAAGTGACTCCGTCGGGCGGATCAATTGCCTTCGCTGGTCTTCCGACTGGAGTCCTGCAAGTCGAGGAAGCTGCCAAACCACTGCGCCTCGTATCCATCTCCGGTGTTCAGGGAATCAATGCTCTATGTCCAACCAAACCATTGGAACTTGGCAACACGACGTTGACTATCGTATACGGGCGCAATGGTGCTGGCAAGTCCGGTTATGTTCGGCTCTTGAAACATGCGTGTGGTGCCCGACACCCTGGTGATCTCCTGCCCAATATTTTCGAAGCAAACACGAAGCAGATGGCAGCAAACATCACTTTCGTTGAAGACGGAAAAGAGAAGACGGCCCACTGGAACGGCAGTCCGATTCCACAACTGAAGGGGGTTGACATTTACGACACGTTCTGCGGTCTCGTTTATGTCAACGAGGAAAGCGAAGTCGCTTTTGAGCCCTGGATATTGCGCCTTTTCACTGACTTGACCGCCGTTTGCGAGACACTAGGTGGCAATATTCGTGCGCGAATTGACGCGATGGTTTCGAGCAAGCCGCTCCTGCCTAATGAGATGGGTGGTACGGAATCCGGCAAATGGTACAGTGGTCTCAACGCCGGTACCACTGTCCAGCAAGTGGATGTCGCAACGGGTTGGTCTCCCGAAGACGAAAAATCCTTAAACGATATTAGCAAGAGACTTGCGGAGACAGATCCCAGTGCGAAGGCATCCTCCTTGCGTCGAGGGAAAATGTTGGTAGAGGATTTCGTTTCGGACTTACGGCGCTCTTGGGATCATCTCTCTGACGATTATTGCACGATTTATCTGCAGACCAAAGCCGATGCAGTGGCGAAACGGAAGGCAGCTGACGAGGACGCGAATAGAGTCTTCGAAGGGGCCCCACTTCCAGGAATTGGTTCTGAGTCATGGCGACTTCTGTGGGAAGCAGCGCGCAAGTATTCTACGGAGCACGCCTACGAAACCCTCGCGTTTCCAAACATTTCGGAAGATGCTCGTTGCGTGCTGTGTCAGCAGAGTCTCGAACGCGACAGTCGGGAACGTCTGCAGGCATTCGAGGGCTTTGTTAAAGGCGAACTCCAGCGATTGGCGGTCGAAGCAGAAAAGAAACGAGAGCAGGAAACCGCAATGCTCCCAGAGTTTGCAGATGACGATTCGCTTTTGAAAGAACTTGACGCGGCGGGTGTAGCCGATGACCCTGTACGTACGAATGTCAGGACTTTCGTAGATTGTTTGAAGAAGAGGAAGGCAACCTGTATTACGGCGGAGGCAATCGGCGCAATCTCTATCTTGCCACCGATAGAAGTACTGGATGAACTTGAACCGCTCGCCGCTCATTACGAGTCGCAAGCATTGGCTTACGATCTGGATGCAGCCAAGCAGAATAGGCAGGGCCTTGAGGTAGACCGGAACGAACTCATGGCGAGAAAATGGATGAGTCAGCAGCGCAGTGCAATTGACACCGAAATCGCGCGGTTGCAGCTAATCGAGTTGCTGGAGAAGGCTATTGCACTGACGAACACTAAAGCCCTCTCGACTCACAAATCCATTCTGATGGACGATCTCATCACAGATGCTTACGTGAAACGCTTCGACTGTGAGCTAAAAATACTGGGATCAGTAAGACCTGCCCTGCAATTGAAGAAGACAAGGGCCGAGGTCGGTAAGGTCTACCACAAGATTGTCTTTTCAGATGCAGCAAGAAGCGCGAAGACTTCAGATGTTCTTAGCGAAGGTGAATTCCGAGTAGTCTCTCTTGCAGCCTTTCTTGCAGACGCCAATGGAAGAGGTGCCAAGACCCCGTTCATTTTTGATGACCCGATATCTTCGCTCGATCAGGTCTATGAGGTAGCCATCGCGCAGCGACTTGCCCAACTTAGCAACACGCGTCAGGTTATTGTTTTTACGCACAGGCTATCACTTGTCAGTTTTCTTCAGAAATACGCAGGAAGCTGTGAGGCGACGTGCGACACAGTCTGTCTCAGCCGACATGTGCTCGGCGAGATCACAGACCTGCCAATTGATCTCAAGAGAACCGACAAGGCGGCTAACGACCTCGCGAACACGCGTCTTGCGGCAGTCAAGAATGCATTTTCACTGGGTGATGAGGCCTATGAAGGCCAGGCAAAGGCGTTTTGTCATGACATCCGTGTACTGCTGGAACGCGTAGTTGAACATGACCTGTTGAACGATGTGGTGCGCAGATTCAACCCAGAAGTCCAGACCAAGAAAATTGGGGCACTCGCCAAGATAACGGTTGAAGACTGCCAATTCATTGACGCCTATATGACGAAGTATTCTCGCTACGAGCATTCGCAATCTGAAGAGGCACCGATCTCTCTTCCAACTCCTGATGAACTGGAGAAGGATATTGGAGAGATATCGAAGTTTGTCTTCGAAGTTAGGAAGAGGAACAAGGAGGTCTGACCTACAATCCCAATTTCCCCCTTTCCTTTTGCCTTTTCACTTTTATTTCACAAAATATCCGCCACGAAATGGCAACCGCTCCGTATTCGAAGAGAATTGTCGATGCAATGAATATGGGACTAAGAAGGTTATGGGCTCGATAACAGACATCCTTGCGGCAAATCCGATGCTGCTGCTGTTTACGGTCATCGGTCTTGGATACCTGATCGGCAATGTCAAAGTCTTTGGCTTCAAGCTGGGTGTTGCGGCGGTGTTGTTCGTCGGCATCGCTTTTGGCACAATCGACCCTCGACTCAGTCTGCCCGATCACATCTATATCCTCGGTCTCATTCTATTCGTCTATGCCCTTGGTCTGCAGGCAGGTCCCGGCTTTTTCGCGTCATTTCACAAACGAGGCATTCGCTTTAGCGTGATCTCGGTTGTATTGCTTTCCAGCGGCGCTTTGGTTGCGATTCTGGTGGGCAAACTGATGGGCTTGAATGCACCCAGTATCGCCGGCCTCTTTTGCGGTGCATTGACCAATACGCCAGCCTTGGCCGCAGCCGTCGAAACGATCAAAAATCTCTCGCCGACCATACCTGCCGATCAGGTCAGTCTTTATGTCAACAGTCCGGTGGTCACTTACGGCCTTGCCTATCCATTTGGCGTGTTCGGTGTGATTTTCTGGTTTTTCCTATTCGGCAAGATTTTCAAAGTTGACTATGTGCGGGAGGCGTCCGAGCGCGCCGCGGAATCAGCGGCAGAGGCCATCGTTAGCCGTACCTATCGTATCACCAATCCCGCTGTCATTGGCAAAACAGTCGAACAGGCGCTGGCGCCTTTGGCGCATCCCGGTTTTGCGCTTAGTCGCATTAAGAGGGGAGACACGGTTGAGATTGTTTCGCAGACCACGATGCTGGAGATGGGCAACCTCATCATCGCGGTCGGCCCGGCGGAAGCATTGGACATGGCACGTGTATTGTTTGGCGAGGAATCGGCGGAAGGGATTGCCAGGAGGCGAGACGATACCAGCTACCGCCTGATTTTCGTGTCCAACAGAAGCATCGCCGGTAAGAGCGTCAGAGAGTTGCAGGCGAGCCGGAAATTTGTCGGCTCGATTACACGTCTGCGACGAGGTGAAGTCGAGTTTGTACCGTCACTCGATACAATTCTCGCACTCGGCGATCGTATCATGGTTGTGGCGCCCCGAGAACAGGTCGAGCAGGCCAGTAAGTTTTTCGGCGACTCGGTGCGGGCATTGTCGGAGACCGATTTCCTTTCGCTCTCACTTGGCATTGTGCTGGGTGTCTTTCTCGGCATGATTCCATTCCCGTTATGGGGGGGCATGAATTTTCGACTCGGCTTTGCAGGCGGACCATTAATTGTCGGCATCATTCTCGGACATTTAGAACGCACCGGCCCAATCCAGTGGGGTCTGCCATACAACGCCAACCTCGTTTTGCGTCAGACCGGTTTGGTGTTCTTCCTGGCCGCTATCGGAACCAAAGCCGGCCCGGGATTCGGCGCTACTTTCCAGACTGGCGCCTGGGGTCTTTTTCTTGCGGGCGCGCTGATTACGTCCTTCGTCTCGGTATCGACTATCGTCTATGCCTACAAACGTCTTAAACTGCCGATGTCGGCGGTGATGGGGATGATGTCCGGCATTCAGACGCAACCAGCCTGCCTTGCCTACGCCAACCAGCAGAGTGACAGCGACCTGCCGAACCTCTGGTATGCCACAGTACAACCGGCCTCGATGATTGCGAAAATCGCCCTCGCACAGATTGTCGTATCGAGTTTGCTGGTGCGGTAGCCGTTACTTTCAGTAATCCGTAAGCATGACAGAAATCGGCTGACAATATTACGCACGGCGTTTACATTGCCCTCCATGTCGGTCACGCCTCTTGTCGCTTCGCTGCTGTTTTTTGCGGGCTTCTTTGGCGGTCTGGTTGATTCGATCGCCGGTGGTGGCGGACTGATCACGCTGCCGGTGCTTTTGGCCTTTGGATTGCCACCACATCAGGCGCTCGGCACCAACAAATTCCAATCGACGTTCGGCAGCATCACGTCCTCGTACAATTACGTCAAACATGGCGGCATCAGCCTGCGCGCAGCGATCTGGGGCATCGTGTTCACGATCATCGGAGCGGCCACCGGCGCACAGGTTGTGCAGATGGTGAATGCCGATATTCTGCATTGGATCATCCCCTTCCTGCTTCTGGCGATACTCGTGTATACGATTTTCTCACCCGATCTGGGCAAGCATGATTCGCGTCCTCGTTGGACGCAGCCGGTTTTCTATTTGGTCTTTGGCCTCGGAATCGGCTTCTATGACGGTTTCTTCGGTCCGGGCACTGGTTCCTTCTGGCCGGTCGCGATAGTGCTATTGCTGGGATTGAATCTTGTCAAGGCAACCGGTTACACCAAGGTGATGAATTTCACGAGCAACATTGTTTCACTGATTGTGTTTTTCATCGGCGGCAACATCGTGTTCTTGCCGGGACTCTGTATGGGGCTAGGGGAAATACTCGGCGCCAAGATCGGCACGACTCTGGTTATCAAGAAGGGTGTCAAGTTCATTCGCCCCGTATTTGTCGCCGTCGTGCTTGCGACAACACTTAAGCTGTTTTACGACAATCTGAAGTAGTCTCCGGAGACTGTCGTCGCGAGGGGTAGGGAGGTTGTCCCATGATTTGGGCCGCAGAGACGTCAGAATGAGGACAGGTTATTCCCCCTTAGCAAAGGGGGACTGACGGTGGGGTTGTCTTTCTTCCTGGTGGATAGGCGCATACAATCCCCTTGGTCCCCCTTTGCTAAGGGGGAAAAGCAGCTTACTCTTCACGCATTTCACGAAATCCAACTTATGGGACAGCCTCTTGGCGGCTGCTGATGGCGAAGCAACCCCTACGATCTGCGTCCGGCGAACTCGCGCTTATTGAACAGTACTACTGCCGCCGAGAATAGCAGTATTGACCAGAGCAGATAATAGGTAATACCTTTGAAGAGAGGCATGACTGTCGGGATGTCTGCGGTGAACAGCGCTTGCACGCTATAGGAGATATCGGAATCGAGAGAAAGGAATCTGAATCCTTTTCCCAAGACCCGGCACCAGGCTGGTGATAAAGAAAGGAATATCTTCGCGAGCAGGGCCAGAAACGCCCAGCCAAGAACGGCTGTGGCTGCAAGCAGAGGATTAAGGAGGCTTGAAAAGAAGGCGCCGGCTGCAAAATACACCAGATAGAACAACAGTTCCTGAATGAGATAGAGGGGAAAAGATAGGGGGATGCTGAAGCGGAAGAAGAGCAGGTGAGCGAGCAAGTAGAAAGCCACTGCAGCACCGAGGTAAATCAGCAGAGCATAGAGGCAGCCCAGTGATTTACCGAGGAGCAGCTCGATCCGTGATAGAGGCCGCGCTATGAAGGTCAGGAGCGTGCCATCTTTTTCGTCCTGACGCCACAGGGTCGCGCCGAGCATCAGCGCCGCGACCAGACCAAAGAAGCGGGCAAAACCGAAGTACATTAGAGCCGTTTCCGCGCCCACGGTACGGTTACCGCTGACCACCCCCATCAAGATGACAGGGAGGATCGTGAACAAGGAAATGCAGCCGCAACCGATCACATAGATCAGGATCATACGCGAATGCCGCAATTTCGCCAGCTTATGCAGCGCGATCGCGTTAATCATCCGATAGTCCCTCCTGGTGCATCAGCCGCAGGAACTGACTTTGCAGACTGCCACCGAGCGCCTTGAGGGAAACGATGTCGCCACCATGCTGCAAAATAGTTTGAAGGGTGAAGTCTCTGGACTTCCCGTCAGGACAAGTGACTTCCGTTCTGCCCTGACTGTCATTGCTGATGGCACAGCCAACCAGAGCACCAAGCAGATCTGCACCGCCGCCGGCAAAGACAATCTTGAAACCGCGCTCATTTGCTGCCAGAAGCGAGCTGACTCGGTCGTAGGCGAGCAATTCTCCTTGATTGATAATAGCCACACGATCGGCGATGTCTTCAACATCCGACAAGATGTGCGTCGAGAGAAAGACAGTTTTACCTTCACTGCGCAATTTTATGAATAGTTGTTTGATGCGCGCCTTGGCAATTGGATCCATCCCCGAAGTCGGTTCATCGAGTATCAGAATCTGCGGGTCACCGATCAGCGCCTGCGCCAGACCGATCTTCTGCGTCATGCCTTTGGAGTAATTCTTGATTCGGACATTGGCTGCATCGGGCATATCGAGGAAAGTGAGCAATTCGGGAATATGCGCGGCGATCAAGTCCTGATTGCGTCCACTGAGCGAACCGAACAGTTTCAGAAATCGCGTGCCGGTGAGAAAACCGTCAAAGGCGAATATCTCCGGCAGAAAACCGACATTCTGCCGCGACTCCGGATCGCGTGAGTCCAACCCCATGATTTCGGCGTGGCCGGAAGTCGGAAAGAGAATATCCATCAGAACATGCATGGCCGTCGTCTTGCCGGCGCCGTTAGGTCCGAGAAACCCGACAATCTCTCCGGCCCCGACAGCAAAGCTGATGCCGTTCAAAGCCCGCTTGCCGGCGCCGTGTTCGCGATAGGTTTTGGCCAGATTGTCGAATTTGAGCGTCGGTGTCATTTCCGATCTCCGCCGCCGAATTGGAACTGAAATTTCCCCTGTTTGCCTGTCATGCGATTAAGCATCTCCAGTCGATTGACAGTCTCCGCCATCCTACCCTCCTGATAGCCATCTATCACTTCGACAACAGAACCGTTCGCCGCAAAGACGGCGGTGCAGGGAAGACTGCGAATCGGATTGCGGTCGAGAAACCCGCCTTTCGGTGAGTGTGCGAAGGGAAGATCGGGATTGTCAAAGTCGACGGCGCTTCGGGCAATCGGAAGCGAGTCGAAGAAATCGACGAGATATAACGTTGCAAGAGTGTCGAATTCCGGTTTCTTGTATACTAACAGTGCTTCGCTGACCAATTGCAGACTTCGCTCGGATGAGACCTTCCAAAATATCACCACTGTATACTTGTTGGTCGTAGCAGGGAGTGTTATCAGCGCGCCGGTATTGGTCGTGAAACTCAACTCAGACGCTGCTGCACTACTGCCGCCACTTTCTTTGCTGTTGATGACGCTCGCCTGCCAAATGACCAGCAGAACTGCCGCGATGATCAACGTTATCTGGTAGTACCTAACTTGGCGAAGCAGCGCACTCAACGACTATGCTCCCTGCCGTATACCGAGTGCATCAAGCTGCTTGGCGAGTTTGCGGAGACGTCCGAGGATCATCCCGATTCCGAACGATAGCAGTCCGAAACCGAAACCCAATGCCATGATCCCCAGTGCGGCATACTGCTTGGTTTGCTCGACAAGAGCAACCACGGCATCCTGGTGCAGGATGGAAGTGATAAAGTCGTTCGAGGTTGTAATCTGCCTAATATCAAAGGCTGACTGTAGAATCTGGCCAATGACAAAACCGACAATGACAATTGCTGCGCCGACGATTTTGAAAAAGAGTCCGATGAGAATCCTCCTTGAGCGCCCACTATAGCCTATTAGGACGCATCACACAATCCCAAAGTTGCAGTCTTAAGAATACTCTCTGCTTCTTCGATCCTCATCAGAAAAACTGCGACGAACTCAAGTAGTACGTCCAACTTTTCGTGGAAGTGTTGAAGATCACGTCGGCGCGTCCGAGCCTCGGCCATCGCTTGATAGCCAGACGCAGGCCTCCGCCAAATGACCAGTAAGGATCACGGAGCGTCTCCGAGGCATCGCGATACCTGCCCCACAGACTCGCGGCGTCGACAAACAACGCAGCTTGCGAGTACCAATGCTTGGTCTCAATCAATTTCTTCCGAGCTTCCAAGTTACATCCAAGGAAATGGTCATCGCGGTCATATTTGTCGCGATAGCCGCGAACATTGTAGCTCCCAGAGAGCGCATAGGGTGGCACGCGTTCATCGCTTGAAGACGTCGAATACTGCAAACGCGCGCACAGGTTGATGTCATACATCACAATAAATCCACGTCCGGTAAACTGCAGCCGCCATTTTTCGAAGCGACTGCCGGGAAGTTCCCGGATCAAAGTCGCGCCTGACGTTAACTGCACTCCCTCAAAGTAGAAATGATCGGGATAGATTCGTCCCAGACTCAAGGTGGCGCCAAACAGGTAGCGTGGATAATCGAGTTCCCGTCGCGCCCGAGCAGGCGGCTCGGCAGGAGACACCAGGCTCCAGTTCTCGCGACTGTAGCCCAAGAACAGGCTGGGATAGACTTTCTCGCTTGCGCGAAAGCCAAGATCTGCGGCGATAAATCTGTTGCGATACCGATATGTGGTCTCGACACTATCGATGATGACCAGATCTTTCTGTCCCTCATAAGCTGCGCTGAATCCCACCAGAAAGTCCCGCCCCAGCGTTCTCGGTAAACTGACATCAAGCACATAGGAATTCTCTCCCTCAAAGCGACGGTAGAAACCCCTGACGTTGCAGAGAGAGCCGGCGAGGTCGCGTTCATGGGCTCCGATCATCCAATCGAAACTATCGTCGGTCTTGCCGGCCGAGAGTAGCGGCGTAAGTGTCCAGATTTCCGTGAGATTGAATACGATGTCGACCGAGTCACCCTCGTCCGTCACCTCGGATCGGACTTCCGAGAAAACACCGAGCCCGTCGATCTTCTTCCGATCACGCTCAAGCCGTTTGCTGTCAAGTTCTTGTCCGGGTCGCGAATCGATCTCACGACTGAGAATCGAGGTTCTCAGCTTGAACTTACCTTTGTACTGGATTGAGCGGATTATCTTGCCCGCGGAATTGGCAAGACCTTCCGAGCGTACCACGGATGCTTCAGCGGAGAATATTGGTGTTGCGATCAGAAACAGCAGCGCAATTATCGGCCATCTCGACTTCGCCGTGCGCCCGAACAGAAAACTCAAGAGTAAGAGATACGGAAACTGTGTGACCATCATTCACTTGGTAGTCGTCTGGCGCTGCCATCGCCGTGCCGCGTTTCGAGTCATCAGCCAGCTTCATCCTGCCGACTGATCGGCTAACATACTGCATTTAGTGCGCTCCAGGCAATCTTAACCTGTAGTTCGCAAGAATTTGTTAAGAAAGCGAGGGAATATTCCGAAACTGTTAGTAGGGAAAAGGACTGTGTCAATGCCAGACCATGACAAGAAAATACTGATCGTTGATGATTTCGGCAAAACGGGGAAGATTCTTGTTGAAATGTTGGACCATCTCCACGTAGCCTCCGAGAGTGTGGAGAACTCGGAGCAGGCGTTTCTCAAGCTTAGAGAATGCGACTACGACTTGGTCATCGCTGATTCACGCATGCCGAAGGTCAACGGCGTCAGCCTGCTTAAGCAGATCAGGCAGACCAAACCGGCAACCAAGATCGCTTTGATGTCCACCTTCGATTCCGCCGGCACACAGCGCATGGTCGCAACCGACGGGATTGATTACTATTTACCAAAGCCGGTGAAGCTTAGTCACTTGGAAAAGATCATCGCCGACCTGTCCAAGTGATGACGCGTCGAATCCCGCTTCCAGCCGGAAGCCATTCCAGAATTGCAACAATCAGAGAGAAGTCTGTGCCAACTTCCTCTTCCTGTCGTTAAGCGACAAAAAACGCCTGATTTCTATCCCATTGTTACTATAGCATCCTGGATGCTCTCCGGTCACCAATTCGTTTCTGCTGCCGCATTCTTGAGATGATTCCCTTTGTCGCCGGCCGCCTTTTGGTGTATCATCGGCGGATGTTGGTTGACCGCGCATGACACCGGATTCCAAAGGTCGCAAATCGCACCGCCACCTCGAGATGGTTGCGGGCGTGACTATGATCAGCTTCTCGGCCGTGTGGGTGAAGCTGGTGCATGTCGGCCCTACAACCATCGGCTTCTACCGTATGTTGTTTGGTGCTTTATTCCTGTTCTTGATTGTGCTTTTCAAACGTTCGCGACTATGGTATGGTTGGCAGCCGTTTTTGCTGGGAACGATCCTCGGCCTCCTGTTTGCCGGCGATCTTACCGTCTGGCATCGTAGTATTCTGGCCGTTGGACCCGGGTTGGCAACGGTACTCGGCAACTTCCAGGTGTTTATCTTGGCGGCATTCGGGATTCTTATCCTGCGCGAACGTCCCGGTTGGAAGGTGTTTGCGGCGATTCCATTGGCAATGCTCGGGCTGTTGTTGATCGTCGGCCCCAAATGGCAGAATGTCGACGCCACCTACAAGCTCGGAATCCTCCTCGGCCTTGCGACCGCGTGCTTCTATGCCTCGTATGTGCTGGTGCTCAAGAAGCTCTTGTCGCGTTCCGACGCTCCGCCGCCGCTGCTCAACGTCACGGTATCAACCTTCGTGACCACCGTGGCAATCGGTTTGATCGCCTTGCTGCAAGGGGAGAGCTTTGCGATTCCCGACACCCAGAATCTGCTCATCCTTATTGTCTATGGCCTTTGCGGTCAAGTGCTCGGCTGGCTTCTGATCACGCGCAGCGTTTCGGCAATTCCGGCTTCGCGCGTTGGACTGATCCTGTTGTTGCAGCCCACATTGGCGTTTGTTTGGGATGTACTGTTCTTCAAACGCCCGACAACAGAACTGGAGGGAGTCGGCGCCGTCATCGCTTTGGCAGCCATCTACCTCGGCACACCAAAGACCGAACCACAAAATCCTTGAGCAAGTTTAGTAAGACGCCGCGTATTCGTCGTAGACTTTCGTACATCAGCGGCAGTTGCCCATTGTTGGCGCAGTAAGTTGCCCGAGAAGAGAATATCCTACACGCTGGTGCTCGAAAGCACCTATTCGAGTCTCTCCGATTATGACGACCGTCTGCAGGATACTCAGGCACACGAGGAATGGCGCAAATGGTATGAGAAGTTTCTGCCGTTGGTCGAGTCAGGAAGCCGCGAGATTTTCCGAATAGTTGAGTAGAGAGGTAAAGCGTCTTCAGGTAGCGCTGTCGGTAGGGAAACAGATCGTAATCAAGGAGCACTAATGGCAACCTACATTATCTTGAGTAAGCTTGGTCCCAACGCGTTTGACACCCCTGATGGGTTAAAGCATCTGGCGAAACTGGTGCGCGAACGGTTGGCGAAAGAGTGTCCCAAAGCTAACTGGGTACAGAGCTACGGCTGCATGGGGAGCTATGATGTCGTTGATATCGTCGAATCAGAAGACCCCCAGCAGATTGAAAGGGCCGTAATGATCATCCGCGCTTTCGGTCATTCAACCACCGAAACCCTGCTCGCCACACCCTGGGAGGATTTCCTTAAAGCTTTGTAGAAGCAATCCTTGTTGTTGCCCATCTATCCATTCCTGACACAGATAAAGGGCGGCCACAATGAGGATATCCCATAAGTCGGGCCGCAGAGACATCAGAACGAGGACAGGTTATTCCCCCTTATTAAAGGGGGACTGACGGGGGGTTGTCTTTCTTCTTGGTGGATAGGCGCTTACAACCCCCTTGGTCCCCCTTTGCTAAGGGGGAAAATCGACTTACTCCTCGCGCATTTCACGAAATCCAACTCACGGGACAGCCTCCAATGGTCACCCTTACAGAACTCAGTGCGACCAGAACTGCTGCAGCCCGGTAATGAACATCTGCACGGCGACCGTGGTCAGGATCATTCCCATCAAACGCTCCATGGCCAGCAATCCCTTGTGGCCAAGCAGATCGCTCAACTTGTTAGACAAAAGCAGAATCGCGCTGCTAACGATCCAAGCGAACACTAACGCCAGCACCCATTCCAGCCAACGCTCCGGTTCTCGCGTCATCAGCAGCAAGACCGTGGCGATTGCCGACGGACCGGCAACCAGCGGGATAGCTAGCGGCACAATAAACGGCTCCTCGCGTTCCGTGACCGTGTGAGTTCCCTCGACAACGGGGAAGACCATTTTGATGGCGATCATGAATAGAATAATGCCACCGGCAATGCTCAGCGCCGGGCCTTTGATCTGCAGCAGCTTGAGAATGAAAGGGCCGAAGAAAAGAAAGAACATCAACACAGCCAGTGCGATGGTCAACTCTCGGATGATGATCTTCCTGCGTCTGGCTGGATCGACGTCTCGCAATACTGTCAGAAAGGGCGGGATATTGCCTACCGGGTCCATCACCAGAAACAAAAGGAGCGCAGTCGAAAACATTTGCATAACAACTCAATTTCCGCTGATGGATGAGGGTTGTCAACATTAAACCGAGTGGCAGGCATTCAGCCGCATTCACAGGTTTGCATCTCGCCAGAATCGGTGTATTTTAACACCATGTCCCATCATGTTCTTATGCAAATCGTCCAACAAGCGATCATCTTCAATCGGCAGGGCCAGATTCTGATTCTTCGTCGTCCCGAAGGGGTTTGGCAATTTGCGGGTGGCCGTCTGGAAGAAGGGGAGAGGTGGGATGACGGGTTACGGCGAGAAGTGAGAGAAGAGACAGGCATCACCGACCTCGAAATCGTCTCTGTTCTCATGGTCGACAATTTCGAATGGCAGTCGCAGCAGCTCTACAGCGCCTATTTTCTTTGTCGCACGCCCGCAACCATTGTTCAACTCAGCCCCGAACATATCGAGTACCGATGGCTCAACTGCGACGACGACCTGCAGCAGATCAGCTTCTGGCATCACAATCTGCGCGCGTTGGCTGAACGCGTGTTCCTTGAGAGCTTGTAGTGAAGGTTCGTGTGGGCATCTGACCTGCCGACCAGCATTCCCCCTGTTGAGACCGTTGAAAAAGCCCAGACCGTGTCATTGCGAGGAGTACGGAGAAGCGGTGCAGGGTGTGGAGCACGATGAAGCAATCTCGATTTACGCTCTACAAAAAGCAGGTGCGCAGATTGCTTCGTCGTCATTGCCCTTCCCATCTCCCACCCCCCTGACTCATCGCAATGACAATCTCGATGGTTCCAATACTTTCTGCTGATCCAAGTGCAAGACGTCGCCGAATTCTCTCCAATCCTCAGTCCGAATGCTCCTACGCGAAAAGATATTGACACGGCACGCCGGTTGGTTTACTTAACAAGCCAAGCAAAGAGCTGGAGCGCCTTCGACCGAAACACAAAAGCTTGACCGAGGTAGCATGACTGACGAAATGGGTGACTTGAGAGGCAAAGAGATCAAAGTCCTCGATCAGGGCTTCATTCGCCTGGTCGACTATATGGGGTCAGATGATGCCATTGTCGAGGCGGCACGGGTTTCCTACGGCATCGGCACTAAGAAAAAGCGGGAAGACCGGGGGCTGATTCGTTACCTCCTTCGCCACCAACACACGACGCCGTTCGAGATGGTGGAGTTCAAATTTCACGTGAAATTGCCGATTTTCGTCGCCCGTCAATGGATCCGGCACCGCACCGCCAATGTCAATGAATACTCCGGCCGCTATTCGGTGATGGAAGATCAGTTTTATGTCCCGGCGTTAAGCGAAATCAAGGGTCAGTCGACTACCAACCGCCAGGGACGTGACGAATGCGAGGTCGACCCTGAATTGGCGAAGACTTTCGTGACCTTTCTTAACGCCACCCATCGCAGTCTCTATGACGAGTACCTGAGATTTGTCGATGCCGGGATCGCGCGCGAAATTGCCCGTATCGGCCTGCCGCTGTCTCTCTATACCCAGTGGTATTGGAAAATTGACCTGCACAATCTCTTCCATTTCCTTAAACTCCGTCTCGATGAGCACGCGCAGGCGGAGATTCGTGAATATGCGAATGCAATGTCACAGATGGTTAAGTCGGTTGTGCCGGTGGCCTGGGAGGCGTTCGAGGACTATCAGCTCAAATCCCTCGCCTTCTCGGCCCTTGAATTGCGTTATCTGCAGAATCAGCTGCTGGATCTCGACCTCTCCGACGAAGCGCTGGTTGCCATAGGTCTCTCAAAAGGCGAAGCCGGCGAGTTTCGTGAGAAGCTAAACAAGATTGGCAAGCTCTCGTAGTCCGGTGATCGCCGCCACAACTGGTTTCGACCCCGTCAATTCCCTTTTTCCGCTAACATTCTCCCAATGGCGAGAGTCCCATAAGGCACTTCGGATGTGCAACCCAACAGGCGCCCAAGCATAAGAAATAAACAGAGCGGCTTCTCGTACGTATAATTTGTACTTGCAGTCGATTTTGAGCTGCGTAAATTGACTTTTTGATAGGTAGCATTATGACAAGACATTTCCTGCTAATCACTTGCATCCTTACACTGCTAACTCCGTTGTTGGTGGCGCAAGAGGTAGAAGATATCAACTTGGCGCAGTCGCGGTTCTTCATTGATCATGCCGTTTTCGCCGACACGGTCGACAATCGGCTTGAAGTCTACTACAAGATTTTCAACGATGGCCTGAATTACGTAAAGAAGGGGGATAAATTCGTCGCCGACTACGAAGTGAATGTCATCATTATCGGTGACAAGGAAAAGCAGGTCACCGGCAAATCTGTTGAAAAAACGTATGTGCTTGACAGCTACGAGAACACTCGTTTGGAAACCGGCTATCTCATCAATCAAATAAACCTACCGCTTGCGCCCGGCAAGTATGGTCTGGTATGCAAGCTGATCGATCACAATTCCAACGAGGTATCAACGATTGAAGCCAAGGTCAGTAGCCACAGTTTCAATCGGTCCGGCGATCTGGCGGATATCGAGTTCATTCAGGAGAAAGCGGAACTTGATGAGCACTCCCCATTTTCCAAGTCTGGTCTTGCCGCATTACCGACCGTCGAACGATCTCTGGATGGGGAATTGCAGAAATTGGGCTTCTATACAGAGGTCTATGCCGCCGGCCATTTGGGGGAAACACTGAATCTCCGATACCGCGTCGAAAACAAGTATCACGGCGAGTCGATTGACAGCATCATGGCTGTGAAAGTGGAAAGCCCGATGGTCAGCGTGCGCGAGTTCATTCCGATCGTGGCTCTCTCGCAGGAGGAGTATGATCTGCACCTAACCTTACTCAGCGGCGACAACGTCTTGGCCGAACGCGTTGCGCGGTTCCACCTCAAGTGGACGGTTTCCTCTCTCGTCAAGAACGACTTCGAATACGCCGTCGGTCAGTTAAAATACATCATCAGGAAGGAAGAAAACAAAGAGTTGCTGGACGCTCCCGACTCGTTACGCTTGGAGGCGTTCGAGAAATTCTGGAAAAACCACGATCCGACACCAACTACGCCGAGGAATGAACTGCGCGATGAATACTATCGTCGGATTCGTTACGCTAACCAGTACTACTCGACGGTCAACCGTGAGGGTTGGGAAACGGACCGTGGTATGGTCTACATCAAATATGGCGAGCCGGATCAGATTGAGCGTCATCCTTTCGAAATGGGTGACAAACCTTCTCAGATTTGGTATTACTACACTCAGCGTCGAACGTTTGCATTTGTTGACTCCCGCGGTGACGGCGACTATCAGCTTCAATATCCATTCGATGGCGATTGGCGCAACGGCGTCGGACCATAGGAACGACTGGAGGGAATAACTTCATGAAACACTTTTTACTGTCAATGGCATTTATCTCAATCGTCAGCGCAGCGGCCATGGCGCAGCAACCGGAGCAGGTGCAGCAACCGCAGCAGGCGCAGCAAGTGCAGCAGCCGCTTCGCGTCTGGGCGGACGGTGCATCCTACGCGTATTTTCAGGATCGTACCAAGAGTTATGTTGAGGTCTATGTCGCCCTGCAACGCAAAGATATCCAGTTTGAGGATATGCAGGGCTTCTACGAGGGCAAAGCCTATCTCTATCTTGAAGTAATGGATGAGTCGGGCAAAATGGTCGATTCGCTCGGCAAGTGGGTACCGATTGACGTGAAGTATCTCGAAGACGTTTACAAGGAAGATGTGCGCATCTTTGAGGCGATTCCTTGCACCCTGCCGCCGGCGAAGTACAAGATGCGGATGACAGCCATTGATGGTATCAGCAAACGCACCGGTGCTTCCACTTTCGAAATTACCGTCAAGAGCTTTGTCTCCGATAATCTCGATATCTCTGATCTGGAGATGGCTTATCACATTGTGCCAGCCGAGACTGACACCATTCTCTCTGTGCTGACGAAAGCCGGTCGCAGGGTGATCCCTAATCCCAGCCGCTATATCTCTAACGAAGACTCATTGTTGTATTTCTACTGTGAGGTCTACAATCTGGCGCAGCGAGAAGGCGCCAGCGACGAGTTTGAGGTCAAGACCACGTTGCTTGATTCCTATGGCTATGAGTTGCGTGAATA
>CAIVAP010000203.1 GCA_903903945.1 uncultured bacterium | reverse complement strand
CGGACGTTTGCGATGTCGGTGACTCAATGGAGGAGCGTCCCCTTTTCCCCGCAACCCGTTCGCGTTTCCGAGGGGTACCCCACCCGCAAGGGTGGCTCTACTCCTACTGGATGAGTCGCTCGGACTGTGTCTAGAGGATCTCTTGTCCTGTCCGCGCCCTGGCTGGTCTGATTTTATCAGACCGTGTCTGCCTCTTAACTGTCATTCCCGCGTTTGGGGAGTCCAGTGTTCGGGGTGGGGTTCAGGAGTGCGTGTCAGCGGCGACGGCCATTCCCGCGAAAACGGCGACCCTGGACAATCTCTGAAGGATACAGCGAGACCGCACAGACTGTTCATCCGTCATAGGAAAACGCAGGTCGAGGTTCGCTCGCTCTTTGACATCGCGAATTGGAATATTCGCGCCATATCACTTTCTGTTTTCTGCCCGATAATGTTGGCTGAAAGAAAGTCGCGACGAGTGCCCTATAGACGCTTGACCGCGTCTTCGTACGGCGTGAAGCCGACAATTCCTCTTGTGAATACATGTGCCGGCTTGTGGAAAGCGGGATCGTCGGCGATAATTTTGAGCAGGCGTTCACGGTGTTCCGGTTGCGCCAGATGGGCGATACCGATCGCACGCTCACCCAGACTCAGGCCGCGACGATCAAAGGCGCCATTCTCCGTCACCAAAATCACCTGATCCGCCGGAATGGCAGTCGTGGTGATACCGGCTGGTGAACGGTCAACGATTTTGGACATGCCGTTTCTGGTAGTCGATTTCAATGCGATAATCGCCACACCGCCATCGGAGTATTGCGCGCCACGGATAAAATCGCTTTGACCGCCGACACCGGAATAGATCTTGCGCGCATCGAGCGAATCCGCCCAGATATTGCCGTGCAGATCAACTCCGATAGCGCTGTTGATCGCGACGATCTTGGGGTGTTCGGCGATCTTAAAAACGCTGTTGGTGTAGTTGCTGGGGCGGCTCTGAATGGCGCTGTTCTTGCTCATCCAATCGTAACCCGCCTGATCCGAAGCCAGAAAGATCGACGACACCGAAAAGTTGAGATGCTTTTTCCACTTGTTGCTTACCGCGCCCGCTACGACCAACCGCGCTAACGCGCCGGCGAACAACTCGGTGTGAATCCCGAGATCGCGCACCCCCTTATTGAGAATCGCCGTCGTGACAGCCTCCGGGACTTCGCCGATACCATATTGCAGCGTTGAACCCGGCTGGTCGCCTGAGCCGTCCTCAATGTAGAGCGCGGTGATGATCTCACCAATATGCGTGGCAACCTCATCCGGCTTCTTGATCGGGCTGGTAGGCAGCGGATAGTCGGTCTCCACGACGTAGTCGATATTGCTTTCAGCGATTGTTGTTCCAAGAACAAATGGCATCTGCCTATTACGCTCGGCAATGACGATGCCACCGGTGGCGTTGCAGTATTCCACCGCCGACAGCACTCCTTCCACAGTCGTACCCAGACTGTAGCGGCCGCCGATATCGGGACCGGCAACGGAGATGATCGCGACGTTCGGTTTCATTCGCAGCTTCATGTACTTCGGAATCTCCGACAAATGCATCGGGTGATAGAAAGCCCAGCCGTTGTTTACCGCTTCCCGTGTCAGGTAGCTGGCAAAAATAACGCGATGTGTGATATCCCGGCAGCGTTCCTCCGTAAACAGCGGGTGAAGCCCTTGACCCAGAAGCAACACACCATAAATGGAAACACCCTTAATTGAGGTGTCCTTTGCGATCTGTCCCAACAGAACCTGCGGGGCAGCGGCATTGCCGGAAGTGTAAATCACACTCCCCGGTCTTAGTGTTGACGAGTTTACAGCTTCTTCAACTGAGGAAACGATCTTCATAGTCTATCTATACCGGAATATGTCGCCTAATTCAAGTACTTATCGTTTCGGCACGTGCAGTGTCGCGGTTGAGCCACGGCGTGACTGGCACGACACACCACGAGAAACTACGGCATGCCTTCCGAAGGTTGTCCCACAAGCGTGGTTTTGGCGGACGGACTGAAGATATTTTGTGGGGGCGACCCTCGTAGTCGCCCGTTGATCCTTCATTCCACCAATGTTCATGCGGGTCGCCGCAAGGGCGACCCCTACATATTGTACGCCGCACTTGGATTGTATGCCCAAAGCGTAACTTGTGGGACAACCTCTTCCCTGACCGACGACGTTCCTTGCAAGCGCAATTCGATCTGAGGAGACTATGCCCATGACTAATGTTTTTGTTGACAACGTGTTGCGACAAATGCAAACTACTCTCTAACCTAACCCTTTGATCAAGGAGGAAATGTTAGTGCCAAAAGCTAAAAAAGCTGTGAAGAAGGTTCGTTGCGCCGGCAAGACCAAGGAAGGCAAGAAGTGCTCCCTGATGGTAGCGCCACCCGCCAAACTGTGCCACTTGCATAAAGGCAAGAAGTAAGAACCTCTGGATCACGAAGATTCAAGGGACAGTCATTGCGACTGTCCCTTTTTCGTTGGCCATTTCCTCGCGACCCCCAACTGGGAGCATTGACGAAGCCCGGTGGTTTATCATTCTTCACTGCGATCAGAATAACAAACTACCAAACTTTTTCAACAGTCCCACAATTATAGCGGGGGAAGTGATCTCAGAATCGTTAAATCAGAACGCGCGCAGGTTCTTTGTCTCGCTCCCGACGGCGACGGCCTGGGTCTTTCAACAGTCTCGTCATGCTTACTCCACACCTGCTACTCAACATTCATAAAAAAAGGTCAGATCCGCCTTTGCCGACCTGACCTGCAAGTTTCCGTTATTGATTCTGCACAGCGCTATGGCGCCTTCGCCAAACGCTCTCAATTCAGAAGCGCATTGCCTCCAACCGCTTGATTCTCTCTTCCATCGGCGGATGCGTACTAAACAGACTCATTAGTCCCCCGCGGGTCAAAGGATTGACGATAAACATGTGTGCTGTCGCGGGAGTTGCCTGCATCGGCATCCGCTCCCCCCCGCGTTGCAGCTTGGCCAATGCGGATGCCAGATCACGCGGGTTACCATGAAATCGTGCGCCATCCTCATCGGCAAGATACTCTCGCGATCGCGAAATCGCCATCTGTATCAACAATGCTGCAATCGGCGCCACTATCGCCATCGCCAGCAATCCCAGACCACCCCCGCCGCGTTCATTGTCCGATCTGCCACCACCAAAGATCGCCGCCCACTGCGCCATGTGCGCCAACATAGAGATCGCTCCCGCAAACACTGCAGCAATAGTGCCGATCAGAATATCCCGATGCTTGACATGAGCCAGTTCATGACCCAGCACACCCCGCAACTCGTTTTCGGTCAATATATTCATGATACCCCTCGTTACGGCGACCGCTGCGTGCTCCGGATTGCGGCCGGTGGCAAAAGCATTGGGCGTATCGGTCGGTATAAGATACACCTTGGGCATCGGTAAGCCGGCGCGCTGCGATAGATCACGCACAACTGCGAACAGCCGCGGCGAGTCCGACTCCGTAATCTCCTCTGCCTTGTACATCTTCAGCACGATCTTGTCGGAGAACCAGTAGCTGACCAGATTCATACCCAGAGCAAAAATGAAGGCGATCATCATTCCCCCGTTACCGCCGATCGTGTAACCGATAAACACGGCCAACACCATCAGCAGAGCCATCAAGAATGTCGTCTTCAGCGCGTTCATTGTCTAACCTCCACCATACTTACCTCTATCTTTGCCGTCCGGCACAGACTACCCAAGCTTTGCGGCTAGCTGACCCAGACGAGTTACTCTCGCTTAGGCACTCTGGCAACCGCTTCCGGTGCCACCCAGACTTCGTTTCCTTTCAAAACGAGTCTGACCCGTCCCCCTTGCTCTCTGTGTTTAACAGATTGGCGGGAATGCGGTTCCACAAATCGAATGGCTGGGGAGACGTGCGTTCCGATGCTGGTTTCAACTCCCCAACGCTATGTGGCTGGGAATTAGGGCTGCATAAGTCCACTAACGCTGGCCAAAAAATCCCTTGCATTTGGGGACGGGATTAGTTATACTTATTTCGCTCAAGGTTAAGATTACGTCACAGTCGTATCGTTGAAAGTAATACCGAGCCGCATATCGAACCCTCGTTAGCGTTGTAGACCGAACCAAAATCACCTTTTCACGGGAGGATCTATGTCTAAACGCATTCTTCACGTTCGCCGACGGAGCATGTCTTTTCTGTTGGCGTGCACTATTGTCTGGGCCGCTCTGCAACTACTGCCGGCTTTCGTTTCTGCACAGACGGTCGCTGAAATAAGTCTCTCAGGAACGCATAGTTCTCCAGGTGGTATCGCCTCTACTCGCATCTACTTCTACCAGGGCACCGAGCCGATCAGTATTGGCGGATTCGATTTCCTGATCGGCTATGACCCTCAAGTTCTCACTCTCCAAGGTGCCGATCCCGGAGGGGGAATCCAAAACTGCGGCTGGGAGTATTTCACCTACCGAACGTCCGTCAACGACAACTGCACAGATTCATGCCCACCGGCACTACTCAGGCTGGTTGGTTTCGCTGACATCAACAACGGAAGTCCTCACCCAGCATGTTTCACACCTCCGGATGGGAGCACACTGGCATATCTGACCTTCGAAGTGTCACCCTCTACGGATCCTCATGCTTATGTCCCTCTTTCTTTCTACTGGCGAGACTGTGGTGACAATGTGGTTGCATCCGCCTCAGGCGATTCTCTGTTTTTCGCAAGCTCAGTCTACCCATGGTATGACACACTCCCGCTTCCGACGCCAAACGCGCTGCCAAGTCTCAATGGAGCGCCGGAGACCTGCATCACTGCTCATGGCAGGATTGCCATGCGGGGCATTGACTATCATGATGGAGTCGTGGTTGTATATCCGACGATAACTGTGCGTGGTGATCTGAACTTGAATGGCATATCTAATGAGATTGCAGACTTGGTCATATTCTGGAACTATTATTACCTTGGCATGTCTGCCTTCAATCTCCCAAATTGGAGGGAGCAGGTGGCACAGACTGATGTCAACGGCGACGAAGTCACGCTGACATTCCGGGATCTTGTCTTCTTGTATCGGATCATAGTCGGAGACACCTTACCCGTTCCCAAGAATGTCGCCACCTCGGTAAATGCCACCTTCATTCAGGACACTGCAACTGCAACAGTGACTGTAAGCTCTAACGGAATGCTTGCAGGTGCATTGCTTCACTTTGAAGGGCTGATTGAGCCGACTATGAATTGGCCAGCACAACCGGGATGGGCAGCATTTTGGCCTGACTCCGCAAGGAATATGACGATTGGCATTTGGCTGGGTCCCAGCCGAGACTGCTGCGGTACTGGTACGATGCTCACATACACTGGGAAAGGGAAACTGATTCAGGCAGATGCAGCCGACTGGTTTGATTCGGATGTCAAAACGAATATCATCGTTGCGGGAGCAACTCCGACTTATGGAGATATCGACGGCTCAGGCAGAATCAATATTGCTGACGTCATGTATTTAATTAACTACATATTCAGGGAAGGCAGCTACCCGATCGACCCCTATCATGGCGACATGGACTGTGACGGCAGCTGCAACATTGGGGACGCAGTTTATCTCCTGAACTACATCTTCGCCAGTGGACCTGCCCCTTGTGGGGTTGTAAAGTGAAGCACTCTTAGTTCGAGGCTTCATAACTGTAGCCTCCGCGGGGTCTCAAAAAGCTAAAGGAGCGATGCCTGACGGTATCGCTCCTTTCTATTGCACTATACCCCAATGTGAGTGATTATCCCGTTTGTCCGTCCGTCAGGTGCTGAATCTCATCGATCACATCGCTCGACGGCAGAATAATGTGTGCCAGCGCATGTTGAAGGACATCATCGACGGTTTTGATCGGTATGAATTCCAGTCCAGCCTTCACCTCAGGAGGTATCTCGGTCAGGTCCTTGGTATTGCTTTCAGGGAATGCCACCCGTTTGATCCCTCCGCGGTAGGCGGCCAAGCTCTTTTCCTTGAGACCCCCGATCGGCAGTACCCGCCCTTTCAGAGTCACTTCACCAGTCATCGCGATGTCAGGATAGACTGGCAGTCCGGTGAATAGCGAAATAAGAGCTACCGTCACGGCCACCCCTGCGGATGGTCCGTCTTTGGGAATGGCGCCCTCCGGAAAATGAATGTGAACATCAACAGTCTCAAAGACTTCCGGGTCGATTCCCAAGACGTCGGCTTTAGAGCGGACGTATGAATAGGCGGCTTCCACTGACTCCTCCATAACAGACCCCAGTTGACCAGTCACCATTACTTTTCCCGAACCCTTCATCTTTGTGGTCTCAATAAACAGCAGGTCTCCTCCCGCAGGTGTCCAAGCCAAGCCCGTAACCATTCCCACCTCCGGTGATCGACTGGCAACTTCCTGGATGACCATCGGTGGTCCAAGAAGTTCCTCAACCTTCGCCTTGTCTATCTTCTCTCCCTTGATTCTGCCATCCAGAATGCGCACAACTACCTTTCGACAGATTGAGCTAATGTTCCTCTCCAAATTGCGAACTCCAGCCTCATAGGTGTAGCTCGACACTATTTCACTGAGAGCTTCTTCAGTAAACTCAATTTCGCCATCCCGTAGTCCAGTCGCCTCGATCTGTCTTGCTATCAAGTATTTCTGGGCAATTTTGACCTTTTCCATAGGTGTATAGCCCGATATTGTAATCACTTCCATGCGGTCACGCAGTGGCGGCGGAATCATATCCAGCATGTTGGCCGTCGCTATGAAGAAAACTTTGCTTAGGTCAAAAGGCAGATCGAGATACAAATCGTGGAATGTGAAATTCTGTTCCGGATCAAGTACTTCCAGCATCGCCGAAGACGGATCGCCACGGAAATCTGACCCCATCTTGTCAATCTCGTCAATCATAAATAGTGGATTATTGAAACCACAGTTTCTAATCTCCTGGATGATTTTACCTGGAAGCGCTCCGACATACGTCCTCCTATGACCTCGAATCTCCGCCTCGTCGTGCATCCCACCTACTGAAATCCGGACGAACTTCCTACCCAAAGCGCGAGCTATAGACCTACCCAAAGAGGTCTTACCAACTCCCGGAGGACCGGCAAAGCAGAGTATCGGTCCATGGGGGTTCTCCTTCCGATGTCGAATCGCCAGAAACTCCAATATCCGTTCCTTGACCTTCTCCAAACCATAGTGGTCAGCTTCAAGGATTTCCCGCGCTTGCCTTATGTCAACATTGTCAGTAGATGACTTCTTCCAAGGCAGGTCGACTATCCAGTCGAGATAGGTTCGAACGACGTTATACTCCGCAGACATTGGCGACATATTGCTCACCCGCTCCAGCTCTCGATCAGCAGTGCTTCTTGCACCCTCTGGCAAGTCGGCTTCAGCCAGCTTCTTCCTGACCTCTTGCAACTCTTCGCCTGCTCCCTCTCCCTCTCCCAATGCTTTCTTGATAGCGTCCAATTGCTGGCGCAAATAGAACTGCCGTTGGCTCTTGTCAACATCGACCTGCACCTGTCGGACAACTTCAGCGGAGACCTGCAATTTCTGCATCTCAGCAGTCATCAAGCGGATCAATCGGTCATAGCGCTCGCCAAGGTCAACGGCCGCAACGATATATTGTTTCTCACCAAGCCCGAAGTTGAGATAACTCGCCAGCAAATCCACGAACCTGCCGTAGTCTTCGCTGTTGACCTTCATAATCTGCACCATCTCGGGCGGGTAGCGGTTATCAAACTCGCTAAGTTGCTCGAACAGAGCCAGAGCCGAAGCAAGTTTCACAGCCAGTGCGGCGTCGTCAACACCTTGCGGTTCCGGAAGGCACTCGACGTGCGCCTCAATGTACGGCTCCAAACGGAGCAGACGTTCGACTTCGATTCGCCTGATTCCTTGCAGAACCAATTGCACCGTGTTGTTAGGTAGTTTCACTTTGGAGATCAAACGTACGGCCACACCGATGCGATGGATGTCCTCTATCGAGTTGACAACAGTTATGCCCTTCTTGGTAATGGCTGTGGCAATGATCTGATTTTCCACGCCTTTCTCTTCAAGCAGCTTCAGTGATCTGGCAAGACGCACTTGCAGAGAGACTACGGCGTGCGGAAAGACGGCCGTCGAGGTCAGTGGCAAAAGCGGCAGTTCCTTGGGAATGTCGCATAAGACGATTTCGTTATACTCTTTCAATTCCGACCACCTTGTTGGAGTGTACGCCCTATCTAAATCTTTCCCTATCTGAAATCAAGGAGAAACTGGCCTTTGCGAAGAGGCAACCCCGCTCCTCAGCGTTCACACGACAAATGCCATTTTTTTGAGAAACAAAAACGCCCCGTTCCATCGGAACGGGGCGTCAATCTTCAAAGCAATCTTCGCTTAGAAGCTCAGCGTCAAGGAGACGCGATGATTCTCGCCCAGGAATGTTTCCTGTTCGGTGACATAAGCATAGTCCAGCGAGTACTTGCCCATCACGGTAAGGCCTGCGCCGACCGTGAACTTGCCATCATTAACACCGGCGCGAACAGCGCCGAAGTACTTGTCAGCAAATTCATAGTCATACTCGGAACCGAGATGCACCTTGATATTCGAGCGATGCTGAATCTTCTGGATATCAGCCGCGAAAGTAAAGCCCTCGAATGCAAAGGCAGCGATACCAAGGTTGAAGTTAGCCGGAATAGCATCCGGACCGATCTTCGTCCCAAGGTCACGCGCAGTCACTCCAAGATGAACGTTGTCAGTCAACACATACTTCAAACCGGCATCAAAGCCAACACCGCTCTTGGAGTAGGTGTCGATCTTCTGATAGCCGACTTTGAAGGTCATGCCAACGTCGAGTTTCTTCAGTTTGTTACCATAACTGAACAGGAACCCATGCTCACCGGCATTGAACGGGTTGGTCGGTTGCCCGTCGACATAACCAGGAAGGTCCTTCATTCCACCGTTCACCCAGGAAAATGCTCCCCAACCAGCTCCTCCAAAATTGTATCCCAGAGCGACATAATTGTACTGCCGATCAGAGGACATATTCGCCGAAATCATGCTGGACAGATTAAATCTTTCGATACCGGTGAGACCGGCGGGGTTCCAATAGCCTGCCGTTGCGTCATCCGCAACAGCGGTATAGGCACCACCCATAGCCAGGGCACGCGCACCGACACCCGCACGGAATGTCGTGAAGCCATGGTTGTCCTCGGCTAAGGCCAGACCGCTTCCTCCCACCAGGAGAATCGAAAGTAAACCGGCGAAGATTACTAACTTAATCAGGTGACTTCTCATTTCGAAATCTCCCCTCCTACACAATAAGAGTTCATTACAAGTTCGTAGGATGAGTCTCCCCGTTACAGGGAGACTCATCCATCTTTCCTTCTTACTTCTTAACCACTGCGATCTTGACCACAGTCGAAACACTACCACCGCTGCCCTCTGCTACGATATGGGCAAGATAGACGCCATTGGCAACTATAGTCGTGCCACCATCTGTCTTGCCATCCCAGAACAGATTCCCGTTGACCATCGGACTAAGCGTCCGGACCAGATCACCACCCATGTCGTAGATCTTCGCGGTCACCGTGGCTGTCTTATTCAGCGCGATGTAAAGGGTCAAGGGCTCGACGGTTGGGTCAAACGGGTTGTTCGACATCGTCACCGTGAGGTCGCCCTCGACAATCGTAGTCCCAAGGACCAGAAGAACGCCTTCGTTGCCAGTAGCGTCGGTGATCGAGATTTCCGTCTGAACGCCGGCAGTCTGGCAGTAGTAAAGCACTCCACCGCCGCCAGAAGGCGCGAAGAACCACTTACCACCACCATTGACGGCTGAAGCAGTAGACTGCTTGGCCGACTCACCCAACGCCGTGCCGTTTTCACGGATCACGATGTCGCCGGCACTGATGCCAGAGCCATCATCCGCGACTGTGAACACCATCGGACAGGCAGTCGTAGTTGACGTCCGAACAATGCTCGGAGCCTTGCTATCGACGGTAAAGTACTGAACGTGCGGCGTTGCATTGTTGCCTACGCAGTCGGGAGCACCACCATCAACCAGGTAGTACTCACTAAAGTAGTTATTGGTGGGATCGATACCCCAGTTGTTTGGATCGTCAGAGGTACGACGATGTCCGTTATAGACTACAACTATCATCGCACGAACGTTTTCCAGATTATAGCTGGTCGGGATCGTGACGGTGTTGCCTGACAGGTAGTTCTCGATCTGACCCGGGAAGAAACTCTGGATAAAAGCGACTCTCTCCTTCGTGTAATAGTCGCCATAGTAGTCGGCACTATCGGATTTAGTGATAAAGAACACATCTGCATACACCGAATCCCATTCCACGCCGGAAAGGTCATCAGTAATCGTAAACCGGATCGTCGGGTCCTTACCAACATAACTGTTCGGGAAGGTGACGACCGGCTTAGTGCAGTCAACCATGAACGGATCGTTCAAGTACTGGAGACGCCCTTGGTGGTCTCTGGCGCCAATCCAAATGGTATGGCTACCACAGTCAAGCGGTAGCGGGTCGTCGAGAACACCCTCATGCGCTGGACGGTAATGGACACTGACAACCGCCGACACTTCGTCAACGTCGATGTCCCAGCGTCTGGCTGTGCCGTCAAGCGCTGTTGATGGAGCAACTTTGACGCCGCCGACGTAATAATTACCGCCTTCGTACACCAAGATGCCATCAACCTTGACCTCCAACGTTGACCAGTCCATCACATAAGTGAACGCTTCCGTAAACTGGTACCAGAAGACCGGGCGACCATTCGTGTACCCATCACACATCGGGAAGGCGTCCTTCCTTGTGACGATGTTCATACCAGTGTATGGGGTCCGCTTAATAACCGCAAAGGTTCCGTGCAGCACGGTTGCTGCAAACTCTACCGTGTGGTTGGTAGTGTTGAATCCAGCGACAGTCGACGGGAAATAGATGTCGTAGGGGAGCCAGTCACCCTCGCCATCCCACCAAGCGACCATCAAAGATTCCTGCGGAACATTACAGGTAGCGTCGTACGTCATCTTGATGATGGCGTAGCGTTCGTCATCACCGATCGCGACATTACCGAGAGTATCGCAGTTCTGACCGGGAGCACCAACATAGTTGGCGAAACCACTGCGGTTACCAACCGGCGTCAACAGCCAGTCAAGAACCACGCACTGAGCCGGCTTGGTCGTCTCCCAGACAACCAGCGCGTCTCCGTAGCCTTCGCGATCATCAGTCCATTCAGGCGGAATGGTGACGGTGGTCGTGTCTTTCAGATCTACAGACACATAAGTAATCGGACCGCCAGAGCCCAGATCCTTGGTGATCCAGTAAGCGGCCAAGTGCTGACCGTATGAGTAGCCAACAGTTCCAACATTGTCACAGAAGAACACCTGACCCCAAGCGGGACCGCCGTCTTGCATTTCGTAGAACTGGAACGGACCGGCATAAGTTGCCGCCGGAGTTTGCTGAGGCAGATTCCGGAAGTCAATCAGTTCGTACTCGAAATTCAGATCATCAAGATCCATCGAGATCGACACGGCGAACGGGAAGCCGAAGGTCGAAGCGAATCGAGCTACACCTTCAAGATTGCAACCGTCTTCCTGATTCTTCTCGATGGTACCCGGACCCCAACCAGTGGTCGGGTTCGAAGTGACAGTCATTACGCCACCAGCGATTGTGACGCTCAGGATCGGAGCATAGTCGTCGCCCGCGGCAGTTACTAGCCTCAGTTGGTAGTTAGTACCATCAGACGGAGCCCAAGGAGCTACATATACTCCGTAGTCTTGCCATCTGCTTTCGGGATAGAACAGGGACTTTGAAGCTACCTGTGTCCCGATTCCAATTGGAATCCAGTCGCCGTTAGTCTTGTACTGGAACTGAACGGTTTCATCGGCGTACGTAACACCGACGATCTTGCCTTCGCCCGGTACCGGCTGCCAGAAACCAGCAACCAAGCTGGGCGGAGTCAGAGGATCGATGATTCTGAATCGCCGCGTGTCTGTGCCAACGCCACAACCGGCCTTGTCGAAAGCCTGGAACGTCATCTCGTACCTGCCAGTCGGCAGACCACTGATGTCCCAAGTGAATGCGTAACGACCTGAATCAGCGAGGCTCGCCTTGCTAATTCCCAAATCAGTGATGCTTATTGTGTCACCGTCGAGATAGGTCAGATTAAGGCTAACATAATCAATGCCGGAATTGTACATGGCCTGCGAACCCATCGGCGACAACGAGTCAAAAGCCACGGCAGTGATATTCAAGGTCTTGTAGGACCTCTTCACTTTGTAGCAGCCATCGTTGCCCAGTTCAAGGTCACTGACACTGCCACCCGTCGGCTGCGCCTGTATAATGCGAGCCAGCGGATTGGTGCCGTCAAAGAACAGCGTGATCGGTTCACTGTACCACGTTCTCCCAGCCTGATTGGTTACTAAAACGCGTACACGATAGAAGCCATCGGCAAGCGAATCGGGGAACATCTTACCCCAAGGCGCAAAGTTGTCGCCCGGGCCCGTGAACGGCGTCCATTTACCAGATGGATCGTCGAGGACTGGTTTGTACTCAAAGTCAACATACCCAACCGGACCGTTAGTTACGTCGGCAGTGAAATACTGGTCATAGCAGAAGAATGCGCCGGTCGACGGTGAAGTAATCGTCGCCGTCGGTAATGCATTCTGCACGATCACAGTAATCGTCGGATTCTGATCGATTGGCTTTACATTCAAGTTCTGATCTTGTGTCTCAAAACCAAGAATGTACGAGCCATCGGTGATGAGAAGGTTGTTAAGCGTGGGCCACTGCGCCAGGTAGAACGTTGTATCGCCACCTTCGGTGCGACGAACGGTTGCGATCTCTACCCAGTCTCCACCAGCAGCCGGTTTGTACTTGTAGGTGACATAGCGGTAAGTGCCGTAGTCATAATAATCACCTTCAAGTGACCAGATACTCAGATCGACTGAGCCCCATACGTAAGTGTGCGTCGGGGTCTTCCAAGCGGCGATACCCGGGACAGTGTCAAGCACTATCATCGTGATTTCGTCCGGGTTCGTCTGATTCAGACTGTCAGTCAGGACAGCTTTGATTCCACCGTGGTATTCGTTGTGGAAGACATAGTCTTTGCTGATTAGACCCAGCGCGAACGGATCGAAACTGACCGTCCACGGGGAGGTCGTGGCAACGCCAACCGACTTCCAAGCATCATTGAATACTGGTGATTTGAAGAAGTACTCGACCTGCTTAACACCGGTGAGGTCATTAAGCGAGTCAAGAACGACCGACTTCACACCGACTGTCTCGCCTCTCTTCATGTAGACGATAGCCGGTCCACCCAGCTTACTCGACGGAGTCTGATAAGTACGGTCACCCGAAGTGACTTCGTCTATCGCGACCTGTGGAGCGCCACAGTCGAGTTTGAAGAGAATCTTGGAACCATCCGCCGGCGTATTCAGATTGATCGGCGAAGTAAACGGATTCGCCCAGAAAGTATAATCATCAAACTGGCCATCACCATCTTGATCGTCATAGACGTTACCGGCGATGTCCGTTACCTTGATGCGCAGCTTGTAATCGTAGCCGCACTTCATCCAATCAGCCCACTCATTAATATACCACTCGTATCTCCAGATGGAGTTATTGAGGGCAGGATAACCTACGCCGATCGAGTGATAGTACTTAACAAGGTCGACCGAATCGCGGTAGGAGATAAAGAATTCTACCTCGGCGATATCGATCGTCGTATTGGTTATTTCAGCGTTAAGATTGATGAAGTAGTCTTCACCAGGGTCTCTGACAACCAAACCACCATTGACCATGATCGCATCCGGAATAGTCAGCGTCATTATCGGAGCCGTCTTATCCAGGAAGACCTTGATCAGCGGTGTTTCCTTGGTGTTGTTTGCATTGTCGGTGACTTTGGCTTTCAGCCAGACCCAGCCTTCAGCAAGCTTAGAGTCGTCCCAAAGAACCTCATAGCCATTTGCGCCTTCCGCGCCGGTTTCACCGATCTTGACCCAGTCTGTCGTACCATCGACCTGGTAGAAGAACTCCA
Organism: uncultured bacterium; assembly: GCA_903903945.1. Taxonomy (GTDB): domain Bacteria; phylum Zixibacteria; class MSB-5A5; order CAIYYT01; family CAIYYT01; genus CAIYYT01. The sequence continues at coordinate 6,121 of CAIVAP010000203.1, read as the reverse complement.
TACGGACCGGCAAAGTCGGATCATACGAAGTCGATACGATCTTCGCCCGCACCGGAATCCGATTCAGCGAACTCTTCGCAATCGGAACGCGCGAGTAGGCGGTCGGATAGGTCATCCGAATGTCCGGAGCCTTCACGTCAGGCACGCAGAGATGGACTGACGCAATACCGTAGGCGCCGTTTCTGGTGTTAGTAATGCTAACCCAGATGTCTGTTACGGCGCTACCAGACTTCGGCCAGTCATTCACGCTGAATGAATAGGTGAACGGAATCTTCTGCAAATCCTTGTACTCGATACGGACCGAGTCATAAACTGTAGGATCACCGGCATAGTAGAAGAGAACCCAGGAGTCGATCGTGTAAATCGCCGCCGAGGTATCCCCTCCGACAACCGTCACCTTAGCTGTATTGAGACTATCGCGCCAGACATTGAAGCCACATAATGACTGTGGCGACAACGAGCCGTTGATTGCCAGGAAGTCAGCCTGGATCGTGTTGGGATCCCAATAGAAGGTGAATGCCGGGCAATGCGCCTTGGCGGAGTCAAGCGGCAGAATGTTGCCGGCTTTATCCTGGGCTATGATATAGAACTCGTAGCGACCCTTGTATTGAGCCGACTGCGGGAGTTCAAGAGTGTCTCTCAGGACCAATCCGCCTGGGGCGACGTACATGTTGTTCGGAGTGTAACGAGTCCACGGACCCGGGATACCACCACCGAGATCGGTTTTCCGATAGTAAATCCAAGCGGCATCCAGATCAGTGAAGGTCGTCGTCGCTGTTATCATCAGCGGATTGTCGTGACCCCAATACATACCTGTATCAGGATAGACAACGCAAGCCCATGGGGCCTGACCGTCAGCTATGCCCAGATAGTTGGTAGTATTGAGTTCCCAGTTACCGGCGTTGTCTTTCGTACGAAGGACAAACCGATACGTTTTGTTGCTGGACAACACTTCCGATGTCCAAGCGTTCGTATCAACACCATATTCGCGATCTAACGTGGTACCGAAGACCTTTGTGAAATCGAAACCGGAGCCAGTCGAATCTACGAAAACGTAGAAATACTTGGCATCCTCAGCCTGCTTGGTACGCGGCCACTTCAACTGAAGTTTACCGCCGGCAAGCTGCAGGATCTGCACAAAGTTGTGATCGATCTCCGTTGGACGGCGGGTATCAAGCAGAGCCGAACCACCTTGCACTCTGGTCAGAACGCTCGTCATGGCCGAGTCTACGATACCTGACTTGTCTTTAGCGAAGATCTTAACACGGTAGTCGGCATCCGCCGGCAAACTGCCTTGAACCTCCGCATCTTTAGCATCGGACGGATCAGGATCGTAAGTCGGATCCATTAGCTTGCCAATTCTCCAGCCCAACATCCAAATCTTGTCGGCGCTGGCGGTATCGCCATTGGTTCCATTATCATACAGTTGCTGAACGCTAAGTCCACCGAGACCCGCTTCCTTGAAGTCGGCCCACACTGAGTCGATATCCGTGTTTCCTCTCAGATCGACCCTGAGCCCGACCGAGTCACCAAGGTTGGTGGCGTTGCTGGAATCGTAGTCCCTTCTGGTAACATAAAGCTGACCACTGAAAGTCGGCGGCTTCAGATCCAGAGCGTTGTCCAGCTTGATCGAGTCCGTATAGCGGTTGCAAGCATTGTCGATCGCGGTAATCCAGATGTACTTATGTACTGAGCTGGTATCGGTTGTACCTTTCGCATACTCAGCACCCGTCGGCTCATTCAAGAGGAAGGTCTTCCGCCAGAGGTTGTTGCCGTTGGTAACATCTTCCAACGCCAGTGAACCTGAATCAGGCAGGAAGTTACTCACGTTAATACTAACGGACGTAATCTCGAAATAGCCGCTGGGACCGAGGTCGGCAACAACGGTTAGCCGGTCGCCAATTGCTGCCGAGCTATCGCCTACGTTGTTCTCCGAGAGGTAGAACCTCAGCCAATTGGCCGTAGCCTTCTGAGGCCTGATCGTATCAATCTTGCGGGTGTTGAACTGGTATCCGACCGTACCGACATTCGTGTGCATATCGGTCGCGGTAAAGTAGATCCAGTAACCCGTGTCAAAATCCAATCCCTTAGGCGGTGTCGGCACACCGACCTTAACCGTATCAGTCCAGGTAAAGTCTGCAGGATCAGTCGAAGCGTGTCTGTTGAAATGCTGAGCATCGTTTCTCATCTTATAGGTTGCAGACAAGCCGAACTGGGACAGGTCAACGTTAATCGTGCTGTCCTTAATCCACTCATTGGCATTCGATATTTGAATGATCAACGTGTCGTTAAGGTTAATAACTTCCGGACAGCTACCGGCAGAGTCATGCACCGTTATGGCAATGTCATAAATCGGGGGATAGATATCCAACGTCAACCGATATGGATTCGGAGAGACTAGCCACTGACCGTCAGTGGAGTCAATTACTGTATTGCAGATGTAATACGAGAATAGTGAATCCAGCACTCCGTTATGCCGCACGACCATTCCATCGGGAGGAATGACAACTTCAAGACCGGTCATGTGATAGGTGGTGTCGCTGTCAATAGAGTCAGCCCAGCAATCCACCTTGACCGTAATAGTGTCATCCGTATCAAAAGGAATGTTCAACCCCGTAATGGTTTTCTCGTAGTTCAGGTCATATCTGCCGTTCAGCGTGTAACTTCCGAACGGAGAAGTTGCGGAGTTCTTCCACACCGTGATCTTCGAGACCGCGAACTCTTTCTGAACGTAACTTCTGATCTTGATCTGAGTCAGCGTATCGCCCTCGATACCGACTTTGAACTTGAGCAATGGCTTATTCGTCGCATTTTTCGGAATTGTGTCATAGACAACCGCCAGAACTTTCGACGAACTGACGATGATCGTAACCAATTCCGTATCAGCGCAACAAAGGGCGGGGTTCGCGTTACTATTATCGGTGGCGATGAAATGGAACTGGTACACACCGCCCTGTGTAGGTCCGGGTGTCCAGGCAAGAGTAGCGTTTTTCGACGCTCCCCCTAAGTCTGTGAGATGAAGTCCGGTCCCCAGGGTGTCGGCGGTTGGCACGGACCATACAACGTCATCAAAAGTGTTGGGATCCGTTGCCGTCAGAGTGTAGGCCAACACTTTGGTAGTCGTGACATCCAGAGTGTCGTGTGAGCCAATCACCCCCGCAACCGGATTGCCCGGAAGAATCGTGAATATCACGTCAATCGTATCAGCAAGTGCCCCACCACCAGTACCGATCGGGTCGGTGGCGATGAATCTTACCGTATCCGTGCCCGCATCCGCGCATGCAGGAACTCCCGTAAGCGAAGCTGCATTGTTACCGGCACCTGAATCGGTGAAGGTAGCCCAGCCGGGTTGCGGGAACGCGAGGTCAATCGTCCATGTGACATCGCCGGTCGGAACCGGATCAGTTGCTGACAAGCCAAGATGGAACTTGGTTGTCGTCACCGTATCGGTCGCACGCAGCGACAATGTTCCGGAAGGTACAAGCGTGTATGGGGTCGAACCCGCTGGAAGAGTGACCACCGGATTCGCCACTGTAACGTGCAAAATTACACGAGCAGAAGTGTCTCTGGCAATGTCGCAAGAATCTCTAGCAATAAATCTGACAGTGTCGTAACCAATCTGGGTAGCAGCCGGCGTCCAGGAGAAGTGCCCTTTCATGCGGTCTGTACCGGCAAGATTGGTAAATGCCGGACCCGGAGCAGTGAGTATTGAGAATGCGTAGGCGGTATCAATATCCCAAGTGACATCGGCGCCATCTACTGTCGTAGCAATCATATCGAACGTGCCGGTCACAAGCGCCGCGAAAGTTACTGGAACAATCGGTTCAGTTATCACCGGTGGATTACATTGCACCGTAACAGTCAGTACCCTAACGGCAGTATTGCCGCCGTTATCCGTAGCTGTGAACGTGATAACATGATTGCCAATATCATCTCGAGTTGGAGTCCAACTAAGATCACACCACCGTGGCAGGCCCGCAATAGCCGGTTGCGCAGTGCGATTGATGGTCGCGCCGGCTGGCAAGCCGGCCACCGTCCATCCTATGGTATCTGCCACATCGGCATCTGTGGCCTTTAGCTGAAAGTGAAGTAGTGCCGTTGCCTTTCCGGTAATAATAGTGTCCACCGATGGGATTGTGACCACCGGAGATGCTGCCAGCAGCGGCGGAGCCGCGGCTATCAGCACGAACAGGCACAGCAATGAAACTACAAGCAAGCTTCGAATACGTTTCATTCGAAAACTCCCTGTTACAGGTTGTTTAGTCAATTTTCGATTCATTTCGTTTTCGGCATTGAATTCCATTACGTTCAATACCCTCCTTTCCAATCTCTCCCACACAGGTGAAGATCTTCCATGATTACTCCTTTTTTAGTTAAATGAGTTAGTGTTCCTCTAATCTTCTTTCTTGCCAATAACAGATTAGTCAATACGCCCCCCTCTTTCCATCTGCCTGCCATTCTATTACAATACATGTTCAATTCGCCTTCTTCCATATGCGCTGGGAATGAATCTAACCCCAACTGGCCTGTCGTCCCTGAGGCTCCTCAATCGTGGGATGCTCTCGTTAGCCTGATTCGGTCTGCCGGTCTCTGCCTTTCTAAACCGAGTACCGTCGTGCTCAACTACGGGCTCGTTTGCCCCTCCCCAAAAATGGGAATAGCAATTAACGACTTTCCCTTTAGCGCGCAAGTGAAATTTTGCACGTGCCGGAAAGGCGCCAGAAAATTTGTGGTCATGGTACGGGCTTTGTTTTCCCCTGTCAAGAAAAAACTTTGCTTCTATTTCGCTTAACTCATTACAGACATGCTTCCTATGCATATAATTTCCAGATAGAAAATAGTCGAAGACGACCTTGGTTGAAGGTCGGCGTTTATAATGAAATCTATCGGCAACCTGTTTCAAAATTTTACAGCCGGTTTCATAATATCCTTTGCCTCGCTGCGACTTGACCTGTGGCACTCGCACACCTCTGGCGTCGCACTCTGTACCACGGATTGTCTCGGAGGCACTGCCGTTTGCTACCATTGCAAACATCCCGGCGGCGTTTGAGCCGCGTCTGACGCCACGAAACCCTTCGTCATACGCCGAAGCGTCATCTTGATCCTGAGTTGTCACTTTCCTCCGCAATAATCCAAAAGCATGGCCACGTAGGCCGCCCTAAGGGTGACCTCGCTCACAAATCAAATCAACAAAAACTTTAGAAAAGATTGAAAAGGCCATATCCGCTTTAATCTTATGCGATTAAAGCAGACGATTTTTCAGTCATTTCAGATCGTGATACAGTCTCTCATAACTTTCGAAGCGTTCCGGAAAAATCTGACCTTCGCTAACTGCCTTTCTGATAACACATTCCGGTTCGTGGAGGTGAGAACAGCGGCTGAATTTGCAGTGACCCAAGTACTTCTCAAATTCCGGGAAGCACGTCTGCAACTCATCCAATTCGAGATCCCAAATCCCCAAAACCTTCAATCCCGGACTGTCGACGACATAGCCGCCGGAATCGAGGGCGAACAGTTCCACCGAGGTCGTCGTGTGTATACCTTTGGCCGTCGCTTCCGAGATCTCGGAGGTTTTCAGCGCCAGACCTGGCTGGAGACGGTTCAGCAGCGTTGATTTGCCCGTTCCCGAATGTCCGACGAAAATCGATTCGTGGTCGCAAAGTAATTCCCGTAATTCATCGATGCCTCTGCCGTCTACACACGACGCCATGACGACTGGCGTCTCCACGGACTCGTAAATGCTTCTAATACGCTTGAGATCGTGCTTATGTTGCAGGTCCACCTTATTGATTACGACAATCGGCTTGAGACCCCCCTTCTGGGCGGCCACCATAAATCGGTCAACAAGACGTAACTTAAGTTCGGGTTGCCGAACGCTGCCGACAATAACCATCTGATCTACGTTGGCGACAATGACTTGCTCCGTTCCCTTGAGTTCTTCACCAACTCGGGGACGTGAGAATTTCGTCTTGCGCGGGTGTACAATCTCTATGCCGCCGGAGCCATCGGCAACTGGTGTAAAATCGACCAGATCGCCGATCGCCACCGGCGAATGCCCTTTTTCGCGCTTGGCCTTGCCAAGCACTTCGCACTGGTACTCTTTGCCGTCGGTGAGCACAGT
>CAIVAP010000202.1 GCA_903903945.1 uncultured bacterium | reverse complement strand
GCCGCGCGAGTCGGTTCCGCAAGCAAAGTCACCGCCGTCGATATCTCCGACCTACGTCTGAATCTTCTGCGTGATAATCTCAAACGGTTGTCCATCGACAATGTGCTAACCGTGATCGGAGATGGCATCAAGTTTGCCTCGGGTGAGTACAGCAAGATTCTGGTAGATGCTCCCTGTTCGGGCACCGGCGTTTTTCGAAAGTACCCGGAAGGTCGTTGGATTACGACCCCCGAGGATGTTGGGCGTTTTGCCGTGATGCAATACAGTCTTGTAAACAATGCCGCGCGACTTCTTTCTCCGGGAGGCGACCTCGTATACTCAACGTGCTCAGTGCTCCATGCCGAAAACGAATTCGTCATAGAGAGGTTTCTCAACGAGCATTCTGATTTTGAGTTGATCCTGCCCGACTGGTTCCAGCACAAAGATGTGGTCGGTGAAGACAAGTTTCTACGTACTTTCCCCGGGCTCAAATACTTCGACAACCTCTTTGCCGCCTGCCTCAGGCGGAAACAGTCATAATCCACGCAGACAGATGTCACCTCTCATTGAGAGATACTGGAGACCGCTTCTAACCTATATCATCATTCCTCTGGTCGTCTTGTGGATTTTCTTTCTCGCGGTTGATCTGATGGTGATGCCGATCCTCACGCGACATGGCGAGGAGTTTTCGCTGCCCCAAGTGGTCGGCAAATCGGAATCAGAAGCGCAGGAGATTCTCAAACAGCGTGACCTGAGTTTACAGGTTGCCGGACGCGAGTTTTCCGCAAACAGGCCCGATGGGGTGATCTTGAGTCAGCTTCCGGAAGCCGGTATGCCGGTGAAAGCGGGGCGCAGCATCAAGGTTGTCATCTCTGCCGGTGTGCGCGTCTCGGAAGTTCCTGATGTTGTCGGGTTGCCTTTGCAACAGGCGATCCTGACTTTGCAGAAGACCGGCTTTTCCGTCGGTGTCATTTATTACACCCGCGCTGATACCTTGCCGCCGGATGCTGTTGTCGAGACGATCCCAACCCGAGGTACGCCGCTGCCGCTCAATAGCAAGGTTTCGCTCGCAGTCAGCCAACCCGGAGAGGGTGGCTCAATTCCTATGCCTCAGTTGATCGGTATGCCATTGGAACGCGCACGCGCGATTCTGGACAGTCTGAATCTGGCAATCTCCGAAATCACGAGGGTGAAAGACACTCTCTTTTTGCCGCAAACGGTACTCGATCAAATCCCAACGCGCAACGCTCCCTTAATGAAAGGCGACATGGTGCGTCTAACGGTTTCGAAGACGGATTGACTATGACGATTGTTGCGGCATCATTGTTGTCGGCTGATTTTATGCATCTGGAGACGCAGGTCCGGATGTTGGAACAGGCCGGTGTCGATTGGCTGCACGTTGACGTCATGGACGGGCATTTTGTGCCCAATCTCACAATCGGGCCGTTTATTATCGAACAGATAAGACGCATCAGCAAGTTGCCGCTTGATGTACACCTCATGATTGCCAATCCGGAAAAGTACATCAACACTTATATACAAGCCGGTGCTGATTGGCTGACTGTTCATGGAGAAGTCATCAAGAATGATCCAACGCTGTTGCGAAAAATCCGCGCGCAAGGCGTCAAAGCCGGATTGTCATTGAATCCGGATGCTGACATAGGAGACTATTCGGGGTTGTTTGAGGATATTGATCTATTTCTGGTCATGTCGGTTTTTGCCGGTTTTGGAGGGCAAGCGTTTATTCCATCGACTCTGGACAAAGCCCGCACTGCGGCTGTCTGGCGAGAAGAGCGCGGCCTCCGGTTTTTTATCTCGATAGACGGCGGCATCAACCTCGACACGGCTCCGCCAGCGCGCCAAGCCGGCGTCGACATGGTTGTTTCTGGCAGTGCCCTCTTTAGGAGCGCTGATCCCCGCGATTTCGTTGCTCGCCTCAAAGAGACGTAAGTTGCTCTCAATTGTGATTTAAGCCTCTTCAAACGGCTCCCTAGCTTGTTTAGTTCGAGTGTAGACACCCAAAAATCATTGACAGAACCGTTTTTTAACTTAACTTGTTTTAAGAGAAGTTTCCACGGCCTTAAAGGCCCTACTACATTGGTAACAGCATTTGCGAAGTACGTCATCTTAGGAGGAATAATGAGATCGCTGCGAGGGTTATTTTCAATTCTTGGATTGCTCTTTCTATGTACCTGTCAGCTTCTGGCAGCTCCCGGAGAGAAGCAAGTTTGGGGGACCAATCTGCTTCGAAACAATCCTAGTGTAAGCATATATCGCGAGAACGCCAATGGCGTTGCCGAATATGTCGAAGGCGTTTTGACGACGCCAGTCCGCTCAGGTGATGAAGCGCAAGCTGCGATTTCATTCTTGCAGAAGCACCGCGGCGCCTTCCGAATTGAGAATGCTTCCGAAGAACTCTCGCTTCGCAAGATTGTCCAGGACGACCTCGGTATGAAGCATGTGCGGCTGGACCAACGCTACAAGGGTCTCAGAGTGATCGGCTGTGAACTTGTGGCTCACTACTCAGCCGATGGAACTCTCAGGACCGTCAACGGCAATTTCAAGCCGGGAATAGATGTGGAGACGACTCCGATGATCGCCAGCCAGACTGCGACAAGAATTGCAACGGACGATCTTGCCACGTTCTTTGCCAAGGCCAATCCGAATGAGCCGGAATTGGTGATCTTTCCTTGGGAGGGAACCAATTACCTTGCCTGGCGACTGTTTCTCTACTCCGATACACCGGACGGCCGTTGGGAGTATTTTGTCAACGCGGCGACCGGTGATGTTGTCTTCAAGGCTAATCGGATCATGAACAGCGCGGCGATCGGCACCGGTACCGGTGTTATGGGTACCGCGCGCAACCACATCGACACCGACTTGAATGGCTCTACCTACCAAATGAAAGACAATACTCGTCAGGCGGGCAACAATCTTCATGGCCACAACGGTCAGATGCCATCCGGCAGCTATTTGCAGTGTAATATCGCGAGTACCTCCTTGCCCGGAGCTATTGCCACGGATGCGGACAACGTCTGGTCTACCAGCGCTCAGGCTCCTGTTGTCGATGGACAAGTTTACTCTGCGCTGGTCTATGACTGGTGGCTGCAAGTGTTTAATCGTAACGGCTACGATGGCGCCGGCTCCTCAATGCTGACTGTCGTAAACTACTCGGCCGAGGGCGACAACAATGCCTACTGGGACGGTCAACGTATCGTGATCTGGAGCTTCTCCTCCGGCTGGCGGTCGCTTGCCGGTTGTCCCGACGTAATCGCGCATGAATGGGGGCATGCAATCACCGAGCGTGAGTCTGGGTTGATCTATGAGAAAGAATCGGGCGCTCTCAATGAATCCTTCTCTGACATGATGGGTGCTGCGTTTGAGTTTGCCCAGGATACTATGGATGTGCCAGACTGGCTCATGGGCGAAAACGGCAGAACTTCCGGCGTGCCATTCCGTTCGATGTCTGATCCGCACGCTTTCACTGATCCGGATTACTACGGCACATCAGACCCCTATTGGGTCGACGTCAATGGCTGCTTTCCCTCCAGTTATAACGACTATTGCGGTGTTCACACAAACTCTGGTGTAGGCAATAAGTGGTTCTACCTCCTTTCTGATGGTGGAATTTTTCACGGCGTCACGGTGACTGGGATCGGCGTCGCCAATGCCATCCAAGTAGCTTATCGCGCCAACACCAACTATTGGACATCGTCGACTGATTACGCCAATGCGGCCCTGGGCACGATTTCGGCAGCCAATGACCTCGATCTCACGGGAGTGTGGGCAAGTCAAGTGGCGCTCGCCTGGAATGCAGTCGGTGTCGGTACTCCGGGACCATCCTTGACTTTCACCTACCCTGAAGGTACTCCAGCCCTGGTAACTCCGAACCAGACGACGACTTTCCCGGTTGTTGTTGCCGGGTCCTTGGGCGGTGTTCCGGTAAGCGGCAGTGGCACGCTCTATTACGCCATTGACGGTGGTGCTTTTACTTCTGTGACGATGACCGAGACCTCCCCAAATCACTACACGGCCATGCTGCCGGCCTTGGATTGCAACAGCCTCGTGAACTACTATGTCAGCGCTCAGGAAACATCGACCGGCGTCAAGTACAATCCCGATCCTTCCCAGCCGCTGAGTGCCGTTTCGGCAGCCAGTACAGTGCTAAGCTTCGCCGACAATTTCCAGACCGACAAAGGCTGGACGGTTTCAGGCGATGCAACTGCCGGTGCGTGGCAACGTGGCGCCCCGGTTGGCGGTGGTGATCGCGGCGACCCGCCAACCGACTATGACGGCTCAGGCTCTTGCTATCTGACCGGTAACACCGATGGCGATAGCGACGTTGATGGCGGCACAACGTACTTGGTTTCGCCGGCTTTCGATCTGACCGCAGGCAATGGCAAAATCAGCTATGCGCGCTGGTATTCCAATAGCGCCGGTAGCGATCCGAATAACGACGTATTCAAGGTTTACATCTCAAGCAATGACGGCGCCAACTGGACCTTGGTCGAGACCGTTGGCCCCGCGACTCAGGCCAATGGTGGCTGGTACGTTCATGAACTGTGGGCCAACGATTTTGTGACTGCCACTAACCAGATGAAGCTTCGTTTCGAGGCTTCCGACCTCGGTTCAGGCTCAGTTGTAGAAGCGGGTGTGGATGCTGTCACTGTCACGGTCTATCAGTGCACTGCGTCGTCGTTACAGATCACGACGTCCTGGCTGCCTGACTGGACGATGGGCGTTCCTTATTCGCAGCAACTACACGCGACCGGCGGTACAGGAAACCTCACTTGGTCGGATCCTAGCGGCAGTCTGATTGGCACGGGGCTGACGTTCTCATCGGCGGGTTTGGTGTCTGGTACTCCGGGCACGACTTCCACAATCACGCTGATAGCGACGGTAGTCGATGAGGATAGCGGCTCGGCACAAAAGTCTCTCACAATCCACATCAATCCGTCGATCACGATCCTTACCGCCGGCTTGACAGAGTGGACCGTGAACCGCCCGTATTCGCCGCAATTGCAGGCTACCGGTGGCACCGGTACTCTAGTCTGGCTTGACAAGTACGGCGATCTGGCGAGCAAGGGCTTGGCGCTTTCTTCGGGCGGCCAACTTTCCGGTACACCGATTGCTACCGGCACAATCTCGTTTACCGCGCAGGCAAACGATCAAGTAGGAGACTCCAAAGAAAGAGCGTACACTATTCCGATCAATCCTGAGGTTGCAATTGCAACCAGTTCTCTGCCCGACCGACCGCGCGGTAGGCTCTACTCACAACAGTTGACCGCGACCGGCGGTACCGGCACAAAGACCTGGAGCGACAAAGGCGGTGGTCTTGCCGGAAGCGGTCTTGCGCTCTCCACGAGCGGTTTGCTGGCAGGCACTCCAGCTACCAGCGGGCAGATCAGCTTTACGGTTGAAGTCACCGACATTGCCGGAAGTCGCAATGAAAAGCCCTTCAGTTTCTTCATATATGTCTGTGGAGACGCAGACGGCAGCACCGGCTTGAATATCTCCGACGCTGTCTATCTAATAGCATACATATTCTCTGGTGGTTCGGTGCCCGTACCTCTGAGTTCTGGGGATGCGGACTGCAGTGGTGGTGTCAACATTTCTGACGCAGTGTACTTGATCGGCTACATTTTCTCAGGCGGGGTGCAACCTTGCGCCGCCTGTAAATAGCGGGAATCTGCCCCCCACACCGCGTATCTTGCCCCCCAACGCGGAGACCGGGAGTCTGCAAACTGCAGCTCCCGGTTCTTTTGTGTCAGGTGGTGCGGATCTATGGATGATACAGTAGCAGCAATTAGCAACCAATTGCCATGCAAGTAATGCACTTGAAGAAACAATGATTGATTGCCAAGAGTCGGACCTTCAGATCGGGTCAGGAAGATACTTGGACACCGTGAAGTTATTATTTGAGAAATTGGTTTATAAGCATATAATGTGAATCAGATGGCGAAGGAAAATCACCGGTTGAATTGGATATTTGGCTGAAACAGGAAGGTGCGCGATGTCGAATAGTCTGCGTGCAAACATAGCTGATCAACGGCTTTCCTATCATGGAAAGCAGAAGGAACTGACATTTGATAAAGACCGCATTCTGGAGTACAACCACCGACACCACGCGGTATTAGGAAACTATGATCTCCAATTGGAATCCTGTCAAATTCAGACTTTGTGTGATCGCATCAACAGCAAATCAAATCTGGGTGCACTGCGGAATCGCAAGGTTCGGCAATCGGTCGTGCTGTCAGCGGCTCTCTCGGCAGTTGCCGTTGGACTGCACGGTCGGGGTAGTCTTAATGATTTCCCGAAAGACAAGCGGACGACTGATGTTTCCAATAACCTCAAACGCGCTAATGACCGAACGGCAGCACAGATCATGGCCGAAGTGCTGCAAACGACGACCGAGACTTTGCTCATCGGCGAGGAAGTGCTGATTGAGTCGCGCATCACTGAAGGTGTCCGCATCAAACCGGGTCTGGAAGCGGGTGGCAATCCAACCATCGCAGTCGGAGCTGCTTTTGGCAAGGAGGAACACCGCGCTCTCTATGGCCTGCGCACTCCCAAGAGCGTGACCTTGCTCTCCATGGGCAACGATGTTATCGACGGTACCGGAAAATCAATCAAAGGCACGCATTCGAGTTTAACGGCACTCTTTTTGACCGAAGCCAACATCAAACGTCATCTGCCTGACATCTACGTACAGCGCTGGCTTTCGGGTGTCGCTTTCGAGGAGTTCAATCCGGGAGAGACGAGCGTGACCGAGGCCGCGGAAATCATTTCTTACGCCTACGGTCTGTCAGGAGTCGATAAACTCAGCGCCTATTTCCTTGATCGACCGCGGCATTATCCCGCGATGGATGCACTGAACAAAGCAGGTATTTTTACACCCTTCGACAAAGACGGCGATCTGTTGCCGGCAGTGATTCTGGGATTGGAAGGTTTGAAGTTTCCGGATGGCCGCGGGTTGCATTCCATGATCGGCGAAATCGGCGGTTCAGCCGAGTGGGCGGTTGGCGTTCTGCCGCTGGTTTGGCGAGGCGGACAGGCTATCGGCATGCTGACCAGTCAGTCGTCGTTGACTCGCAAAGACCTCAGCCCCGAGGATCTCTGGAACGAGCGCTTCCACTTTACTGAAGAAGAATTCATGATGATTACGGATGCCCGTTTCGAGCGCAAGTCCTATTTCACTATATACGACATTATCGACAATCCCTTCGCCGGCGGCATTAGCGCCTTTGGAGCCATCACCGACAACTACTTCGTTCCGTTTATGGACGGCGTCAAAGGGGATTCGGAGAAGAACAAGATAAGCGTCAATGTGCTGGCTGTTAACTCGCTCGGAATGGTGGAATGTTGGCAGATGATCTTCAATTGCAGGCAGAGTCTCGATCATACATTGCAGTTGATGATTTCGCCGAAAGAAGAACTGGAGAATCTGACAGAGGAAAATCTGGAAAAGGCTATAGCCGGAATGCTGCAGGACGCTAATCTCAGAAGACGATTCCAAATCTTCTTCAACAATGAGTATTATCCTGTTCTCATTCCGGTGCGGGATAAGATGATTCTACTGCATAAGGCAATTCAGGGCTTGATTGAGCGCGGCGCCTTCAACGAGAGGGACCGCGAAATAATCCAGGTTACCCAGCGACTTGCGAGCGAATGGTTCGTAAACTCGTAGCGACACACGGCGCCAGACAATCATTGTCTCGTTATATTCACAATGTCAAAGAACAAGCGGGCCTAGGCCGGTGACTCCCGCGGGCGGATGGTTGGCCTGTTTGACTCTGGGTTCTCGATCGTGTTTTGATATTCGATTCGCGCCGATGTGTTAATCCTGGATTCCCGCCTTCGGGCTGTTTCAACAGTCCCCAAGCGGTGGGGCACCCTGCCTTTATTTCCTGACCGATAAGGAGCTATGGCTTGAAACAAATCTACCGATTGGAGGTGCTTCGTCCCATTGTGAATAGACTCCGGGACCGTGCTTGACCACTGGGGTCGGGGGGAAGAATCGTCTCAACATAAACTTGGCAAGGTCTAAATAGCGGTGTCGGTAACCGTTTAAGGTCGACATCGAAGAAGCTGAGCGGCTGTCTCCAAGAGGCAAAGGTATTGAGAACGAATGTCGTTTCCGGCGCATTGCCATACAACCGCAAATGGATCGTCGCAAGCAGACCCCGGCCCCGATTGACAGAAACTGTGTCGTCAATCACACCGAGAACTCCGATCAGGATCGTATCCCCAAACACATCGGCCATCTTGAAATCGAACTGGCTGACCCGACTGCCATGGAACGATACCGAATCAAAACGCATGATGTTTGAGGGGAAGAGCAATGGGACATATACCGCCGACAGCCCCACCTCGTTCTCAAATGAGACCGGTACGCTGAAGGTCTGCCCTCCCTTGGCCTCCAGTTGCTCCGGCAGGTAGACCCGATTGATAAGCGGCTCAGGCTCGGTGCTTTTGCTACAACCTGCCAGTACCAGGATCAGCGCCATAGACGCCAAGCACAAATGACCACACAGCCGCATTTTTATCATGTCACTCGAAAAGAGCATCAAAATAGATAACGTGCCAAGAGCACTGGTGTCTAATGGTTTTTTCTCCCTCGCCCTCGGATTGCCGCGCTGACGGGGAGCTTCAAACTCGATAGGTTGGCAACCTGCCGGTTGGTGGAAGGATTCCTACGCGGGTACCACTTGGGGAAATAGTGGAGTAAGTCGAAACCCCTTGTGGCACAATGTCGGACTGGTACTGACCGGGCGGATGGTTTACAAAACTGACCGGGGGGAAGGTTTACATATTAAGTTGTGGCATACTCAATGAGGAAGGTTATGCCATGGCCCGAGGTCAGAACAGTGGAGTAGGTCGAAACCCCTTGTGGTACAACACTTAACTCATCAATCTCTCTTTCGGGGTTTCGACTATTCCTTCCTGTCCTCATACCATTTTTGTTGCGCCTCACTGCAAAAGTATCCTTCACCCCAGTTAGTAGAACGCTGGTTGCGGCCCCGAAGGTCACCCCGGAGTGCTCTGCGGGTCGGGTGTTCAGGCGTAGGTCAAAACCGCTTCGGTTTTGACGTATTTCCGAATCACCGATCAGGAATCCCTTGCGGTTGAACGGTAACGACTAAGCTATCAATGCCGAACAATAACCGTTATGACCCAGGACATGTTCGTACTTCGCCGTGGTGAGTGAGTCTGTCGCT
>CAIVAP010000201.1 GCA_903903945.1 uncultured bacterium | reverse complement strand
GGTGGAAGCGGCGCTGCAGGAATGGTGCGCCACTCATGTTGGTCAGATAGGAATGGAGGACTAAATGGAACTAACGCCCCAGCAAATCAAGAAGCTTGACCCTGCAGACATGTACACGCGGATTTATGAGTTTCCCAAACAACTGCAAGAGGGTTACAATCTGCCGATTCGCGGAGACCTGTCGACGATCAATACTGCCGAAATCAAGAACATCGTGATCATCGGTATGGGTGGTTCGGCGATCGGCGGCGACATCCTGCGCTCCTATCTTGCCGAAGAGGTCGCAATTCCGATTATTATCAACCGCAATTATGGCCTGCCCCGTTTTGTCAATCAGCATACACTTCTCATTGCCGCGTCGTATTCCGGCAACACCGAAGAAACATTGGCCGCGTTCGAACAAGGTAAGCAGCGCGGATGTCAGATCATTATTGCCACCACGGGCGGCAAACTCGGTGCGTTGGCGGTCGAGAACAACTATCCGCATGTGATCCTGCCGGCTGGTTTGCAGCCACGCGCCGCGCTCGGCTATTCCTTTGGGCCATTGCTGCAGATAATGGAAAGGCTGGGCTATGTGTCGAGACAGGGAGAAATTGTTGAGGCGACCTGCGCCTATTTGAGCGCGAGCCGCAAGAAGCTGGGAATGAACATCGCCGAGAAGCGCAATGCGGCGAGGCAACTGGCGGCAAAGCTGAAGGACAAGATCGCCGTCGTTTATGCGGGGGCCGATTACTATGACACCGTCGCGATTCGGTTCAAGGGGCAAATTTGCGAAAACGCCAAGTCGCTTGCCTACGCCAATATCTGCCCGGAATTCAATCACAATGAACTTGTCGGTTTCGATTTTCCACCGAAGTTGGTGGCTAAGTTGGTGGTCATCTTCCTGACCGGTCCGGCAGATTCTCAAGGTGTGACCAAGCGCTTCAAGATTATCAACAAGATTCTCACGGAAAAGAAAATCACGACCGTATTTCTGAAAGCGCAGGGACCAAACCGTCTGGCGGAGATATTTACTCTGATTCAGTTCGGTGATTTAGCCAGCTACTATCTGGCTCTCATCAACAAGACCGATCCCTCGCCGGTACATGTGATCAATCGCCTGAAAACCGCCTTGGAGAAAATGAATTGAGATTAGCCCGTCCGGTCGGACTTTTGTTACTTTTCGTACTGTTGCTGATACCGGAACTGCTTGCTGCCAACGGCGCCTCAGCGGTTGAGACCGGATGGTTCCGCACCTATCGTATCAATGCCATCATCGTTGCCGCCGTGTTCTCGGCGGCGGTACTATATTACACGCAACGTGCCAGACGCGGTGACAAATTGTTTGTCCGCAAAATCGCCGGTTTGGACGAGGTCGAGGATGCCGTGGGGCGCGCCACCGAAATGGGCAAGCCGGTGTTGTTCATCGCCGGTATTGACGAAATTGACAAGATCGACACGCTTGCGGGGCTATCAATTCTCGGTCGCGTGGCTCTGATCACGGCGCGATACGAAACTCCACTCTATGTGCCGGTGCGCTATCCGATGGTGCTCGCCGCCGCACAGGAAGTAGTGCAGCAATCCTATTTGACGGAAGGACGCGCGGACTCCTACAATCAAGACATGGTCTGCTATGTTGCCGGTGAGCAGTTTGCGTTTACAGCGACCGTCAACGGCTACATGATGCGAGAACGCCCGGCAGCGAATATCATGATGGGGGCGTTCTACGCCGAATCACTGCTGCTGGCGGAGACCGGCAACGCCGCCGGATCGATTCAAATCGCCGGCACGGCACAGCCGGAGCAACTACCGTTCTTTATTGCTGCCTGTGATTACACGCTCATGGGTGAAGAGTTATTCGCGGCATCGGCCTATTTGTCCCATGAACCGTTGATGCTAGGTGGTTTGAAAGGGCAGGACTTCATGAAGGTGTTAATCATAGCTGCCATTCTGGTCGGAACGTTCATGGTGACGACGCACCTGGGTGGCGACTGGATGCGCAGTCTCTTCGAGGTGCGTTGATGAAGACGAAGCTGCCGATAGCCATCGCTTTCTTGTCCGGCCTTGCCATGGTTGCCGTATTCATTCTCAATCCTGAGAAAGTCGGCGACATGGAAGGCGAATTGCTACAGTGGACGACCGTAATCGGCGGGTTCACGCTGTTGTTAGGCGTAGTCTCAATCGTGCGCGTCAACTGGCGGCCGGTAGTACGGCGTGAGACGGGCTGGCTCAACAACGCGGCGCTGATTTTGTCGGTGGCTGTGATGGCCATACCGTCGGTGCTGCCCGTCAGTTGGTCGCCACTTTTCGGCACGGACGCTGGTTCGATCTACGATTGGTTCTTCATCAATCTGAGCGCGCCCATGATGGCCACGATGTTCGCCATGCTGGCGTTTTATGTGGCATCGGCTGCATTTCGCGCTTTCCGCGCACGCAATGCGGAAGCAACGTTGTTGCTGGTGACGGCGACGATTGTCATGCTTTGGCGCGTGCCGGTGGGCGAAGGATTGTTTGTTGCCATTCACCCCAAACTACCGAATCTGATTAACACTTACGTCATGGGGGGAGTGAATGTCGCGGTACAACGCGGCATTATAATCGGGGCAGCTCTGGGAGCGGCGGCTACTTCGCTGCGGATCATGCTGGGTATCGAACGCACGTACATGGGGAAAACCTGAGATGGGTTTCTGGCAACGCGTCTCCCAGCTTGACCGGCGTTGGATTTATCTCGCCGTCGCGCTGGCGGTGATCTTCCCGCTGTTGGTGCCGATGAAAATAAAGCTTGGCGTCACTCCGGAAGCACGGCAGTTGTATGAAGCTGTCGAGGCGCTGCCTGATAGTTCGGTAGTGATGTTGACTTTCGACTACTATCCTTCGACCGTCGCCGAGACGCGACCCATGTCAATCGCGGCGTTGCACCAGATGTTTCGCAAGAATCTCAAAGTAGTCACGATGACCACTATTCCTCTGGGTGGACCATCGATCGCTGACCGCACGATGAGGGAGATGGCAGAGCTATATCACAAGACCTATGGAGTGGACTACGTCAATCTCGGCTACAAGGCCAACTACACGGCGGTGCTACTCG
>CAIVAP010000200.1 GCA_903903945.1 uncultured bacterium | reverse complement strand
CGACGGAAAAGATGTGTTTGGGGTCATTCATCTGAAAGATATGGTCAAAGGTGGTATAAAAGAACGCTTCGCGGAATTGCGACGGATGGGTATCAAAACTATCATGATTACCGGCGACAATCCTCTAACCGCGGCAGCCATTGCCGCTGAGGCGGGGGTCGATGACTTTATCGCGCAAGCTACTCCGGAAGCAAAGTTGGAGCGCATCCGAGAGGAGCAACGCATCGGTCATCTTGTAGCAATGACAGGCGATGGGACCAACGATGCACCGGCACTCGCCCAGGCCGATGTAGGTGTCGCGATGAATACCGGGACGCAGGCGGCACGAGAAGCCGGTAACATGGTTGATCTGGATAGTAACCCGACCAAGTTGATACAGATCGTCGAAATCGGCAAACAGCTTCTCATGACGCGGGGTGCCCTGACTACGTTCAGTATCGCCAACGATGTCGCCAAGTATTTCGCCATCCTGCCGGCCATGTTCGGTACATTGTACGCGACATCCGGATCGACTGGTGGTCCGCTGGCGGCACTGAATATCATGCATTTGCATTCGCCTGAGAGCGCAATCCTGAGTGCGGTGATATTTAATGCCCTTATAATTATCGCACTTATACCTTTAGCGCTCCGTGGGGTGGGTTATCGAACTGCGGCGGCCGCGAAACTGCTCCGACGCAATCTGCTCATCTACGGACTCGGCGGACTAATTGCGCCATTTATCGGTATCAAAGCCATTGATGTCATGATCGTTGCCACGAAACTAGTTAGGTGAGTTGTAAAAATGAAGACGCTACTAACGGCATTCAAATTCATAATGTTAATGACAGTACTAACAGGCATTGCCTATCCTCTCCTGATCACAGGAGTTGGCAGGCTGTTTTTTGCCCATCAGGCAGAGGGCAGTCTCATCATTGATGGGGGGAAAGTGCTCGGTTCCGAACTAATCGCCCAGAAATTCACTGACCCTCGCTATTTCTGGCCACGGCCATCTGCAGTCGACTACAATACGCTGCCTTCGGGTGGAAGCAATTTGGGTCCCACAAGTGCAAGTCTGAAAGACAGTATCATGGCTCGGCGTTCCCGATTGGCAGTCGCCGACAGTGCTCCAATCCCAGTGGATCTTCTCTGTGCGTCGGGAAGCGGTTTGGACCCGCATATCTCTCCAGAAGCTGCTCACTACCAGCTTGAACGGGTCGCATCTGCCAGACAGCTTGACAAAGCGCAAAGAACTGTTCTTCTTTCATTGATTGATAAGTATACCGAGGCTCCGACAATTGGTATCCTCGGTCAACTAAGGGTCAATGTGCTAAGGCTGAACTTGGCCCTGGATTCTCTCGGAAAGATGTGACACTGATGGTTGAGCCATTTCGTCCTGATCCAGACGCCCTTCTGGCGGCAATCAAGAAAGAGGAAGCGGACGCCCACAACGGACGGCTTCGCATCTTCTTTGGAATGGCTGCCGGCGTCGGCAAAACCTATGCGATGCTAAAGGCGGCGCAGGAACGACAACGAGAGGGTGTCGATGTCGTAGTAGGTACAGTGGACACTCACGGTCGTGTCGAGACCGAGGCGTTGCTTGTTGGGCTTAACATCATTCCAAGGAGGAAACTGACTTATCGCGACGTCGTCCTTCAGGAAATGGACCTCGATGCCATACTGTCGCGCAAGCCCCAACTTGTTCTGGTGGACGAATTGGCGCATACGAATGTCCCGGGCGCTCGACATCCGAAGCGGTGGCATGACGTTTTGGAGCTCCTTGACGCCGGTATCGACGTCTACACAACGTTGAATGTTCAACATGTGGAGAGCCGAAAAGAGTATGTAGAGCAGGTCACCGGCATTACAGTTCGGGAGACTGTGCCGGATACGCTTCTTCAGCGAGCCTGCCAAATTGTTCTGGTCGACATCACTCCGGCCGAATTGCTGCAGCGGCTCAAGGACGGGAAAGTCTATCTCGGAGAGAGGGCTGATGCAGCAGCCCGTAATTTTTTCCAGGAAGATCGATTGACCGCGCTTCGAGAGATCGCGCTTCGATTGACGGCTGAGACCGTTGACAACGAGCTTCAGGGGCTGACTGCCGCGCGAGAAACTACCGGCTCATGGAAAACCTCCGAGCGATTGATGGTGGCGGTGAGCCACAGTCCCTATTCGGAAGGCTTGGTACGCGCTACCAGGCGACTCGCGTTCAACCTTGAGGCGCCTTGGATCGCTGTCAACGTTGACACCGGCAGATTGTTAAACGAACAAGATCAAACGACCCTTGCGCGCAATCTGACACTCGTGAGAGAACTTGGCGGAGAAGTGGTGACGACGGCCGATCCTGATATAGTCGCTGCCCTGCAAAGAGTAGCAGATCAACGGCGAGTGACACAGATGGTGGTCGGTCGGCCCACGCGGCGCTGGCTGAAGGATATGCTATTCGGCGGGACACTTCTGGACCGCTTGGTTCGCAAGAGTGGTACTTTTGACGTTCACGTTCTCAGGCCAGCCAAGATTCCATCCGCGGGGAAATGGAGAGCAAGATTCAAAGGTCCCTGGTCGGCGCTCTACGAATACTGGTGGGTGTTGGATGTGGTGGCGGTCGTAGGATTGCTGGGCAATTTCCTGTACCCCGTGATCGGATATCACTCGGTTGGATTCTTGTTTCTGCTGGCTATACTCGCCCTAAGTCTCTTCTTCTCACTGGGACCGATTCTCTTCGGAGCGATCCTGAGTGCGCTCATCTGGGACTTCTTTTTCATTCCTCCGCACGGCACATTTGCCATCACAAAACAGGAAGACGTAATAATGTGCCTGGCTTATCTGGTGGCTGCGCTGATAACCGGCAGCCTGACGAATCGTATCCGCTGGCGGGAAAACATGCTCCGGATTCGAGAGGAACGGACGGAGACTCTGTATGAAATCGTCAAGGCAATTGTCGGAGCACATGACAAGGGAGAACTCGCTCGCGCCGTAACTGAGAGGATGGGGTCGTCTCTGAGTGGTGTCTACGCTGTCTTCTTGAGAGGATCGGACGGTGGTTTGCAGAAGGATTCTGTCGCCGGCACGACGTGGATGATCAGCGATAAAGAGTGGGCTGTTGCCAAATGGGCATTTGATAATCGAAAGGATGCCGGATGGTCGACAGATACGCTTCCTGAAGCCGGTGCGCTTTTCTTGCCTCTTGTGGGACCAACGGAGATTGTCGGCGTGCTGGCTTATCGTCCAAAGACAAATAATCTATTGATGCATGATGAGCGCAATCTGCTCTCTTCCGTCTGCAGACAACTCGCCATCGCAGTTGAGCGTGAGCTTCTCCAAGAGCAATCTCGAGAGATGCAGCAATTGGCAGAGTCCGAGCGATTGTACCAGACCATTCTCAATTCAGTGTCCCATGAACTTCGCACTCCGCTCACCGCCATCATCGGAAACGCCTCCGCACTCTCAAACAGCCAAATTGCCTCCGATCCGGCCAGCCGCCGGCAACTATCAGATGAAATCATCAAAAACGGGGAGCGGCTAAACCGGGTCGTATCGAACCTGCTGGATATGTCACGTCTCAGTTCAGGCAAGCTCAGCCTGAAAAGAGATTGGCACGAAGTGCGTGACATCATCTCAGTAGTACTGGACTCGCAGAAGACAATACTGTTAGGCGACAATGTGATCACGCGGTTCGCAGAGAATCTGCCGTTGATCAGGGTGGATTTTCAGCTATTTCAACAGGCTCTTTCGAATCTGCTGCTCAATGTCGCCACCTATACCGCTCCCGGAACGACCGTTGAGATTGAGGCGAGAACTACCGGTCGCTCTCTTCAATTAACCGTGTCCGATAACGGGCCGGGTTTGCCTGAAGCTTCAATCCCGCATCTGTTCGAGATGTTCTATCGCGTTCCCGGATCTCCGTCCGGCGGCGCTGGTATCGGTTTGGCAATCACAAACGGGATTGTCGAAGTACATGGCGGAACAATCATCGTCAGCAATCGCCCCTCTGGTGGAACCTGTTTCACGATTACCCTGCCAATTGAGCAGCAGCCACAGATGCCGCAAGACAAGGATAATCTATGACCGGCGTGAGGATCTTGGTTATCGATGACGAATTGGCCATCCGGCGCTTCCTGAAGATCAGCCTTGAAGCAGAAGGCCACACATACATCGAAGCCGGTACCGGCCAGGATGGTCTCGTCGCAGCGGCAACTCAGAGGCCGGATATAGTAATTCTTGATCTCGGTTTGCCGGACATGGACGGATCGGTCGTCCTCAATCGACTGCGAGAGTGGTCCTCAGTACCGGTGATCGTTCTTACCGTCAAAGACTCCGAAACTGATAAGGTTGCGCTGCTGGATGCGGGCGCCGATGATTATCTGACCAAGCCTTTTGGGGTGCCGGAGCTATTGGCGCGTATAGGAGTCGCATTACGGCACAAACAGTCGGCCGTCGCTGAGCCAGTATTACGCACGGCTGATCTCCAAATAGATTTCACGGATCGGACCGTGTCAATTCGTGGCGAGATTGTTCGTCTCACGGCTACGGAATACGAATTGCTGAGAATCCTTGCACAACATGCCGGCAAGGTCGTCACTCAAAGGCAGCTGTTGAAAGAAATTTGGGGACCTCAGGCAGTCGACCAATCACAATATCTTCGCGTCTACATAGCCCAACTTCGCAAGAAACTGGAACGCGATCCCAGCAGCCCTGATCTTATCATCACTGAACCCGGGGTCGGATATCGACTCCGACTTGCCGACGAAAAGTAGAGCTTAGCTTCGAGTCCCGGTATTCCGCCAGATTCTCGGCAGGTATTTGCTGGCTGGCACAATTCTGTCACAGACGCCGTTAGTGAAAACACGCACTTTGCATGTTGCTGATATATGGATAGTCACGGCGGTAGCCGTGAGAT
>CAIVAP010000199.1 GCA_903903945.1 uncultured bacterium | reverse complement strand
ATTGAGGATGGTGCGTCATTAGTGTGCAGCGTGCTGAACACCAGGTGTCCGGTGAGAGACGCTCGAATAGCAATCTCCGCTGTTTCGCCGTCGCGAATTTCACCCACCATGACCACGTCCGGGTCCTGTCGCAGGAAAGATCGCAGCGCGGCGGAGAAGGTCAGGCCGATATCAGAGCGCACGGCGACCTGATTGATGCCCTCAAAATTGAACTCGACCGGATCCTCGGCAGTCATGATGTTGACGTCCGGTTGATTGATCGTTTTTAGAGCCGAATACAGGGTCGTCGTCTTGCCGGAACCGGTTGGTCCCGTGACCAAAACAATGCCGTAGGGCAACTGAATTGCGTGCTGGAACTTTGCCAATGACAACTCGGGGAATCCGAGGTTGGTCAAGTCGACCATCAGCGATTTCGGATCAAGAATTCGCATCACGACTTTTTCGCCGAAAATCGTCGGCAGAACCGAGACGCGCAAGTCAACCGCGCGGTCGCCGATTTTGACCTTGATACGCCCATCCTGCGGTAGCCGGCGCTCGGAAATATCGAGGTCGGCCATAATCTTAACGCGGCTGACGATTGCCGCGCGATACTTGAAGGGCAGGGAAGATATCTCCAGCAGCGAACCGTCAACACGGTAGCGTACGCGAATTTTCTTTTCGTAGGTTTCGATGTGAATATCGGAGGCGCCTTTGCGTACGGCTTCACTGATGATCGAATCTACGAGTTTGACTAGCGGCTTGTCCTGGACCGCCGATTGGAGTTCCAGGTCACTGACGGTGTCTTCTCCGGTCGAGATAACTTCGAGGTCGGAATCTTCCAAACCCTTCAGAATCTCAGAGTACTGCGATGAATCGTTGTAGTAGTGTTCGATGGCTTTCTGAATCGTCGGCTCGGGAGAAATCACCGGCTGTACCGAACAACCCGTGATGAATTTGATCGCGTCGAGAACATAGATGTTGTTCGGGTCGCTGATCGCCACCACCAGCGTCTTGCCGAATTTGCTCACCGAAATGACGTTGAACTTGCGGGCGATGTCGTGCGGAATGAGTTTGACGACATCGGCGTTAAGCTCCAGATCACTCAGACGGATAGCGCCGATATTGAGCTGTTTGCCGATGAAGGTGGTGATTTCCTCTTCATCGGTCACCGCTCCCATCGAGACGAGAATCTGCTCCAGCCGCCCCTTGCCTTTATCGATCTGGCCCAGAGCTTGCGTGAGCTGATCGTGGCTGATTTTACCAGCCTCGACGAGCATTGTTCCTAGTTCTTTCGGATTCGGCATAGTCCCCAATGATTCCGTCTGCGCCTATCGTCAGCCGCGTCTAGTCGTGGAAAATGTCCTCAAGTTTGTCTTCCGCCGAGTTCGTAAATGCTTCGGATAACCCCTCGTCCGAACTGTTGACCTTTCTCAAGACGACTTCGAAGATTTTTTGCAGTTCAACCGCCGCCTCTTTCGCATACAGCCGCACCATTCCAATGGTCGTACGATCGTCGAACACGATTGCCAGAATGGAGCGATCACCGACCAGGCACATGTGAATATGGTCCTTCTTGCCCTGGTGGAATAAGACCGAGAACTCCGGCTCACCGACCAGCTTGGCGATCTCGGAGGTGGAAGCAAAGCTGCCTGCCATCAAGGCCGATAGCGCAGTTGTGTCGAGGGTTTGAGTGAAACCATGCCGGGCGATAAGGTGGCCGTCCTTATCGACAAGAAGCGCGCATTTGGCTTCCGCGCCTTTGAGAAGCTTGGTCATGACCACGTCGATCTTCTCCGTGTCATCCCAATATACCATTAGTTTGTCGCCAGCCACTTCATACCTCCTGACTAGTCATTGTCTCCGCCAAACCAGCGGAATAGAAAGAATCTCTTTTTTTTCTTTCGCAATTTTAAGCTTTTCTGCATGCCTACCACATGCGGTACTTCAAAGGCGTCCGCGAACTGCGAGCGCGCGGCCTCATCATCTTCGGCCTTCGGTTTGACCACCGGCTTCTTAAGTGAGTCAAGCTCAGTATTGTCAACCTGATGCAGCTTGCTTTCGATTTCCGCCAGCGTCGGATGTTTGGGAATCGGTACTTTGTCGGTCTGCGGTTCCTTCGCCTGCTCTTTCGAGACGGTGCTCTGCGTGCCCCAGCCAGCCTCGTCCGTAACTTCTCTAACCTCGACGCGGTGGGGCCTGTCCATAGAGACCGGCGGAGGCGCGACTGTCGTACTAGCCATCGAAGCCGAACTGCGATGGGCGACTTGTGCAGACGCCTGATGCTCGACCGTAGTCCCGACCTGTTCCTGAAGCACAGGCTCGGCGACATCGGCCATCACCGCCGGCGCTACCTCGGCTTCGGGTACTTCCGTCTTCTTGGTGGCTCTATTGAGAACAACCTTGGTAATCATCTTTAGCGTATCGAACACACCGACACCCTTGACCGCCGATGCTTCAAAATGGGGGAGGTCGTTCCAGTTAAGGTCTTGCTGCATTTCCTCAATCGGCATCACATCAGGGAGATCGCGTTTATTGTATTGCAGGACGATTGGCAGCGTGTAGATGTCATAACCGT
>CAIVAP010000198.1 GCA_903903945.1 uncultured bacterium | reverse complement strand
TGAAGATCGAAAAGATCATCGTCTGAAAGACCCAAACGGATGATTAGAATTAAGGCAGCGCAGTTACTACTACTCACGTTGCTTGTATTGGCTACGGCCTCCGAGGTGCGGTCTCAGGCATATCAGATTACGACGGTCGAGGTCGAAGGCAACAGGACAGTCGAGACCTCACTGATCCTGTCGTTGTCGGGCTTGGCGCCGGGGTCTGCATTGTCGTCGACTTCGGCGCAGCAGGCAATCCGCCAGATATACGCGCTGGGGTTGTTCGCCGATGTCGCAATCGACGGTGAGCTTGCGGGAGGTGGCATACGCCTCAGGATTGTTGTCAAAGAGCATCCGAAGATCAAGACCTTCAAGATTGAGGGAAACAAGCATATCAAGAACGACGAGATTAAGCCGCAGTTGACCGTTTTCGAGAATCAGCCTGCCGGGCCGTACCGGATTTCTGCCAGTTGCGAAGGGATCAAGAGTCTCTACCGCAAAGAGGGCTACTATCTCGCCGAGGTGAAGTCTGAAATAAAGACGCTCGACTCCGGTGACGTGGCTCTGACTCTCAAGATCAAAGAGAATGAGAAAGTCAAAATTCGTGACATTCGCTTTGCCGGCAACTCTGTTTTCGACGCGGGTAAGCTGCGCGGCGAAATGAAAAGCAAGCCGGGTGGATTCTTGCGCTCAGGCTCCTTCAAACAAGACGAATTCGAAGAAGACAAAGACAAGATAATCCAGTTCTATAATAAGAAGGGCTACCTTGATGCTGCGGTGACGGGGGACAGCATCTCCGTTGATCCCGACGGCAAGGGAATGCTCATACAGATATTTCTCACCGAAGGAAATCGATACTTCTTCGGCGATGTGAGCTTTGTCGGCAACGAGAAGTTCACCGAGAATGTTCTGAGAAAGCAGTTGAAGTTCAAGAAGGGGGATATCTACAATTCGGAGAAATTCGAGGAATCGGTAACCAATCTCTATACAGCTTACCAGGATCAGGGTTATATCCATGCGCGCATCATTGATAACCCTCAGACCGTTGACTCCGTGCGGCAGATCAGTTTCGAGGTTTCCGAAGGAATGCCGTCGCACATAAACAAGGTACTGATTGAAGGAAACAGCAAAACCAAAGAGAAAGTTATTCGGCGCGAACTGTTCTCACGACCGGGAGACATCTTCCAACGGTCGGTGTTGATGCGATCGATGCGTAATGTGATGGTGCTGAACTACTTCAATCCTGAGAAAACGACCCCCGACATCAAGAACCTGCCTAACGGTGACATTGATCTGCAAATCAAGGTCGAAGAAAAGCCGACTGGGCAGGTGCAGGCAGGCGCAGGCTACTCGGCACAAGACAAGCTCGTGGGTACACTGGGACTCGGCATTCCCAATTTCCGAGGAAACGGCCAAAGTGTTAATCTCGATTGGGCATTTGGCGCTCGCAAGACTTCCATCTCGCTGTCGTTCACCGAACCTTGGATGTTCGACAGACCGACTTCCATGGGATTTGATATCTTTAACATTAGTCGCGTGCTTACTTACTCCGATGAGGAGTTCAGCGAGGAGAGTCGCGGCACCGGAGTGAATGTCGGAAGAAGGCTGAGTTGGCCGGATGACTACTTCCGAATCTCGGCGCGCTACACCCTGGAGAAAATTCGCTACTATGATTTTAATGATATCTTTCGTACTCGCTATGCGGGCGATGCCACCAGCTTGCTGGCGTACGAAAATCAGTGGCAAACCACATCGGTGGCCGGTGTCACTATTACTCGCGATTCACGCGATCTCTCGCAATTTGCCACTTCGGGCGCGTTGGTCACGCTCAATTCCGAGTACTCCGGTGGTCCGCTTGGCGGCGACTGGTTGTATCACAAGCATGTCTTCGACGCGGCAAGGTACACTCGCATTTGGTGGAAACTGGTCTTAGCAACGAAAGCCCGAGTCGGAGTCGTCGATTCTCCCGATGGTGACACAAAGATACCGTATACCGAACGATTTGCCCCCGGTGGCACCTCCACTGACGGGATGATACGTGGCTATGAAGAGTATACTGTTGGTCCCCGAAACCCCAGCGGAGCGTATTTGCGCGGAAGATCGGAGTTGGTCTACAACGTCGAATTGCAGGCGCCGATTGTACCACAACAAATCTATGTTCTCGTCTTCGCGGACGCCGGAAACTCATGGCTGTCGGGGAGACAAATCAGACCTTTTGATTTGGACAAGTATGACGGGCTGAAGAAATCAGTTGGCGCCGGCGCCCGGATAAATATCCCGGGGGTGGGCATGATCGGCCTCGACCTCGGTTACGGGTACAATCGCTCGGATGGGGCGGGATGGAAACCGCATTTTCAATTTGGAGCCACTTTTTAGTCCAATATAGCAACGGAGGAACCAAATGGATTTTTGTTTCAGAAAGAGCCTGCTGATTGCCTTGCTGGCAGTTCTTGCGCTGCCCTATGCCGCGAAAGCGCAGGAAAAAATCGTGTATATCGACTCCTATCGCATTCGGCTTGAATACAAAGAGTTCCAGGACGTACAGGCACAGTTCAACAAGGAAGTTGAGCAATGGAACGCCGAGGTAGAAAAGGGTCAGAAAGAAGTCGAGGCGATGGAAGCCGATCTGAGCAAACAGACGCTGATCCTTTCCGATGCAAAGAAGAAGGAAAAAGAGGCCGAGATCCTGCAGAAGAAGGATGTCTGGCAAAAGATGGCCAATGACATCTTCGGACCTGATGGTCGTGCCGAGAAGCGAAACGGTGAATTGACCAAACCGTTACTGGACAAGATCAACGCCGTACTTGAAAAAATCGCCATCGCGGAAGGTTATGCTCTCATCTTGGATACTGTGAACGGCAATATCGCCTATGGTAAGAAAGATCTCGATATCACCGAGAAGGTTCTGGAAGAACTCGAAAAAACACAGTAAGGCATGAAGCTTTCTGAGATCGCCGAGAAAACCGGGGCGACGCTGATTGGTGACGGTAGCGCCGAAATCCTCAGGGTCAGCACTATTGAGCAGGCCGGAATAGGGGACCTGACCTTTATTGCCAATCCCCGCTACAACCATTTTCTTGAATCCACGCAGGCTACGGCGGTAATCCTAAACAAAGCTATTGAGACATCGCGCTTAAACCTGCTGGTTCATCCCGACCCCTACTACGCTTTCAGTGTAGTGCTTACGCTTTTCTACCCGAAACCCGGCAGTCATCTCAAGTCCGGAATCGCCGCCAACGCCGTTATCGCGCCGACCGCTGCCATTGGCGCGAACGTTCATGTGGGCAATTTCGTGGAGATTGGCGAGGGCGCTGTCATCGGCGACGGCACCAAGATCATGAAAGGCTGTACCATTGGTGCGGGTGTCATGATTGGCAAAGATTGTCTGCTCCATCCCAATGTTACGATCTACGACGGTTGTCTTCTCGGTAATCATGTTGCTATTCATTCCGGTACGGTGATCGGATCGGATGGATTCGGTTACGCTATTCACGACGGCATTCATCACAAAATACTGCAAGTCGGGATAGTCCGAATCGAGGACAATGTCGAGATCGGCTCCAACTGCTCGATTGATCGTGCGGCTCTCAACGAGACGGTGATCGGCGAAGGCACCAAGATCGACAACCTCGTGCAGATCGCTCACAATGTCAAGACCGGCAAGCGCTGCATAATTGTCGCGCAAGTCGGTATCTCCGGCTCGACCATCCTCGGCGAGTATGTCACCCTTGCCGGGCAGGTAGGCGTCGTAGGACACATCGAGATTGGTGATCGGGCGATAGTCATTGCGCAGGCAGGTGTGCCGAAATCGCTGGAAGGTGGCAAGATCTACGCCGGCTCACCGGCGCGGGAATTTATGGAGTTCAAGAAAACCGAAGCGCAGATCCACCGCTTACCGCAACGGCTGGAACAACTTAAGAAGCTGGAAGCGGAAATCGCGGAGATCAGAATCAAACTGGAGACAACCGACTAAGCTGATTGCCAGTGAGAACGCTCAGTCCGGGGTCGCGCGCTGGTTAGTAGCCACCTGACACACTATCCAAACGCAACTAACTTGCTTGACATCACGGCGCTTTTGCGTATAATATAGGTCAATGTTTTTCTTAGGAGTTCTGGGAAATGGCAAAAAGACAATCGTTCGCTGATAAGGCCAGTAAAAAGTCACACGTAAAGCTTTGCCCGATCTGCAATTCCGCAATTGACGCTGTCCGGCTGGTTGATCCGGCATACTCCAGCGACAAGAAATCGTGGAAGTTCAAAGACAAGATCGTGGAAATCTGCAAGTGCAACGAAAAAGCGATTTTAGGATAGATTCGGTTTAGCTGGTATTTGTCAAAAGCACGTTCGGTTTGGGTTCGATTCCCCGACCTTGACTAATGTCGTATCTGGCAGGAACTTGAAATCATTGCTGGAAACAGAGTTTTTCCCGTTTGTCATCAGGCCGGCGCGTTATATCGGTAACGAGTTGGGCTCTATCCATAAATCCAATCCGAATCTCACTGCAGTTGCACTCGCCTTTTGTGATGTCTATGACGTGGGCATGTCCTATCCCAGCTTGTTTAGCATTTATCGGTCAGTCAACGCCGGCGATGACGCCGTTTGCGAACGGGCTTTTGCACCGGATTGCGACGCCGAGAAACTACTGCGAGACAGACAACTAAGGCTTTTCTCACTGGAAACATACAAGCCACTGAATGAGTTTGACCTGCTGTTGGCGCTGGTGCCCGGTGAACTGTGCCTGACGAATCTACTGACCATTCTTGATTTGGCGGGAGTCGGAATTCGGAGCAGTGGCCGCAACCAGACACACCCTCTCGTTGGCGCGGTAGTGCCTCCGTGCTTCAATCCGGAGCCAATCGCCGATTTCGTAGATTTCGTGATTCTCAGTGCACCCGAGGTGACTCTCGATAGTGTGATCAGGTTGCTGCCCGAACGGCAGACTTCGTCTCGGTCGGAACTGCTCAGGAAGCTCTCACAAATCGCCGGTATCTATGTTCCGGAGCTTTATCAGGCCGAATATATAGGCGAAGAATTTGCGCGAATAATTGGAACTGTCCCAGCAGCGCCCGTGAGGGTGGGAGGTTCCCACGTCGCCCCACATGAAGGGAAGGCGCCGGCAATTCCGATTGTTCCGTTTGAGGAGATCGCTCACGAACACCTGCCGGTCGAACTTGCGTTTGGGGCCGGACACAACTGTCGCGTCTGCCCGGCATTAGGTTCACGTGACGGGCGTGAGGCCGATCCCATATCTTTGGCAAATTCGATATTGGAGGGTTTGAACCAGACAGGCTTTGACGAGTTGACCTTAATGGCGAACTGGTCTGCAGATTATCGACACTTCGACCGTTTGCTGGAGGCTCTTGCTGACCGTTTGCGTGGCAGACAAATCAGAGTCAATTTACCGCCGCTGCGGCCAAGTCTGCGGACGCTTGATTCAATTCGCAAACTCTCGTCAGCATGCGGGAAGCAGTCGCTTTCTTTTTTGCTGGAGGCAGGGAGCGACCGTTTGCGCGAGACGATGGGGCGTTACTTCTCCATTGATGAGTTTTATCGGGTTGTGGCGAACTCACTGGCGGCGGGATGGCATTCACTGAAACTCCATTTTGTGCTCGGTCTGCCGACTGAGACTCGTGCTGATGTCGACGCAATCATTGATATCGTGAGAAACTGCGTGGAGATTGGGCAGGAGTACGGTGACAAGGCGATATTCCATATTGCGCTAGCGCCATACATACCGAGGTCGCATACGCGGTGGCAGTGGGAACGCCAGATCTCCGTGGATGACTATCTCTCAAGTGTCGACTACTTGCGGCGGCAGCTCAGGAGCAAGAATGCTCAGGTCACCCATCGCCAGGCCGAGCCGGCCTACTTGGAGGGCGCTCTGGCCCGAGGAGATCGGCGCGTCGGCACAGCCATCATACGCGCCTATGAACTCGGATGCCGCTTTGACAATTCCAACGACCAATTCGATTTTAGCCGCTGGCGATCGGCGTTTGCCGACTTGGGTTTGAATCTCGAAAGTTTCCTTCGCCAGCGCGCTCTTGAAGAAGTTCTGCCTTGGGATCACCTGTACAAGGGCATTGCTAAGGATCAGCTTGCTCGCGACTGTCAGGAAGCGCGTCGCCTCGACGCGCCCGCCAAGACCGGTTCCGGTAGTTTCAAGCTTGGCGAAATTCTCCTGCTCAAACCGGAGCTTGCCGAACAAATTCTGGTCCCGACTTCAGCGCCATCAGCTGAATTTGGCAGGAAGCCAAAACGCAAAGCCGAAGCCGTCGGCATAGTGGTGCCGCGCAGTCGAGTGCGGTTGCTTTGGTCCAAGGAAGAATCGGTGCGCTTTGTCGGTCACCTTGCTACAATGCGCGTTTTTGAACGCGCTATCCGACGCGCCGAACTGCCAGTGGGATATACCCAAGGATTTCACCAGCGCCAAAAACTTGCTTTCGGGCCACCTTTGACGCTTGGATATACGTCGCGCGCTGAGTATCTTGACATCCAGTTGGAGACGCCGTTTCAGCAGGAGATGATTTCAAAGTTAAACCGAGCACTGCCGTCAGGATATCAGATCAGTCAGGGACGACCGATTCTCGGTAAAGCCACCTCACTTTCCAGTCTGATCAATACCGCCTGTTATGAGGTGATGCTGCCTGATGCCGGAATAATCACGCAGGAGGCCGTGGACGAACTATTATCGCGGGAGACGATCATAATCCGCCGAATCAAGGGGGAAGAGACCAGAGAAGTCGATATCAGAAAATCTGTTACAAATCTCGAACTTCGTTTGTCGGACAGCATAAATGTCTTATATATGGAACTAACGATGGGCAATCTGGGGTTCGCCAAACCCGAAGAGATACTGGGACAGTGCCTCTTGTTGCCCGAAAGAATCGTGCTGCCGCTGAGAGTCTGTCGTACCGAATTGCTGATTCTCATCAATGGTAAGCACTTGACGCCGTTTGAGGTAGACTGATGTCCGATCAGCAACAGCAGCCACAGCATCCGCAATCGCCAAATAGCCCCCGCGAAGAGGCCTATCGTGTATTGATGCTGGCGAGGCGCGATCCCGATTTATTTCAGAATGAGTTCGGCCTATTGAAGCAGATCAATTTCCGGGGACGATTTGATCTCAATTTGGCGATCTATCTGGTATCCGGTACAATCAAGTTGCAGAAACGACTTGATCTGATTCTGTCCAAGTATTTGCGCAAAAAGCTGAGCTCACATTCCGATTCTCTGATCACAATTCTGCGTGTCGGCTGCTTCCAACTGTTGCCGGAGTGCAACATTCCACACTATGCGGCTGTGAATGAGACGGTCAATTTGGCCAAGAAATATACCCCCGGCGCTGAATCGATGGTTAATGCCGTTCTGAAGAACATTGCGCAGAATATTGCCACGTTGACCTTTGACGAACTACGCGCTGACATGCTCAACTACCTGACGCAGTACTACTCTTATCCCATCTGGTTCGTAAAGGAACTGATGACATACTACCCTGAACCGGTTGTCGAGAAATTCCTGCGCAACGGTAACGATCCGCAACCGCTGCAAATGCGCCTATTAGACGATGCTGAATTGATTAAACAGTATCTCGCGAAGTTACAGAAGTTGAATATTCGGTTCAAGCAGGGGAAGTTCCTAAAGAACTTCATCCATATCATTTCCGACTCCAATCCGATACATCTTCCGGAATTCGAATCTGGCAAGTTCATCTTCCAGAATGAGGCTTCAGGGCTGGTTGTGGAACTACTCAATCCCTTGCCCAATGATACCGTTCTTGACCTCTGTGCCGCGCCGGGCGGCAAGACCACCGATATTGCCGCGCGAGTCGGTTCCGCAAGCAAAGTCACCGCCGTCGATATCTCCGACCTACGTCTGAATCTTCTGCGTGATAATCTCAAACGGTTGTCCATCG
>CAIVAP010000197.1 GCA_903903945.1 uncultured bacterium | reverse complement strand
ATCTACAGGAGTGTAGAATGAATATCTTCGTAGGCAACCTGTCACGCGAAACAGCTGAAGCGGATCTTCGCCAGCAATTTGAGGCTTTTGGACAGGTGACCAAAGTGGCCATTATCACCGACAAATTCACTAGTGAGTCGAAAGGCTTTGGCTTTGTCGAGATGGCCAACAAGGCTGAAGCTGATGCGGCGATCAGCGGCATGAGCGGCAAGGAACTGCATGGCCGGACACTTAACGTCAGCGAAGCTCGTCCTCGTCCCGAAGGCGGCGGTGGTGGCGGTGGTGGCAGACGTGATGGTGGCGGTGGTGGCGGCGGTAACCGCGGTGGTTACGGCGGCGGCGGCGGACGTCGGAGCTGGTAGTAGACTTATCTCGCCACCCAATGGCGTGAACTACATGAGGCAGGAGTCAATGACTCCTGCCTCTTCATTTGTAGTCTCCCGATGAATAAACCAAAGACCGTCATTGCCTGACCCCCTCGAAATGGCTGCGGGCAAGGGTCGACTCAGAACGCTGCCCAGCTTTGTCCTATGTGCCCAAGGACCTCGGCATTTCGGGGTCACAGTCTAAGGCGAAAAAAAACCGAGAGTCCCTCGTAGGAACTCCCGGTTCTTCTCGAAAATAATCTAAGGTATTCTAAGGGCAGTGGGGTGTAGGTCCTCCAGCGAATATGTAGGCAATGAGGTAGACCGCGTCGGAGATATTAACGCTACCGCTGCCATTAGCGTCCCCTAATCCCTGGGGAGTGTTGCACTCACCGGGGGCCGCTCCGCCGGAAAAGATGTAGGCGATAATGAACACGACATCGGAGATGTTAACACTACCGCTGCCATTCGCATCGCCGCAGCGAGTACACGGCGTCACGGCTGTCCCGTAGTTCTGCAAGAAGCCATGGGTGAGATGGAAACTCGCGGAAGTGCCTTTGCCTACGGCCGTTTGTCCGAGACTACTGGAGAGAGTGAAACCACCTCCCGTAGCGGTGCCACCGGAAGCGGTGACGACTTGCCATTTAAGTTGCTCTCCGGAAAGCAGGGCAGTCTGAGTCGCTTCACCACTGGGACCACCGCGTGCCAGCCCGACTATCGCCAGGCAGAGTAGCAGTGTAAGGATGATTTGCTTATTCATATTTGTTATCCTTTACTCTTCTACCCGGGTTAGTTTTTCGTGGCCGCTTGCTTCTGAAGCATGGCCTTGATCGCGTCCAACTCGGCTTTGAGCTGAGTGATCTCATTCGTCTTCGCGTCCAACTCTTGTATCTTACTGTTGAGCGCCTTGATCGCTGCCAGCGCGATGCCGGAGGGGTCAATCGTCGAGATTGACTTGTCATCCGCGCCGACGCCGAAAGCAGCTTTGAAATCTTGCGCCGTCGGGCCGATATGCTCGGCCTGATTGTTGCCCTTATAGTTCCAGCGAGTGATAGAAAGCTGCGCTATCTGGTCGAGCAACTCATTGCCATCAACCGCTGTGAAGTTTTCTTTGGAATTGCGGTCGGAAGCATTCACCCAGTTGGTGCCGTCGCAGTACGCGCCACCTTCGACGTCTATCTTCTCAATAGCGTCTTTGCCGACTCCGATTTTGCTGGCGAAGAATCCAGTGCCATCAGAGTCTAACTGAACTTTGAGTGCGCTGCCATTGGTGATGTTAATAGCTCCCGTCACCATTCCGCCCTTACGGGTTCCCAGATCGACATGTACATCACCTTCACTGAGAGCGAGTTCTGCACCTGCAGTGCCACAGCTCTGCGAGATGCTATTGTCTGAAACGCCGTCGCCGTCCAGATCGGCTGCGCACACAAGGCTAGCTGACCGGTTGGGATCAGCGCCGGTTCCTTTGGTCTTGATCGCCACGCCGGAAGTTGTCGGAGTCAGAAGCTGTGAGATTTCGCTTTCAGGGACGCCATCACCGTCGTCGTCGATGGAGCACACACTGCTTACTCCGGTGGGCGCGGTACCTGACTGGATGGCTAAGACGCGATTGGGGTCTGCACCCGTTCCTTTGGTCTTGATCGCCACGCTCGATCCGGTCGGCTTGACAGACAACTCAATGCCATCCAGGCCGCTCGATCCGAGGTTGTCGGCACGCAGCTTCCTTGACGCCCCGGCGGCGCTGACGCTATCCGCAATTGTGAAATCGGGATGGCCGTCGCCGTCAAGATCGGCTTCAAGAAGAACAGTTGCGGCCTCAGGGTTGGTCGCCCCCGTAATCCTGTTTCTATCTGCACCCGTTCCCTTTTCTTTAATTGCCACGCTCGAGCCTGTTGGTAAGGCTAATAGCTCAACGCCATCTTCCCCGCTCGACCCAATATTATTCACTTTGAGCCGGGCGCCGGTGGCGCTGACGCTGTCCGCAATTGTGTTATCCATAACGCCGTCGCCGTCAAGGTCGAGGCCGCAGACAACACTGGCACTGGATTCGTCCGTGCTGGAAGAGACCGACGCTACACGTGTTCCACCGGTTCCCTTGGTACTGATCGCATGTTTGGCCCCTGAACCGTCGACGCTAGAGGATACGCTCCGGTCCATCATTCCGTCGCCGTCCAGATCCATGCTGCAGACACTGTTGGCGCTGTCTTCGGTAGTGCTGGAAGAAACTGACACTACGCGGTTATGTGTTGCACCCGTTCCCTTGGTATTGATCGCGTGTTTGGCGCTTAAACCGTCGACGCTTGAGGAGATGCTCCGGTCCATCACTCCGTCGTCATCGGAGTCCAGATTGATAGAGTCCGCGGCGGCAGGACCGCTGGGTGGGCTGGAGATCATTCTGGCCAGTTTGACGTTGACAGCATTCAGCCCCTTTTTTCCCATGACCTCGCTTACGCTGGAAGCATCACAGCTTGAGGAGATGCTGGTTTCAGGCACGCCGTCACCATTGGAGTCGTGGCCAAGAACGGAGACCGCGCTGTCCGCGGTGGTAAGCACCCTGAGCCTGCCGCTGTTTATGCCACCATTGTTAGTGACTGTAAACTGGCCTGGCGCCGTTTCAATATCACCGGATACATGTCCGGCTGAAATGGCGGAGGGAGCCGACGATAATGCAAGACGCGGTGCTAAAGCTGTTCCCCCGACCGAAATTTCAAGATAACGCGTCTGCGCTACGCCGCCGCCACCACCACCACTACCGAGGACATCCGCACTCAAAGGAACGGTGCTTCCGAGCAGGGCGCTAAACAGGCCATCTGCTACCGGGACACTCGGATGGACCTCAATCCACAGAGGTGAGCCTCCGGAAGGAACTTCGAATATGCGATACGTGATGTCAAAGACACCGTTGACTGGTTGGTCAGTGGCGTCCAGCAGCCGTCCTTGGTGCGTAATAGTTAGCGGAACCGCAGCGAAGGCCCCGGTTGAAATGATGGCGACGCCGAGCATCACCACAACAGCGAACAGTCCACGAAAGAAACTCATGTCAGTTTCTCCTTTTTGTTAATACCTTCAGTTACAATTTCATCAATCTAAGAACTTCGCCAATTAGGCACCGTCTTAGAACACGGACTGATACGATCTACATAGTCCACATGTTTGTATTTGGTTCGATTGCCGTCAGGCCGGGGTTCTACAAGACGTGGTTTTATGATCAGTTTGAAGTAGTGGAAGCTCATAATGTGGTGTGCTTCGCCTGAGGATGCCTTTGGTGACGCCGCATTGGCAGGAAAACCACTTGCAGAGTACCATCCCCGTCCTCGGCCAAGATCAGAGTTTGTCCCCTCCGTAGAAGATTTCAGTTGAACTTGATCCCGACTCAAGCTCCCGATCTGTACACTGTCAGTCAACGTCGAATGCTCGATGCAAACCCGGCATTGCCGAATTCAGATTTCTTTCCTCGAAAGGATACTCAGGCAAGAGAAGAGTTGACTCAAGACGCTCGTTAGAAGATATTGCTAATCGAAGCTCAACAAGCGGAGGTCAGTTAAGTGAAGGCACGCGTCGAAAATTTCCAGTGTCCCTTGTGTGGGAATTCGACACCGATAAACGAAGGTCGATCGGCTGAGTTGGTGCAAGGCCCGGTCGGGGAATTGATTCGCAAAGAGCATCCTGATTGGGATTCGTCTCATGTTATCTGTCTTTCTTGTCTGAACAGGTTTCGAACGCAGTATGTGGGGAGTGCCCTTGCGACGCAACGGGGCGAGCTTTCCGCGATAGAAACCGCGGTAATCAGAAGCCTTGACGAGCAGCAGCTACTATCGCAAAACATCGTCTCTGAATTCGAGACGAAGTTGTCTTTCGGTGAGCATTTGGCTGATCGCGTCGCAGAATTCGGAGGCAGTTGGCGCTTTATCATCACTTTTGGAAGCATACTCGTGATCTGGATCGGGATCAATTCACTAGTGCTGCTTTGGCGGCCGTTTGATCCCTATCCCTTCATCTTGCTCAATCTCGTACTCTCGAGCTTAGCGGCCTTCCAGGCCCCCATTATCATGATGAGTCAAAACAGACAGGAGGCAAAGGACCGTTTGCAGTCGGAGCATGATTACCAGATCAATCTTAAGGCAGAGATAGAAATCCGACAACTCCACATCAAGCTCGACCAACTAATTAATCATTCCTGGCAACGTCTGCTCGAAATCCAGCAAGTTCAGACTGACCTCATGGAAGATCTGGCGAAGCGCCGCGATAACTGACATCCCGACAATCAAGTTTCCCGGACGGCATATCCCTTTAGCAAATTGCTCGCGGTGGCTTCTTTTACGAGCCCCATGAAAAAGGAAAACCCTCCGAAGTTCTTATTCCTCAAATGGCTAATTTGGTAGCGGGGGCAGGATTTGAACCTGCGACCTTCGGGTTATGAGCTTCTTCAGTATCTCTTACGTGGGACAATACTGGACACTAAGGGACAGCAGCGGCAAGGACTTAAGAGCTTCATTTTGTCCGGTTTTGTCCCGCGTTACGGCCTGTTATGTTAGACAGGTGTTAGAAGAGACTGTATGTCAAACGTGGACTCAGATGACAGTTATATTGTCAGAACGCATCACATTCCTGGCAGACTGATCCGCAGCTTCTCCGGAATCCGATGCTAAAAAACTACCAAGTCATCGCAGGTCGAGATGAGTGTGATGAATTCGGGATCGAGCCAGTCCGGAGCTTCAAGCAGATTAATCAAGGACTGCGGATCAAAGGCTCCCTTGACTCGATACACGTAAAAGAGCAGATTGGTTGCCCCATTAAGGCATTTCTCCGGACAGTAGCAAGTTCCTTTGCTGCCGGGGAAGCACTCGGTGACGCAATAGTAGTCGGCATATCGGGTGGGCAAGGGAGACCACGCTCAAGTCTTTCAACAACCCCTTCTAATTGTACAGAGACAGGGGTGTTCTCTACGTTGAATGGAGTATCAAAAAGCAATTGCGCTGAGGCAAGCTGCGTCTTAACTTAGAGTGCCACGTGTCCGAATTGTCTACCGACGTACACTGGTATACTTTTACTTCGGCCTTTAAGGAGGAACGATATGGCGTCGAGAGTACCTAAGCACCTTGCGAACGCGATGTTGGTGACCGCGCTTGTGCTGGCTGCGGCGGGATGTAGTAAAAAGACCACGAACGGGCCGACTGGGCCGACTGCTAATAGCTGGAGTGCCATGACGAGCGGTTCCGTCGTTTCGCTTCCTGCTATCTGGGGCAGTTCGGGCAGTGATGTTTTTGCCGTGGGAAACGGCGGCACCATTCTGCACTACAACAGCACGGCCTGGAGTGCCATGACGAGCGGTTCCACCACCTTTCTCCAAGGTGTTTGGGGCGCTTCGGGGAGCGATGTCTTTGCGGTCGGGTATGGCGCCACTGGCACGATTTTGCATTACAACGGGACGACCTGGAGTGACATGACGCCCGGTACCATCGCCAATGTCATCTGTGTTTGGGGCAGTTCGGGGAGCGATGTCTTTGCCGCGGGATACAGCGGGACCATTCTGCATTACAACGGCACGGCCT
>CAIVAP010000196.1 GCA_903903945.1 uncultured bacterium | reverse complement strand
CGCCGCCGGTCGTTTGACCTACGCGAATCAGGACGCTTGCTGCGACTACGAGCACAATGATAACGATGTCGATTACAATGCGCTTCGGTTTCATCCAAACCTTGTTCCGCTCTCGCCATACCGAGGCGAGTGCTTGCCACCATTTGACCAAAAGCCCTTTGAAAATAGTCAAACTCAGGATCAGGAACAACACAAATCCGAACACCTCCCACTTTCCGATCAGAAACTGCCCGCCGCGGTAGAGGATAAAAACGATTAGGAAGAGGGAGTAGGCAATTGCGAGCAGGCCGTAACGCCAATAGATTTTTGCCTCGCGAGCACTTGGTACGATGCCGGTCGGAATGCAGCCGAAAAGACGGACTCTGATGCGTGTCCAGATGTAGTCGAAGGCTTTCTGACGCAGGTTGGGAATGCGCAAGTAGTCGGCGAGCAGATAGTAGCCGTCAAGTTTGATCGCCGGATTGAGATTGAAGGCCGTAGTCGCAAAACAAATGGCGGCTACCAGATAGAAAACGCGGTTGAGAAAATAACCCTCGACAGTGATGCGCCAGAGGAGCGTGAAGCCACCCCAGAGCACCATCTGCGCGCCGATTCCGGCCAGAGTGACAAGCAGGCGGTCGCGGCGATTGGGAAAGAGATAGGCGTCCGAGACATTGCAGTAGAAGCAGGGTTGAAAGTAGAGCAGCAGAAATCCCATTTCGCGAACATTACCGCCAAAGTGTCGGCAGGTGAGAGCATGAGCAAATTCATGGACGATCGTAATCAGAAAAAGACAGACAATGATGGTCAGGATATCGGCAGCGCGAAAGATGGCCGCGAGTTTGAACGGAAACTGGTCGACGTTGGCGAAAAAGACAACCAGGCCGAGCAGTACGACAAGGGCCTGCAGCCAGATCATTGGAGTTGAGAGTAGCCAGCGAGTTTTCGGATAAAGCCAGTCGAGCGAACGCTTCGGATTAAAAGCCTTGAGCGGAATGAATAGATTCGAACGACGCTTCCCCCTCTTTGCCTCCGTGCCTTCCAGGAAGCCGAGGTCGGCGATTTTGTCGGCAAATTGCGCGACAGCTTCGGGCGAGATCGTTTTGTTGAAGGTCTTGACAAATAGATCGGCAGCATCGGTAAGAGTGCGTGTGCCATCGAGTGATGTCAGCAGAAAGTGCTCAGGTTCGCGAAGGCGAATGAACTTGCCGGAACTCGGCTCCTTGATGATGTAGTATACGACGCCCTCGACGGGCTCGCTCAACATCTGGAGATTGGTCTTGATCTTCGGATAGGTTGTCATTGCACTTCTCGGATGGGAAGATGCGAGATTGAAGGAGCGAGGGCAATGGGAAAGGTTGAGCCAGATGATTCGAACGCACACGCAAGCATACATCTACAAGGGGCGAAACTACAATATTCGTCGTTGAGTCAGGTCTTGCTTTTCGTCCCGCCACACGGGACGAAAAGTGTGACCTGACACGAAATCAACCGGCCGCTTCCGGGTGGTTCTTTGCGTACATTACTATTATGACGACCAAAACCATCATCTACATCTTCCTCACCATCGGATCGATCGCTGGCGGCTGGATTCCGACCCTCTGGGGCGCCGGTGCGCTGTCATTCCAGTCACTGCTCGGCGGATTTATCGGCGCAATGTTGGGTATCTGGGCCGGATACAAGCTGGGCTTGTACATCGGCTCATGAGAGTTGTAGCTCACCCAAAGCGCACCGTCGGGTGGGTTTCAACGCCACCAAGAAAGAACCCCTTGACACAGACCGCGAGAAAAGCATCCTTATAGAGGATATTGTCGTTGACAATCCATAGGAGGGATCGATGGATGTCGGAACCGCAGGGGGTTCGAACCTACGAAATTGAGGAAGAAGGATTTGAAAGCGGGAAAATGCTTGCCCCAAAAAAGGGATCGTGTTAAACTGAACTATTATCCTATTCGAATTCTCTTGCCGATGGCAAAGGAGGTTCATGAGAATTCTTCACAAGTTGCCGAATTTTATGAGCTTGGCCGTGACGTTATTCGTCGCGCCGCCGTTTAAGGATGCCGAGTTTGATATTCTGTTCGGCAAGGGGATCAACTACGAGGGCGAGCTGCTTGACCTCGGCACCGCGCACGGATTTATCCAGAAAAGCGGCACCTGGTTCTCCTACGGCGAAGAACGTATGGGTCAAGGTCGCGAAAACGCCCGCGGATTCCTGTTAAATAACCCGGAGATCAAAGAGAAGTTAAAAGTCGCGATTCTGGAGAAGGTGGGATTGGGAAAGGAAGAACCGAGGGAAGGGAAGAAGGAGAAGGAGTAGGTGGAAATTCTTGCAGTGTCGACAAGATGAATCCGGAATGCCGAAAGGGCACGCCTCTCGACCAACTCGGCCATCGGAGCGAACGAGGACACACCTTCTGCACAGAGTGAATTGGCAAGTTGGGCACACAGACTATGTTTAGACGAATGATTAAGGCAAGCCGTCAGGGTTGGAAGAAGGCTCGATTTCCATTAAAGGACGTGGTATTGGCAACCATTACTACGATGCTGGGGACCCTCTTTGGGATAGTAATTTCTCAGTACTTCTACAACAGGGCTGCCGTTGATGTGCAGAAGAATCTGTTGAATGGCGCTCTACTCGAATTGCGAGTTGACGTTGACCGGAAAATGTTTCCAGAGTACTTCGACTCGTTGACTTACTTCAAGAGTGTAAATCCCTATCCCAAACTGTTTACCACGGGTACGGATCAGCTCTTTGTCAACATGCTGACTTACAGAGGGCACGAGAAATTCGATGAATTCTTGAGGCTTGTCGCAGAGGCCAGAGCGACGATGTACGATTTCAACGACAGGATTGAGATTCGCAATCGCAATTTTCAGGTGGGCTCCATACTCTCGTTTGATTTGTGGCGCAAGACCATAACAACTCACAATCCACTCGCTTACGGTTACTATCATGAACGGGTGCTACCAAGACTCCTGCGTTTGCAGACTTTCCTGGAAACGGAGTATGATGGTCTGGTGAAAGTCAAGTAAGTCAATCCCACTTGGGGCTTGACATTCGAGAATCTCAAGTTGCGATTAGGGGAGAGCCGCGGGTCCGCTCCTGTTTGTCGGGGAGACAGCGTAGGAAGAAGGTAGATGTCATGCCCGAAGCGGTTTTGACCAACGCGACCAAGTGCGAAAAAGACGCAGCCACAGCAAAGACAGACGATTCGGTGAGCTAAGCATTCAAATGAATACCTTTGCGCCAGAATGCTATGTTGCAAAGGCAGGACATCTGCGCAGGATTGCATTCGGGGATCTCATTAACCAACTCATTCTCTCAGCACGCGAGAGAAGACTCGGCTTTTTCATGGGGGCTGGTATTTCAGCTGAATATCCGTCCTCCCTACCTTTGGCGGCCGAGCTGCGCCAATACTTGCGTCAAATGCTCTTGGAGCAAACAAAGATGGATTTGCCTTCAAGTGCCCGCGACGAACTCGAGGGATTGGGCCTTGAGGTCTTGCTTGATCACTACTGCAGGATACTAGGAGAGAACGCTCTTGAATTTTACGATTTGCTGAAAGCCGGAACATACTCGAGATTCTCTCCCAATTTTCGACATTACTCCGCAGCTCTTCTTGCCAAACATGACTGCTGTCGTGATTTCTTAACGGTGAACTTCGACACGGGGATCGAACAGGCTTGCTCACGATTAGGGGTCTCAATTAGCGTGCCTGAAACTA
Organism: uncultured bacterium; assembly: GCA_903903945.1. GTDB lineage: Bacteria > Zixibacteria > MSB-5A5 > CAIYYT01 > CAIYYT01 > CAIYYT01. Next base: position 11,820 of record CAIVAP010000196.1, on the reverse strand, counting down.
TGGGAGAAAATGAGAGGGTTTTCTATGAGAATTTGTCTTCGGACATCTCTCAAAGTGGGCATCGGCTGTTCAAACTTCATGGCACGCTTGACGAGAATGATGATCTTCAGAATGTGAAGCTGCTCGCCACGGTCGAGAGAGTTGGAATTGGTTTGCCTCTATACAAGCGCAAGACCCTGCAGAAGATCGTATCTGCTCGTGACGTGTTCTTCACAGGATATAACGGGGAGTCGACGGACATTGATGTGTTTCCGGTGATAGCACGGACTGATTCAGACAGAACCATCTTCTGGCACGTGCATGGGAACTCCCCGGAGAAACTGGACTCACTTTCTAGGGACGTGAAGCAGTTGCTGACCCAGCGACGCGGTTATGTGATTCTGACGAAGGACATTTCGATCTTCCTGGAATTTCTGCTGGGTTCGCTGGAGATCGACTATTCTCAAGCGCTCGACTGTCTGGGGCTAAACCGCTTAGCTGACTGCGGCGATAGAGAAGGACAGACGCACGGACTCAGAGAACTGGAAAAGAAGAGATTTCTTGAATACTACTCAAGTAAGTACTTCGCATCACCTGCTCCTGCTTGCCTGATACTGGCCAACATTATGCAGAAGCCTGGACTCTGGGACATTGCTGACAAATTGCTTGCGGAATGCTCAGGCAATTTGCCGGAGAATGATCGGGGTCTGCGAATAGCTTTCAAAGCAAACTCTGCAGAAGTCTACAGAAACAGTGGCAAACTATCACAGGCGATTCTTACGCGTCAAGAGGTCTTAGAAGAGCTTGCTAACCTTCCACCCACAAACGCTAGGGCAAGGGATCGAATCTCCTTGCTAATCAGAAACGCCTCTGACCATATGGGTCTTTTCAAGTCTTTCGCAAAGAAGTCTATCATGGATGGAAGACCGGTCATTTCGAGATCCGCACTGACAAACCTATTCTGCGCCTTTGGGCACTTCTTGAGTGCGTACCAAAAAACTAAGGTTGCTGCAGAGACACTCAACGAATTCGACCGAGGAACGCTGCAATCCATGCTGAATTTTGAAATTGCAGACTTGTTTCAGTTCGCCTCTGAAGGTCTCATTTATCTTGGGCTCCTAGCAAGAAGAAGAAGCCGTTTCTTCTCCTGGCTCCTCATCAGCCTCACATACTTTCCTTGTAGAATCGCCGAGGTGTTCTATGCGCGCTCAGTTTATCAGGAGCCCACGCAAAGCTCAGACTGGTTCTACTTCCAGAAGCACAGACTTGCAGAAGTGAAGCTCCAACGCAAGAAGAAAGTAACTTCCGATGTCAACAAGCTTATCGAAGAAACTGAGGTCTTTTATCGGTGGGGTAAGTCCGCGAAGACAGCGGGTGAGGGAAACGCGAACATACGGGTTTGCCAAGGCCTGAGATTCATCTATCTTCCCGATCTTGACCGGGCAATCTCCGTTCTTCGTGCTGCCTGCGATGAGTATCGAAGCGAGAAACACTACTCTGGCATCATCAAGGCCAGAGTCTATATGGGTCTTGCTGCATCAAGGATTGGAAACATGAAGTTGTTGTCTGAGTGTCTAACGGACATCGCCGAGAACTTGCATAAGTACGAGTAGGAGGGTAGATTGGAATCTCTTCGGTCTTGGCTCTGTACATCACCCAATACGCAGCGTCGGGTAGGTTCTTCTGTCAGAACCTGCAGCCTGTGTATCAAGCTCACAGCCGACTCCTGCCATCTTGAGGTACCATTTTGGCACTTCAAACGTTGGTTCTCTCGTAGCCATGGTCTGCATCTTGAGGTCGCAAATTGCGACCTCAAACGGTTGTCCCTGCGACCGTAGCCGCTTGCACACTTAGCGATTGCATTCTTCGTAATCGCGTATTAAGATACGCCTTCTCAATATCCGTCACTGGTAGCCAAGGTTCGCAGGTATGCAGTTGATCTCAGGAGGAAGAATCATGATGAGATGTATTCGCTGGTTGAGTGTCATTCTGTTGATAATGGTGATCGGTTGTAGTAAAGCAGAACAAGCCACCATTACAGAGGATGCAACTCATTCCCTGAACATAACCATCGATCCGCGCTTTGAACTCTTCTCTGTGGTGGCGTTCCTCAGCGATTATGGTCAGCGCACCCCCTTGATCACTCGATTTGACTTTCCTTACAAACGAGACGTGACAGCATATTTCGCTCCTTATAAGGATCATCCGGCAGTGAAGCTGTTTCGCGAGTTGAGCTCCCCTCCCTATAGTTTTCGCTACGACACTCCTCCGGTTGCGATGCTCTGCCTGTCTGACCCGCCTGACTTACGTATCCAATCGGAGATTCCCAAACTGACTCTCTCGCTTTCCGGAGGAGCAAAGAAGCTTGAGCAGTTTTTCGAGGAATTGAGGAGCTTTGCCAGAACAGCCGACTTTGCCGCATTCTTTGAAGCACATCGAGACCTCTACTCAAAGAGCATCGAGAATGCCCGGAAGCAGGCCGACAGTGTAGACTTGATAGCTTCACTGGAGAATTACTTTGGGATGAAGCAGCATAGCTACAACATCATCATCGTTCCCCTCCAGTCTGGCAGTTTCGGACCTAAAACAGGTGCTAATGACATCTACAATATCTGCGGTCCGGACAGCATCGCCGGAGACGTCCCCGTCATTAGTGGTGTCCGAAATATCTGCTGGCATGAGTTCGGCCATTCTTTCTCCAACCCGATCGCCGAACAATACCTGCCGGAGCTAAGGGACTACTCTGCGCTCTTCGATCCAATTGCTAGCAGAATGAACTGTGGAGGCTACGAAAATCTCGAAGGCTGTGTCTATGAACATGTTCTCCGGGCGGTGAATGTCCGTCTGACCGCCATCTACTTGGGTGAAGAGAACGCCAAGAAAGCCATTCAGGGTCATCGCAGCTTTGGTTTTGTATACGTTGAAGCTCTAGCAGAGAAGCTCAAGCAGTACGAGACTCAGCGCAACAAGTATCCTACTTTTGATGATTATTTTCCCCAGTTGGTAGCGGTTTTCGATCAGCTCTCCAAAGAGAACCTGAGTGATAGCTTCTACGCCGTTCCTTTCACTGGAACGATCAGATCTGTGGTCTCTGACTATAAGGATGTATTCATTGTTCCTTCGCATGAAAATGACAAGGAAGCTCAGGACAATATCTTGAAGTATGTTGAAAACAAGCGCGACAAGTACCACAAAGGTTCACTCATCCTGACAGATGAAGAAGCGTTGAAACAGGACTTGTCAAACCATTCCCTCATGGTGTTTGGCACAATGACCGGCAACCTCTGGCTAGACAAACACAAAGACTCACTCCCATTCCATATAGATACAGATAAGATCACAGTAGACGAAACCCCCGTTCCCGGCGATCACTTGAGACTAATCACCGCCTGGCCTAATCCCCAAGACTCTAGCAAAGGGATGGCTATATATACGGCCCAAGAGGCAACTGACATTCTTGGTTCATATGATGTTCCCATCTGGTGGGCAGACTACGTCGTTGCGGTCGACAAGAATGTCATAAAGTCGGGCAACTATGCACGTAGCCGATAGCAGCGGCGATGGACGGGTTCATGATCTCGTTGACGGCGGCTAAATCTGCACTTCTTTTCCGATACCGGCGTTCAGAGCTTTGTCATAGACCAACTTCGCAGTGGCGGCATCCTGAATCGCCAGGCCGTTGGACTTAAACAACGTGATTTCGGCAGGATCCTTGCGTCCCGGTTTGCGACCGAGGATGATCTCGCCAAGTTCGGCATAAATGTGATCTGCCGTGATCGCCTCTTCCTGCAATGGTATCATGATGTCGCCGGCCTCTTTTAGGCAGGCCTCATTCGAATCGGCGACAAGCTTGGAACGCTTGATGATTGCTGTATCAAGTTCGCGTGCGCCGGGAGAATGGCTGCCAATTCCATTGATATGCGTTCCCGGTCGCACTTGCGAACCGTCGAACAATGGCGTAGCGGACGAAGTGGCCGTGCAGATGATATCGGCCTCGGCCAGTATCTGACTCGGCGAATCAGCCGATTGGACAGCGAGATTCAATTTGGCGCTCATTTCCTTGACGAAAGCAGCGGTGGCTTCCGGAGAAACGTCATAAACGTAAGCGCGGGAGAGTTGCCGCGCGGTTGCGACCGCCCAGAGTTGGGTTTTGGCCTGAACACCGGCGCCGAAGATACCCGCAATCTGCCCCTTGTCCGTGCGAGCAAGAAACTTGGTGGCAACACCGCTGGCGGCTCCGGTTCTGACTGCGGTTAGATAGCCGCCATCCATGATGCAGATGACATCGCCATTTTCTGGATTCTGCAGCAACACTTTACCGATCGTGGTGGGGATATTGAATTTCTTGGGGTTGTTTTTATAGACGGTGACAACTTTGCAGGCCAGCGCGCCCATTTCTTTGAGGTAAGCAGGCATATACAGCGCCAAGCCGTCGGGGGGAGTGATACCGATTCGCAGCGGCAGCACGGCCGTGCCGTTTGCCATCTCGGCAAACGCCTTCTCCACGACGGTCATACAGTCAGCCATATCGAGCACGCGGATTACATCATCTCGAGTCAAGAGCAGCGTCATAGAATCCTTCCTTTCAGAATTGGTCACCAGCAGTATATCTGATTGGTATGGTGCGCAGCAAGGGTTTCGTCTTCGCGAGAGCGAAATACCTCTTCCGGTCTGCTAAATCAGGTTGTCGAAGTTTTTGTATCAGACTAACTTTGGGCCATGACCGATCTGATCACAGCTACGGAGCGACGATGGCAGGACAAACCGTATGCGATTGTCTTGTTGGCCTTCCTGATCAACGGCATCGCCTTGGTGCTGTCGCACAACTATCTGGATGGTGATACGCATTCGCGCGCGTTTCAGGCGCTCCAGTGGCTCAAACACCCTTTTTTTATATATATTCCCAATGACGTCACCTGGGTCTTTGCCCCGATGCACTGCTATCTAAATGCCGCCGCATTGCTGATCTGGACCCATCCGACAATCACGACGCGGCTGGTTTCGCTGATTCTGACCAGCTTGACCATATTCCCGCTTTATCACTCAGTCCGCCTCCTTTTTGATGAGCGAGTTGCTTTTTATTCGGCACTTCTGGTTTGCTTCTGCACGCTCTTCATTCATCCGGCTGCCATCGGCGCGAGTGAAGGAATCAACCTGTTTTTCCTTTTCACATCGATCTATTTCTTCCTACGCTTTCGTGAATCATCCCGCTGGCGTGATATGTTGCTGTCCGCTCTTGCAGCATTGGCGGCGGATATGATGCGTTATGATAGCTGGCCTTTAGTATCGATGTTGTCACTACTGTTGTTGATCTTCGCGTTCACCGATGCCCGCAAGGCAAACCAGTCTGTTCGTCTCACGGCGGTCTTCAAGGCGGTCGTTTTTGGCCTTATCAGCCACCATTTCGTCTTCATCTGGATGGGGGCACAATGGATCAAGTTCGGAAATCCGATGTACATGACGGTCAACGACCTCGATGCGCCGCAGATAGCGCAAAACATCGATCGGTATGGACGGCTTATAGTGAACTTTTATCATCTCGGCTTCCTGCCGGGAGTCATGTTTCTGAGTGCGCCGGTGGCGTTTGTCTTTGCCACGGTCGGCTTATATCGTGTTGTTCGATCTCGCAGATTCAATGTCCTGTTCTGGATGTTTGTGGTCATGGTCTTCTACTACCTCCTGACCTTCGTGATTACGCTGTCTCGCTATCCCTTAGCGCGGTTCACGACGATACCGACGATTCTCTTCACCTGCTACTCCGGCGTCGGCGTCGTGTTCATGTTGGATCGTCTGCCGGAGATCTGGCGCCGCCGTGTGATTCCGGTGCTGGCGCTGATCACGATTCTGGTTCCGGTCGGTCTCGGTTTCTTCTCCCACCCCAGCGAGAATGCTATCGCCGAAAAGCTACGCGCGATCAGCCCGGTAACCAATCCGCCGACTTACTACTTCGACTTCGTGGACGACTGTCGCAAGACACTCGCTGACGGAAGTCGCCTGCTGCTCGATGTGCGCAACTATAACCATCGCCTGCTATATCTTGATCTATACCAGTACCGTGACCAGATCGACTATTACTGGCCCTCAACCGACTCGCTCTTGAGTTTCATCGGCGAGAGACATCCCCCATTCGTGGTGCGGACCGACTTCCCTCGCCCCGACAAACCGATCTTCGATACTCCCAATGGCTCGACAACAGCAACTGTATCCTGTGTCAACTATCATCTGGTCGTTCGCAAAGGCATCTACTGCCTCTATGCGCGCGATCTTTCCCAAGTTCGGTAGCCCGCTCAGAGCGCAGCACCGGCTTCACAAAAGCCCTGTCAAAAGTAGATGCCTTCCGACCAAGCAGATCGTATATTCAGAGGCGGATGACCAATCACAACGATTTTGAATACGCGCGCGGGACTCATGCGCATGAGCGCAGCTTGTTTCGGTTCTCGCATCAGAGAAGATTCAGCTATGCCGTCGATTTGTTGGATACGCAACCGAACTCGCGCGTGCTTGACTTTGGCTCGGGCGACGGCTACCTGTTAGAATTACTTTCCGCCAAGTTGCCATACGCCAACCTGACAGCCCTGGAACCGCTTGCGCACCTGCAGGAGGAAATCACAGCACGCTTTGTAGTCAATCCGATCAGGATAATCACAACGACAATCGATTTGCCCGACCACAGCTTTGAGCGCATCGCCTGCCTCGAGGTTCTGGAGCATCTTCGGCCCGATGACGTTGCCAAATCACTGAGGGAGTTGAGCCGATTAGTGACGCGGGGCGGCATCGTGGTACTCAGCGTCCCTATTGAAATCGGTTCGTCGGCGCTGCTGAAGTATTTGGCGGCGCGGCTGCTGACCGGTTCCGATCGTCGGTACACTATCCGCGAAGTGCTGAAAGTGACAGTCGGACTGCCGGTCGGGCGTGACCGGGAAAACGAATACATACCTCACAAGGGCTTCGATTTTCGCCTGTTGAAGGACCAAGTCAGGAGAGTCTTCAGCATCGAGCGTGAGATATTCTCTCCTGTTCCACTCTTGCGCAGCACTCTCAATGCTCAGGTGCTCTGGAAGCTAATAACACGTGATAGAATTCACTGATGTTGCATCTGCGGCTCCGCTCTGATTTCGCGACAGTGGATTCCGACGGATCAATAACTTCTGGCTCTCTCGCCAACGGTGATGTAACTTGCGGTGAAATGAAAGGTGTCATGAGGCTATGAATAAGATCGCACTAGTAACCGGAGCTTCAGCGGGGATTGGCGAGGCCACCGCGCGCAAACTGGCAGCGGCTGGATATGATATAATATTGGCGGCGCGTCGCCTTAACCGGCTGCAGCAACTGGCCGAGACTCTCTCCGTGGAGTCACATTTGATTCAACTTGATGTGCGTGATCGTGAAGCCGTGAAAAGGGCAATCGCCGGTTTGCCGGAGCGCTGGCAGGCTATCGAATTGTTGATCAACAACGCCGGTCTAAGTCGTCATCTCGAAAAACTGCACGAGGGACATGCCGAAGCCTGGGATGAGATGATCGATACCAACGTAAAAGGGCTGCTGTATGTGAGTCGCGCCGTGATTCCCGGTATGGTGGCGCGCGGCAAAGGACATGTCATCAATGTCGGTTCCATTGCCGGGCATGAAGTCTATCCCAGCGGCAATGTCTACTGCGCGAGCAAGTTTGCGGTGGATGCGATCACCAGAGGGATGTTGATGGATCTGGTCGATACACCGGTGCGGGTGTCAACGGTTGATCCCGGCATGGTCGAGACCGAGTTCTCGAAGGTGCGCTTTTATGGTGACGACGAGCGCGCCAAGAAAGTCTATCAGGGTCTCAAACCGCTGACCGGCGATGACATTGCCGACACCATCGTCTGGATTGCCTCGCGACCGGAACATGTCAATATCGCGCAAGTAGTCGTCATGCCCAAGGCGCAGGCGAGCGCGATGGTTCTGCATCGGCAGCAGTAGCAAAAGACGTGAGGCTGTCCCATAAGTTACTCCTCGGGCAAACAAAGTCGGTCACGGAGCGCAGTGTGTAGGGGTCGCTCTTGCGGCGACCCGCATGAAAACTGGTTGGAATAAATGGTCAGCGGGCAACCGCAAGGGTTGCCCCTACAGAAAACTCTTCGTTTATCCGCTCGCAGTGAGTAGATTTGACGCATGCCCAAGATCACTGCCATTTCCCAGCAGAAGAAGGACGATAGTCGCTGGTCGATTTTTGTCGACGGTGAGTTTTTTATCGGCTGTACGTCAGAGTTCCTTGCCACAGTCAACCTGCATGAAGGGGATGAAGTCTCTCCTGAGCAGCTCGACCGACTGCTGACTGATGTCACTGGCAGCAATATCCGGCAGAAAGCGTTGGGATACTTGAGTCGCCGGGCGAGATCAATTGCCGAGATGCGGAAATATCTGGCCGAAAAAGAGTTCTCCGAGGAGTTGATTTCGGAGACGATTGAATGGCTAATAGGCAAAAGATATCTCGATGATCGGCAATTCGCTGACGACTGGGTCAAGATGCGCCTGCGATTGGCGCCGCGTGGCAAGCAGGGTTTGCTGATGGAGCTGTATCAGAAAGGTATTGACCGCGCCACAGCAAACCAAGCAATCGAGGACAACCTCGAATCCGGCGCTGAGACGGAAGTCGCCTATCAAATCATTGTGCAGCGCAAAAATCGCTGGAAGGGCGCGGAATGGCTTGAAATCGAGCGTAGAATATATAACTTCTTGAGTTACCGTGGGTTCTCCGGCGAAGCGATTGTCGCGGCGGTACGGAGATATCGGGAGGAACTCAAACAGTCAGGAAAGGATTCCTGACTGCGCGAGGAGATGGTTACTGACTGCGCTGGAGGAGCACCGGACTTCCGCTCGTTGGAGTCGGGTCTTTGACTCTGGCGAGAAGAACAGGGTAGGGGCGCACGGCGTGCGCCAGCAGAGATTAGAGGACAATTTGAAAGCCGCTGAAATTAGAGAGTCGTTCCAGCAATACTTTGAGTCCAAGGGGCACAAGCGTGTCGCCAGTTCGTCGTTGATTCCGCTGGATGATCCGACGCTGCTGTTCGTCAACGCCGGTATGAATCAATTTAAGGACGTCTTCCTTGGCCAGCGCAAGGTGCCCTACAGCCGCGCTACGAGTTCGCAGAAGTGTATTCGCGCCGGAGGTAAGCACAACGACCTCGAAAACGTCGGCGAGGACGCGCGGCACCTCACCTTTTTTGAGATGCTGGGGAATTTCTCTTTCGGCGACTACTTCAAAGAAGATGCAATCAAGTTCGGCTGGGACTTTGTTCACAACGTACTGAAGTTGTCGACTGATCGGCTGTTTGCCACCGTTTTAGACAACGACGATGATGCCTTTGAACTCTGGGGCAAAATCGCGCCCGAGTTGAAGAATGGTCATATTTTGCGTTTCGGTGAGAAGGACAATTTCTGGTCGATGGGCGAGACCGGCCCCTGCGGCCCCTGCTCGGAATTGCACTATGATCGCGGGGCGCAGTATTCCTGCGGCAAACCGACTTGTGGTGTCAACTGCGACTGCGACCGCTATATGGAACTCGGAAACCTGGTGTTCATGCAATTCAATCGCGACGCCGAGGGCAAACTCACGCCCTTGCCAAAGCCATCGATCGACACCGGCTCCGGACTCGAACGAATCACCATGGTGATGCAGAAGGTCGATTCCAATTACGACACCGATTTGTTTATGCCGTTGATAAAGACAATCGAGCAGATATCGGGGAAGGAATATATCGAGGACAAGCGCGGCACTTCGCATCGCGTGATTGCCGACCATATCCGCGCGTTGACCTTTGCAATTGCCGATGGCGCAGTGCCCTCCAATGAAGGACGGGGTTATGTGTTGCGGCGGATTCTCCGGCGTGCGTCAAGGCACGGACGGCTGCTCGATTTGCATGAGCCGTTTATCTACAAGCTGACGGCAACATTGGTCGACATCATGGGGCACAGTTTCCCAGAGATCAAGCAACAGGCGGAGCACGTGGCATTGGTGATCAAGTCGGAAGAAGAGAGTTTCGGCGAGACGCTGGATCGGGGGATGGAGATATTCGAGAAGGTCGTTGAGAAAGTCAGGACATCAGGACAGAGCGTCATCCCCGGTGATGAAGTTTTCAAGCTGTATGACACATACGGGTTTCCGGTGGATATGACCGAGGTGATGGCTAAGGAAGTGAGTCTGCGCTTGGACATGGGTGGCTTCGAGCACGAACTGGAATTACAGAGGAGCAGGTCTAAGCGCATTCCGAGTGGCGGAACGACTTGGACACTGGGAACAGGCGACGTATCGACGGAGTTCGTCGGGTATGATGATCATTTCGAACTTGAGGATCAAATCGCCGCCATTCGCCAGGAGAGTGAACCCGAGCGATTGGGCCTCGTGCTCTTCAATACTCCCTTCTATGCTGAATCCGGCGGTCAGGTACACGATGAAGGACACATCAAAACCAAAGAAGTGGACATGAAAGTGGTCGATGTGCAGAAGGTGGGTGGGACCGCAGTCCACTATGTACACGGATTCGTAGGTGACAAGAATAAGCTCCCCGGTCAAGCTATTCGCGCTCGCGTCGATGGCGAACGGCAGAAAAAGACCCAGCGCAACCACACTGCAACGCACTTGTTGCACAAAGCGCTGCGCACGGTGTTAGGAGATCACGTCCAGCAGAAAGGGTCGCTGGTTGATCCGGATCACCTGCGGTTCGATTTCTCGCACTACAAGCAGCTTAGCGAAGAAGAACTGAAAGAAATCGAGCGGCTAGTGAATGAACAGATACTGCTCAATCGCAAAGTGAAATGGGAGAATCTGCCAATTGCCGAAGCCAAAGCGCGCGGCGCAATGGCGTTGTTTGGTGAAAAGTACGGCGACACTGTTCGTATGGTGGAAGTCGAGGACTACTCACGCGAGCTATGCGGCGGTACGCACGTTCAGGCGACCGGCGAGATCGGGTTGTTTGTGATCACGGCGGAATCGGCGATTGCTGCCGGTATTCGTCGTATCGAAGCGTTTACCGGCAAAGGCGCGCTCGACTATTTGAGCAATCTCAAGAATCAGTTTGACTACACGGCGCGGCTCCTGAAACAACCGCAGGAAAAGGTGGTCGAGCGGGTAGAAGAACTGCTCGAAGAATCAAGGCGGTTAAAGAAAGAACTCGACAGATCGCAGGCGCAGTCGGCGGCTTCCGGTATCGCCGATCTGTTTGCACACAAGATCAAGAAGATCAAAGGTGTAACGTTACTGGTGAACAGGTTCGAATCGAAAGAGCAACTCAACACTTACGCCGACGTCACCCAGACGATTGCTTATCCGGCAATCGGCGTCTTCTTCAACGATGCCAACCAATACGCAGTGACTTCATCAAAAGCGGCAATTGCGATGAAGCTTTCGGCGCGCGACATTATCAATCATCTCAACAAGCAACTGTCCGGAAGAGGGGGCGGCCGCGAGTACTTTACGCAAGGTGGCTGCGATCAACCATTGACTGAGCAGTTGCTGGAATCAACCGTAATCGCTTTCATCGAGGGTGCGGTCAAGTAGAATGTCAGTGAATTTCCGTAGGGGCACGCTGCTGCGTGCCCGTGTGCAGTGGTTTCGTCACCCCGTCCCGACCCACTGGATTCCCGCTTTCGCGGGAATGACAAAGAGGGTGTCGAAACCGCAAGGGTTTCGACCTAAAGAATTCCCCCTTAGCAAAGGGGGATTTAGGGGGTTGTATTCGTGACTGTCTTCGACTACCTGCTTCAGACCGCGAGAGATCGGGGCGCCGGTTTTCTGGTGTTGATCGATCCGGACGAACAACCGCGCCAACGACTGGTCGATTGCGCACAGCAGGCTCAAGAAGGTGG
>CAIVAP010000195.1 GCA_903903945.1 uncultured bacterium | reverse complement strand
AGGGCGCAAGCCAAGCCGGCCCTCTGTGCGTTAACGTCAATCAATACCTGAGTCCGATCCACCGCCGAATCCATCGACGCAAGGCAATCAAGGGCGGCGACATAGTTTCGTTCCAGGAGGCGAAGATCAAACCAGGCACGTTTCGTGGCATCTGTATCCTGTCTCGGAATTGATGCCAGCGAAGAACGCGCCATGGCTGTGTCCGCCCGCCAAAAGATATACGTCCAAGCTCTTACAAGATAGGAGTTGATCTGATCGGGCTCAAGGGCAATGGACTTATCACAGTATTCAATCGCGGATGCGTAGTCGCGCATGTGCCAACAGGTCCATGCCACTTGAAAGGCGCAACGTGCGACTCGGGGATCCAGATTAAACGCACGCTTCAAGCTCTCAAGAGCGGCCTTGTATTCTCCGCGTCTGCGAAGAATGTACCCCTTAGCTCTTTGTATGCCGGCATCGTTGGGGAGTCCAATTTCAGCCACTGCAAGTTCGCGTAGCGCATTATCATAGTCTCGTAACCCCCGATAGTAATAATAACAGTAGGCCAGATGAGTCTCAGGGAGATCCGGCTGAAGGGCAAATGCCCGATCAACCGCCTGCTTGGACAGTGCCAAGCGGTTCGAACTAACATCAATACCATATAGGTACATCACCGAGTGGACGAGCGAGAGGCGGGCATAAGCAAGAGCGAAAGTGGGATCAAGCTCCACTGCTCGTTGAAACATCTGCAACGCCAATTGAAAATCCGTCCTCCCGTAATCCGGTCTATGCAAATAGTCTTGCCCGCGCAAATAGGCCTGATACGCTTCAAGATTCTTGGTCGGCATCGCTTGTAGATTGGCGCTCTCGGGCTTAAGCAGAGTGATGTTCATTGCTTCGACAATCCGGGCGGCAATGTCTGCCTGTAACGCAAAAATATCTTCCAGCGGTCGCTGATACGTTTCTGCCCAGAGATGCGTGTCGTCTGACGCTCGGATCAACTGTGGAAGAATCCGCACGCGACTTGTAGCACCACTCTTGTCCCAACGAATGGTCCCTTCCAGGATGTAATCGACGCCAAGCTCCGTGGCGATCTGCCGAAGATTCTTGGTAGTTTTCTTGTATTGCATTGTACTGGTACGAGAGATTACACCCAGTTCTCGAATCGTTGCAAGCTTGCCAGTTATCTCATCTGTAATCCCATCAGCAAAGTATTCATCGTCAGGCGAGCCGAGATTCTCAAACGGCAGCACCGCCAGCATCTTTCGCTGAGAGCCTGGTATGGCGATTTGGAGTTGACTTGTTGCCTTCAAGGCCATCAGGTCGCTGATGACATCGGCAGCCGTCTGGTATCGTAGCGCTGGGTCTTTCTGTAGCAACTTCGACACTATTCGCTGCAACTCATCAGGTACACCTGCCTTGTAGCGAGCCAGTGGTTCAGGAGTTTGCTGCGCTATCGCATTCATGGTTGCAGCAGGACTTTCAGCCTTGAATGGCGACTTGCAGCTGATTAACTCATACAGCACGACACCGAACGAAAAGAGGTCGGAGCGCTGATCCGTCGCTTTGCCCTGGACTTGTTCTGGTGACATGTAGCCGATGGTGCCCAGTGTCGAGCCCTCTTTCGTCAGCTTGTCGGCACCGGCCACCGAGGCCAGTCCAAAGTCGACCAGCTTGGCGCGTCCCGATTGGCTGACAAGGATATTGGCGGGCTTGATGTCGCGATGAGTAATGCCCGCCTTGTGCGCTTCCTGCAGTCCTTCGCAGATCTGTAGCGACAGATCTATCACTTTGTCGAGTGGGCAATCACCTTGTTTGATCAGCTCACTGAGTGCCTGTCCTTCGACATGCTCCATCGCAAAGAACGGTCGGCCGTTGAACTCGCTGACTTCGTAAATCGTCACAATGTTGGGATGATTCAGTTTTGCAGCCGCTTGCGCTTCACGTTTGAACCGTGCCCGGCAATCAGCGTCTTGACAGAGATGGAGGGATAGAAACTTGAGTGCGACCTGGCGGTTGAGTTCGGTATCGTCGGCAAGGTACACCTCTCCCATCCCACCGGCGCCGATCTTCTCGACGATACGGTAGTGGTTGATGACCGTGCCTTTGGAGAGCACAGTCACGGCCCGGGTCTTGTCGTCGTCAGGTGCCATATTTCTCCAACAGCTTCTGATAGCGCGGCAGATTGCGCAAGGGATCGTAAATAGGATGAAGTTGAAGATACGGGACCGAGAACGAACTCGGAGTCGACAGCAGGTATTCGATTTCGTCCAGTGCCAAATCGTATTCCCCTGCCAGTATATAGATGTCCGCAAGTGACCATATCTTTTCCAATCCATTCACCATGTCCTTGGAGACAGGGGACAACTCGACGCCTAACCTACCTTCGCGTATCGCATCATCCTTGCGACCCAAAGCCGCATAAACGAGGCCAAGCGCGGTATGGACTCGATGATCATCAGGTCTCTCATTTAGCTCTCTTTCCAGAATTATCTGAGCAGAATCAAAATATATTCTGGCTTGGTGTTGATCGCCCTTAAGGGCGCAAGCCAAGCCGGCCCTCTGTGCGTTAACGTCAATCAATACCTGAGTCCGATCCACCGCCGAATCCATCGACGCAAGGCAATCAAGGGCGGCGACATAGTTTCGTTCCAGGAGGCGAAGATCAAACCAGGCACGT
>CAIVAP010000194.1 GCA_903903945.1 uncultured bacterium | reverse complement strand
CCCTTGATCGTGTCGGCAACAATGAGCTGGCTGTCCGTAACCGCGATGGCGGTCGGGATAATGACGGCCGGTTTGTCCAGATGCAGCGAGCCAAGCTGTTTGAGGGTTGGAGAATAGACCTGAATCAGCGACTCCCCAACAAAGCTGACATAGATCGAATCGTGACCGACAGCGACATTCTGCGGAGTTAAGTCCTTGCCCCCTTCGCGAACCTGAAAACTGGTCAGTTGCACCGGCGGCGAGTCGAGCGGCAACGGCTGATGTTGCGGCAAGCGCATCGACAGCATCGGCTTGAACTGGAAAAGGTATACCCCATAGAGAACCAGAATCGAGGCCAGCGCCAGCAAGACGATCCCGCCCCAGTTGCGCGATTCCCGTTTCGCCAGACGCAGTGACGCAGTCTCGGGTTGTGTTTGTGTCGTTTCCATCGTCAACTTCGCGACCTCGAGCTACCACAGGGTTATACAGTACTGCTGATATTTCCTGCGAACGGCACTGTCGAAAAAGTACAGACCGTGTCATTGCGAGGAGTCCGGAGAGGTGGCGCAGGGTGTGGAGCATGACGAAGCAATCTTGATTTACGCTTTCCAGATGCAGGCGCGCAGATTGCTTCGTCGTCATCGCCCCTTCCCTCTCCCACCAGCCCTGACTCCTCGCAATGACAATTCCGAGGTTTTTCAACACTCCCGAGCGAGAGAATCCAGCTATTATTGTTATCGGAAATCACGCAGCAAACTCGCATACCGGCGGACGAGAATCGTCGATTATAGTGTGCGGCTGAAACATTCTGACGCAAAGGCGCGTCCTAAGAGGAGAACGGCATCAGAAATCACCGAGGAGGTGCAAGATGACAAAACGACTATATCGTTCACGGCAGCAGCGGATTTTTGCCGGTGTCTGTGGCGGATTGGGAGAGTATTTCGACGTCGACCCGGTTTTCGTCCGCATTCTGACCGTAATCCTGACTTTCGCTCACGGCATCGGTCTGATCGCCTACATTGTGGCTTGGATCGCCATGCCCAAGGCGCCTGTGACGGCAGCAAGTTCACAGCAGCCGGAGTCGGCAAGCGGTACGCCGGTCGAGATTCAGCCGCAGCGGGAACCCTCAGTGTGGCGCGGTTATCTTCCGGGACTCATTTTCATCATTCTCGGTGTGGTCTTTCTTATGGATCACTTCTTTTGGTGGTTCCACTGGCATCATGTCTGGCCTGTGCTCTTGATAGTTGCCGGGGCCGCGATGATTTGGAGATCAATTAAACACAAAGATAACAGTGGAGGGGTTCATGAATCCTTCGAGAGTTAGATGGGGAATCACCCTCGTCCTGATTGGGCTGGTATTTCTTGCCAACAATCTGGGTGGGCTGAGTTGGTGGGTCTGGTATGACCTGATGCGTCTGTGGCCGGTTTTGCTGATCGTCATCGGACTGGAGATTATCGTCAAGCGCTCTAAGCTACAAGTGCTCGGTTATTTGTCATCGATTCTGGTTATAGCCACCTTCGCCTATGTGATCTACGACAATCGCGATGGCAACGATGACGGCTACGGAGCCTTTCCCTCCTCGCGCAGTGAAAGCGTTCTGAAATACACAAACGAGTCCACCGCCGACATTAAGGTTAAGTTTGACAATGGTCGTCTCTATTTCAACGCCGGTGAAAACGACATTCTGCGCGTGGTGGCTGAGAATTCGCGACGCGGTGTCCACATGAGCAGTGATTGCTCCGGTTCCGGCTGCAAGGTTGACCTGACCCCGTCCGGCAAACGTTGGGGACAGTGGGTTACGATCGGCTCTTACGAGAGCCATTGGAAATGCTTTGTCCGCCCCGAGATCGCCGGCAGCTATGATCTTGACATCGACAATACCGATTTGCGTTTTTTTGCTCAGGAGCTAAAGGTCGACAGGCTAATGATTAACGCCGATCATTCGGATTTGGTCGTGAGATTGGGCAAGCAACAAGCCCGCACGGCTGTGGAAGTGACCGGTGGCAATTCCGATCTGGACATCTATTTCCCTGACTCAACCGGGCTGAAAATCGAGGGTACCTACCCTTCACAGACAGAAAGTGATGCTCTCAAGCTGACCGATCGCGGCGGTTACCTCGCCAACGATCTGTATGACCGCGCGGCAGTCACCTTTACGCTCAAGTCCGATCTGAGTCGCGGCAAGTTGCGAATTAGTAGTTACTAAACGGGTAAATCTGCATTTGCCCACTTGCTAAAATAGGACAATGGACGTATATTATAAGCGGAACAGTTGCACGTTGGGTTGGCTGCGTACTGAACCGGCAGCCGAACCTGCTTCCCGTGACCGTTCCCACTGAACAAGTGTCTCTGACTCAACAAGGAAGAGGAAGAACGGTTGTACCGCAGCTACAGAACCTCATTGAAGGTACCCAAGCCAGTGGCTCGAAACCTCACAATTCGAGCCACTTTCATTTGATGGCTAAGTTGTTGCCCCTGCTGGGAGTCCAAGCCATTGCCGGTCACTTACACCCAAGGCACGGCTCCGGACCTGCCCTAAAAATGTAGTTGATCAAGTGTACCACGTCGGCAATAGTAACCCTCAGATCGCAGTCCATGTCACCCCCCCTTGGGTCCTGAGGAGGAACACCGTTCCTGAAGATATAGTTGACCATATAGACTATATCGGCAATGTCGATGTGG
>CAIVAP010000193.1 GCA_903903945.1 uncultured bacterium | reverse complement strand
TTTATTGATAGTTCTAGTTCTCATTACCGCCAGATCAACAAGTCGCATGTCCAGATCGAGACCGGGATTCTTGTTGCTAGACAGGATATTTTGCATCCGTTCAATTTTCTTGTCATTGTCGCCCCAACCAAAGTTGACCACTACCGAACCCGGCTCGAAAATCAGACCGAGACCGGCATCATTAACTCGCACTTCAGAAAGGTTGGCGAATGTGTCGGCGTATTTCTCACGCATGTCTTTGATCAGTTTTAGTGCAGAGCGCAAGGCGGGACTGTTGATAACCTGATACATGCCCACAGTGTCAGCTCTAAAGCCCTGAATAACCGGCAACGTGAAGATAGTGTCGGCGATGTTCGACGGCACAAGTTCACCGCGCGCGGTGACCGCGTAGAGATCATCCAAGTAGATATAGGCGACCGGCACCTTCTCAACAACGTTCACCAGCAGCTTGCCGGTGTGGTCGATTCTCGCAGAGACCGATTCGACAAAGTGATTGCCATAGACCGTGTTGACGACTCGCGACAAGTCGATATCAAAGATGTTTTGCCCGAGGGCGACCGGTATATTGTCCGCGGTAATGCGGTTGCTGCCGGAGATGTCAATCTCCTTAAGCGTAATGACCGGATATGACTTCACTCCATAGGCAGCGCCCAACAGCAGCAGCGAAAACAGAAACAGCAGTTTTGGAAGCGGTCGTTTCATTTTTTCAACGCCTCCAGAATCTTGGGAGCAGTACGATAGATATCCCCCGCGCCGATGGTGAACACGATATCGCCCGGTTGTGCGTATTCGGCGATGGCTGATGGTATCTGGCTGATGTCCTCGATATAGCGAACGTTCTTGTGACCGAACAACGCGGCGGCATCGGAGATCATTTGTGAGGTCACGCCCGCGATCGGTTCCTCGCGCGCGGGGTAGAGTTTGGCGAGGATCAGCATATCACACATCAACAGTGACTTTGCGAATTCCTGATAGAAATCGCGCGTACGGCTAAACAGATGCGGTTGGAAGACGACGATAACGCGACTCTTGAACGCGACCTTGGCAGCACGCAGGGTGACATCGATTTCGGTCGGATGGTGCGCGTAGTCATCGTAAACCTTGATGCCGTTTTGTTCACCGATCAAGTCGAAGCGACGACTTACGCCTCTGAAGCTTTCGAGCGCTTTCTTGATCGTTTCAAATGGGATATCAAATTCCAGGGCGACGGAAATCGCCGCGAGAGCGTTCTTGACATTGAAGACACCGGGGAGCGGCAGATGAATGTGACCTAATCGGTAATCATGATAGTACAGATCGAAGTCAGTCGCGGTGCCGTTGGCAATGATGTTGTCGGCGCGGGTGTCAGCCTGCGATTTGATTCCGAAGGTTCGTACCGGCCGAATCAGATCGGGAATCAAGCTGACGACATTGGAATCGTCGAGGTTTAGATGAATGGCGCCATAGAACGGTACCTTGTTGGCGAATTGGGTGAATGCCGCCTTAATCTCCGCGAGATCTTTGTAGTAGTCGAGATGGTCTTCTTCAATCGTAGTCAATACGGCCATTGACGGAGTGAGGTTGAGAAACGAACGATCGTATTCGTCGGCCTCGGCAACCAAGAGATCACCTTTGCCAAGCTTGACCGTAGTGCCCAACGAAATCACACGTCCGCCGACCATTACCGTCGGATCCATGCCGGCTTCAACAAACAGATGACCGAGAATGGAAGTCGTGGTGGTCTTGCCGTGGGTGCCGGCGACACCGATGCCGAATTTCAGGCGCATCAGTTCACCGAGCATTTCCGCGCGGCGGATGACCGGTATCTTGCGGCGTTTGGCTTCGTTGACTTCCGGGTTGTCAGAATGAACCGCCGAAGAAATCACCACGCAGTCGGCCTCATCGATGTTTTCGGCAACATGCCCCTGCATAACTTTGATGCCGATCTCTGTCAGATGATCGGTAACTTCGGTCATCGACAGGTCGCTGCCGGTGATGACGTAACCCTGATTATGTAGTACTTCCGCAATGCCGCACATGCCGATACCGCCGATACCGACAAAGTGAAGCTTTTTAACTTTTCCGAATTTCATCTCCACCCCATATATTCAAATATTCTTTGCACAATTGCCGCCGCAGCATCGCGACGCCCGAGCGACTGGCTCGCCATCGACATGGATGAAAGCTTGTCATCGTCTTTGAGAAGTTGCGATATCAGACCAGTCAAATTCAGATCCGAAAGCTGCGAATCCTTGATGATCATTGCAGCACCCGCCTGCTCTAACGCTTGCGCATTCTTGGTCTGGTGGTCATCGGTGGCGTACGGAAACGGCACCAGAATCGCCGGTTTGCCAGTGGCGGTAATCTCGGCCAGAGTCAACGCACCCGCACGTGACAACACCAGATCGGCAGCGGCATAAGCAGCAGGCATGTCATTGATAAACGGCAACGCGACACCCTGAACACCAGAGGCACTGAAGTTGCCGACTTCGCTTTGATGGTTGCCGACCTGCCAGATCAGTTGCAGATTGGAGACGGGTCTAAGTTCGATCAACGACTGACGAATCTTGGCGTTGATTGACGCCGCACCCTGACTACCGCCGAGAATCAGTAGCGTTTTCTTGCCCGGATCAAGTTTGAAACGGGTGATTGCCTCTTCGCGATCGACCGTTCCCATTTTGGGATTGACGGGATTGCCGGAGAGGATGCACTTATCGTGAAACTTGATATTGCGAAGTGATTCGTGATAGGCGATGAAAATCAAATCGGCGAAGCGCGCCAGTTTCTGCGTGGCGATGCCGGCGTAGGAGTTTTGCTCCTGAATAAAGGCCGGACGATTGGTGATCTTGGCGGCGAGCACGGCTGGAAACGAGAGATAACCGCCGGTGCCGACAACAAATTTGGGATCGTACGAGATGACTTTGGCGATTGCTTCGATGATGCCGAAGAACAACACCGGGAAGAACATGGCGTTGCCGACCAAGGTGCCACGCTTAAGTCCGCGGACATGAATGCGGGTTGTGCCGTAACCGCGCGAAGAGATCAGCTTCATCTCGATGTCGCGACCGGTTACGAAGAAGCGAATCTCGCAGTCATCGGGGAGACGACGTTTGAACTCCTCGGCAAGAGCAAAGGCCGGAAAAAGATGACCTCCGGTGCCGCCACCGGCAAACATGATCTTCTTCATTCAGCCCTCGACTTGAATAGCTGGGGAGTCGTGACAGAATACTTGCTGATGTTGAGAAGCATGCCAATACCGATCGAGGTGAACACCATCGAAGAACCACCGTAGCTCAGAAATGGCAACGGCAGACCAGTTGCCGGGATCATTGCCGTAGCCACGAGCAGATTAGTGGCGGTTTGCACGAATATCAGCATCGTTATTCCCAGAGCGAGATAGAAGCCGAGCAGGTCGGATGAATAGATCGCGGTGCGTATGCCGCGCCAAACCAGTAGCGCAATTAGCACAAGCACGAAAAGTGCGAGCAGGAAGCCGCCTTCTTCGGCAAGTGTGGCGAAAATAAAATCGGTGTGCGGCGCGGGCAAGTAGAATAGCTTGGCGCTCCCATGACCAAGTCCACGGCCGAGAAAACCGCCGGAACCGATGGCCAGAATCGACTGCTTGATCTGATAGCTGGCCAGCAGCGGATCGGACACCGACGCCAGGAAGGTGTCAACGCGGGCGCGCTTGTAACCAATGACAAAGACCATGAAAAATGCAACAGAGCCCATGCCGGACAGGAACAGCGCGAGCAGACGGGCACGCATACCGGCAAGGAAGAACAGTACGAAGGCTATTGCCGACAGAACCATCACGGTACCGAGATTCGGTTCGAGCAGGATCAACCCGAAACCGACGGCCATCAGCGGTCCCGCCGGAAACAGCACGGATTTGATTTGTTTGATTTTTTCCCGCTTGATGGAGAGCATCGCCGCGAGGAAAATGATCAAGACGTACTTGAATATTTCCGATGGTTGGAAGCCGACGATCCCAAGACTGATCCAACGCTTGGCGCCGTTGATTTCTCGACCAAAGAGCGCATAAACCAGCAGTCCCAGCGACACAATCATGAGCGGCCAAGCAAGAGGAACATATTTTTGATAGTCGAAGCGCGACGCAAGATAGCAGGTGACAACGCTGATGGCTAACCAGAGAAGTTGGCGTTTGAAAAAGAAGGCGTCGCCGTTGTAGCGCGTCTCCGCCAACATCGCCGAGGCAGAATAGACCATGACGGTACCAACGAGAAGCAGCAAGCCGACGACGATGATGATAGTGCGATCCATGCTCTGCGAGTGTCTCATTTGCCGCCCTCTTTCTGAGCCAGTTCCAGCACAGCCTGTTTGAATTTGCGACCGCGGTCTTCGTAGTCGGTGAATTGATCGAATGACGCACAAGCGGGCGAGAGCATGATGACATCACCGGCGGATGAGTGGCGGTAACCGATTTCGACGGCTTCAACAATATCTCTGGCTCTGATGGTTGCGGTGACATTGCCGAGACTGGCTTCGATCTTGTCTGCGGCTTCGCCGATCAGCACAATCAGTTTGACATGTTGTTTCACCAATGCCGACAGTGTCGAGAAGTCGCCGGCCTTATCGCGCCCCCCCATGATGACGATCAGCGGACGGTCTTCGGATTGCAGAGCATAGAAGACGGAATCGACGTTAGTGGCTTTGGAGTCGTTGATGAACGACACGCCTTTGATATCCGTGACCGGTTCAAGACGATGCTCAATCGGCCGGAAGGTTTCCAGCCCTCGGGCGACGGCTTCAATGTCGATGCCGAGCGGCAAAACCATAGCTGCGGCGGCGGCGGCGTTGGCAAGATTATGAGGGCCTTTGATGCCCAGCTTACCCGTCGGGCAGATCGTCCTTGATCTTCCTCCCGACGAGTAAACCAGATTGCCATCTTCCGCATAGACGCCAGCTTCGACACGATGTTTCGTGGAGAAATGGAGAATCTGCGGCTTGCCCCAGAACTTTGCCTGTTGCAGGACAGGATCATCGTAGTTCAGTATCAGGTAGTCTGTTTCGTCCTGCGAATCGGCGATGCGATATTTCATTTCAGCGTATTCTTCAAAGCTACCGTAGCGATCAAGATGATCGGGAGTGATGTTCAAAATCGAAGCCACTTTGGGCTTGAAGGTGTCGGTACCCTCCAATTGGAAACTTGATATTTCGACAACGGCGAAGTCATCCTCGGTCAGTTTTTCAACGTCGGTCGCAAACGGCGAACCGATGTTTCCGGTGGCGAGTGCTTTTCTGCCGGCAGTATTCAACAGGTGCGCAACCAACGCGGTAGTTGTCGTCTTGCCGTTGGTGCCGGTGATAGCGATGATGGTTGCGCGACAGAGCCAGGACGTGACCTCGACCTCCGAAAAAACCGGCAGGTGACGCTCGGCGATTTCCCGCATAAACGGTGAGGTTGGCGGTATTCCGGGAGAGACGATGACATAATCAACGGCGGCAAGCGCGCGCTCGGTGTGCCCGCCGGTCTCGAAGTCGATATCGACTTGCTCAAGCATTTGTACCTGCGGAGCGACTTTGTCGTACGATTTCATTTCCGAGACGAAAACCTCGGCGCCGTGCTTCTGCAACAATATGGCCGCAGCAGTGCCACTGCGAGCCATGCCGAGAATGGTAACCTTTTTGTCGCGCACTAAGTCAGGCCTCGTTTTCATCTGATCTTGAAAGTTGACAACGCCACCAGCGCGAGTAACACGCCGACGATCCAGAACCGAACGACCACCTTCGATTCATGCCAACCGCTTAGTTCAAAGTGGTGATGCAGGGGAGCCATCTTGAATATCCGTTTTCCCCGCAATTTGAAAACGGATACCTGTAGAATCACTGAAATAGCTTCAGCTACGAAGACTCCCCCAACTATCACCAAGAGTAATTCTTTCTTGAGCAAAATGGACAGCGCTCCGAGAATCCCGCCGAGGGCCAGCGCGCCGGTATCTCCCATAATGACTTCCGCCGGGTGGGTGTTGTACCAGAGAAATCCAAGACTGGCGCCAACGGCCGCGGAACAAAAGACAGTCAATTCACCGGCGCCGGG
Organism: uncultured bacterium; assembly: GCA_903903945.1. GTDB lineage: Bacteria > Zixibacteria > MSB-5A5 > CAIYYT01 > CAIYYT01 > CAIYYT01. The sequence continues at coordinate 21,606 of CAIVAP010000193.1, read as the reverse complement.
GAGATAGACCATGTCCAGATAGTTCGTGAAATCGAATCGTCCTGTGATGTAGGCCATACCCGCGAAAGCGACCAGGCAGATCATCGACAATCCAATCGCAAGTCCATCAAGGCCGTCGGCCAGATTTACGGCATTGGAGAAACCGGTGATGACCATGATCACAAACGGGACATAGAGATAGATCGGAAAATCGAGATAGTAATTCTTGAAGAACGGCAGATCGGTCTTGAGATCGAAGGTCGGAGTCGGCGGATAGAGATAGAGAATCGCGCCGAGCACCAGACCGAGGAGGATTTGCCCTATCAGCTTCTTGCGAGCGACCAGCCCCTTCTTTTGATGCTTGATGGCCTTGAGAAAGTCATCCATAAAGCCGATGGCGCCCAACCAAAGCGTAACCAGCAGAATGTAGATTATGAACCGATTGCTCAGATCGGCCCAGAGTAACGTAGGAATCACGATCGCCGCGAGGATGATCAGACCTCCCATTGTCGGAGTGCCGGCTTTGGCGTAATGGCTCTTAGGCCCTTCGATTCTAATTTCATCTTTCACCTCATGCCGGCGAAGCAGACGAATCAACGAGGGACCGAGGATTAGACTGATGATAAGAGCGGTGATTGCCGCGCCGGCGCTGCGGAACGTGATATAGCGGAAGAGATTGAAAAAGCTGATGTGGTGGCTCAACGGGTAAAGAAGGTGGTACAGCATCAGTTCCTTCTCCCCAATGTGGCCTTCAGGCCGCTCTCGATCCGCTCGAACTTCAGGGCGCGTGACGCTTTGAGCAGAAGCAGATCGCCTGAGTGCAGCAGTTTGCCCAACCTATCGACGACTTCGTCAAGGTCTTGTGACACGTCAATCATTTCGGGAGTTAGACCTGCGCCTATCGCCGCGGCTCTGACAACGCCGGCGAATAGACCGACGACAATGGTGTGATCGGGATGGCACTGCGCGAGTTTGCGACCGATCTGCTCGTGGTATTCTTCTGCTTTGTCACCCAGTTCGAGCATATCGCCAAGCACGACAACCCGTTTGCCGGTGATTTTCATCGACGCAATCGTGTCAAGCGCGCCGGCAACCGAAACCGGGTTAGCGTTGTAGGTATCATTGATAAGGGTGATGCCGTGAATGTTTTCGACCCCCATGCGATTGCTATCGGGCACATAGCTTTCGATCCTCGCTTTCGCGAGCGGATACGGCACATCGAGTACGCGCGCAACAGCAAGAGTAGCGAGCACATTGGAGACATGGTGCATACCCAGAATCGGGAGTTTGATTTCGGCCCCCTTGTAAATGATATGCGCATGGCCGGAACCGTTGCAGAAGACCTTCTCCGGATGAACCTCATTTTCGCGCGACGTGCCATAGGTGATTCGATTCAACCGATAGCGATATGAGCGCGAGCGGATGTTGGGATCATCCATGTTCAGAACAGCCCAGTCGCTTTCGTCGGCGTGTCGCAGAATTTCGAACTTGGCCTCGGCAATGGCGTCGATTGTTTTCATCGTCTGCAGATGCGCCGGACCGATGTTGAGGATCAGACGAATGTCGGGATCGTAAAGCTCGACCAGACGCTCGATCTCACCGGGGGTGGACATGCCGAATTCCATTATGGCAACTTCGCAATCGGAATCAAATTCAAAGATCGAAAGGGGCACGCCAAACTGATTGTTCAAGTTACCGCGCGTGGCACAGGTGCGATAGCGGGCACCCAGAACGGTAGCGATCAGATTCTTCGCAGTCGTCTTGCCGTTGGTTCCGGTCACGGCGATCTTGCGCGGTTTGATACGGCTAAGGTATAGCTTCGAAAGCTCCTGCATCGCCGAGAGCGTGTTGTCGACCCCGACGAAAGTAACACCCGGATACAATGTGGATTCGGGCGCGCGGTCGCGTCGTACGACAATCGCACGCGCACCCCGTGAAACCGCATCAGAGATAAAATCGTGGCCGTCATGGTTCTCGCCGGCAATACAGAAGAACATGTTTTCGAAAGAAACGACGCGACTGTCGATGGCAACGCCCTGGAAGACACAGTTGTGCAACTCGCCACCGCTGATATCACAATCGCGAAAGGCCTGGAAATAGTCCTGCAGCTTGCCGCTGATCAACTGTATCTCTCCCTCAGGTAATTTTCAATGATTTCGCGGTCATCGAAATGAATCCGACGTTCGCCGAGTATCTGATAGTTCTCATGTCCTTTGCCGGCGACAATCAGCAAATCGTTTTCCCGACACATGGACAATGCCAATTCGATAGCTTTCTGACGGTCGGGTTCGATGGCAATTTCCTTGTTTGGATCCAGACCCGGCCTAATGTCTTCGATGATGGCCAGCGGATCCTCCGAGCGCGGATTGTCGGAAGTACAGACTACGACGTCGGCGTTGGCGCTGGTGATTTTACCCATCAGCGGACGTTTTGTCCGGTCACGATCACCGCCACAACCGAAAACAACCAGCAAACGACCTTTGGTAAGCTGTCTGCCGGTCTGGAGGATGTTGTCAAGCGCATCGGGCGTGTGGGCATAATCGACCAACACGGTAAACGGCTGACCGGCATCAACGCGGTGCGCTCGCCCCATAACAAAGCTGCGTTCGCTCAAACCCTTGGCGATAGTCCAGGGGTCAAGGCCGATCGCCATCGCACAGGCGGCGGCGCAGAGCGCGTTTTCGAGATTGAACAGGCCGACTAATTGGTAGTCGACATGCTCCTTGCCCAGAGGCGTTACAAGCGTAAATTTTGATCCGGACGGTGACATCTCGATATCCTCCAGCCGCAGTTCCGCCCTGGGATCAGTCAAAGAAAAACTCAGATAAGATGATTTCACGCGACTAAGCAGGTAATCAAAACTCTTGTCATCGCGATTGAGAATTGCCCATTTGTCCTGGCCGGTGACAAGATCAAGAATGTGTGCTTTGGCGTCACGGTAGGATTCGAAGCTTCTATGATAGTCAAAGTGGTCCTGCGTGATGTTGCTGATCGCCGCCACCTGGAATGCGAGTTCTTCAACACGGCGCATCGCCAGCGCATGCGACGAGACCTCCATGACGGCGTAGCGCAGTTGCTCAGCGGCCATGATCGTAAAAAGGCGTTCGAGTTCGATCGGTCCCGGGGTCGTGTTGATCGCCTCAAACGAGTGCTTGCCGGTGAAGTAGCCCAGAGTGCCGATGACGCCGACCGGTTTGCCGCGATTTTCCAGAATCGACTTAAGAAGAAAAGTGATCGTTGTTTTGCCGTTGGTGCCGGTCACGCCGATCAGTCGAAGCCGTCTGGACGGATAGTTGTGAAAACGAGCGGCGATCCTGGCGACAGCGCTGCGCATGTCTTTGACGATGATCTTGCATTGGACATCGGCGGTGAAGTCAGTTGCGGCTACCACGGCGGCTGCGCCTTTGGCAATGGCATTACCGATGTATTTGGCGCCGTCGTCTTTTTCTCCGGTGATCGCGATAAACAGGTCACCTTCCCCGATCAAGCGGCTGTCGACTTCGACTTTGTTAATCGGTATCGACAGGTCGCCGGTGGTCGCAACGGTGTCGACGGTTTCAATCAGTTCTTTGAGCGTAGTCATTAACTATTCTGCCTAATCCACTCCGCAGATAACTTGCACGCTGCGCGCCCCTTGGACAGCGACCGAGTCGGGCACGAGCGGTACGATGCTCTTCACGAAACCGGATCCTTGAATTGCCACGGCGTAACCCCACTCCATCAGCTTCGGAACCGCCGAGCGCAGCGACAGGCCGACCAGTTCGTTGAGCCGGTTGTTGTAGGTTGTGTCCGGGTCGGCCAGATATAGGATCAGCCGTTCGCCACCTGCCAGCATTGTCCCGGCCGTGGGAATCTGCCGGCTGATGATATCTCCGGTATTGATAAAAGCGATATCGAGATTCAATGTATCGAGGACATCCTCAACGGTGGATAGCGTGTGCCCCTGCAATTCTGGTACTCTGATTTTGACCGGCGCCTGCTTGTTCTGTTTGGCGGCATACTCGGGTGAAGTCGGCAAATTCTGCATGGTGGCAATGCGCTCGGCAATACGCTTGAATATCTTGCCCGAAGTCATGCCGGCATAATGAATCGGCTGCGGGTCATCGAGCACAACGACACCTACGGCAATTGGGTTGTCACACGGGAAGTAGCCGGCGAACGTCGATGTAAAGCGATTCTGGTAGTAGCCGCCTTGCGGGCTGGGCTTCTGACCGGTACCCGTTTTACCGGCAAAATCAACCATGTCAGACTTGCAGTATTTGGCGGTGCCGCTGTCGACAACCGCTTCCATAAACTGTCGCAATGTCGCACAGGTCTTTGGTGAAAGAAAAGTGCGGGTCTTGGTCGGCTGTGTGCGTTCAACAACATCGCCATCGGCTCCGATGACGTCCCTGACAATGTAAGGTTGATACAACGTGCCGCCGGACGGCACTACACTGTAGGCGGCGGCCAGTTGCAAAGCCGTGATGCTGACACCATGCCCCATGGCGAATGAAGCCGTGAAGAAGTCCGACCAAACCGGCGGTTCTCTCATAAGACCGGAAGCTTCACCGGGAAGATCAATGCCCACTTTTCTGCCGAAGCCAAAATACTTCGCATACTTATACATGTTCTTGGGGCCGAGTTTGAGGGCGACGCGGGCGATCCCGATGTTGGAAGAATAGCGGAAAACATCAAAGACCGACAGGGCGCCGTGTTTGTGGTCGTCATGAATCAGCTTGCCCGAGAAGGTCGCCACACCGTTGCCGCAATCAACACGTTGTTCCGGACGTAGTGCTCCTTCCTCCAGAGCACCTGCCGCGCTGACCAACTTGTAGACCGAGCCGGGCTCGAAGACATCAGAGATCGATTCGTTCTTCTGGGAGGCGCCAGCCTTAGAGTTGGGATAGCAGGATGCCATTGCCAGTACCGCGCCGTCATTAGGTTTAAGCAGAATCACGATGCCCGACTGCGCACCCATGCTGTCGACACCCAGGCGCAGTTCTTCCTCGACGATGGCTTGCCAGTCAAGATCGATCGTCAGGTTTACGTTTTTGCCGTTACGCGGGGCAACGACATCTTTGGAGGCAACACGATAGATATTGCCAACGGCATCGCGTTCAACTCTGGTATTGCCATCAGAGCCAACGAGGCGATCATTGAGGGCATATTCGAGTCCCGAAATACCGTTATTGTCGACATCAACCATGCCAAGCAGGTCCCGACCAAGTTGATCGTTCGGGTAGATGCGCTGCATTTCCTTCTGGTGAAACAAACCGGGAATCTTGGTCGCAGCGAGTTGGTCGCTCTTGTCATCGGGCATTTTGCGGCAGAGCCAGGTGAAGGCATCGAGACGGGCGGTGAGGGTCTTGCGAAGTTGCTTGGATGGGACACTCATAAAAGGCGCCGCTCCATCGGCGATACGAACGGCATCCTGCTCGTTTTGGGGATAAGCAAAAAAGGAGCGGAGGGCAATATTGCCGGCCAGGGCGCGCCCTTTGGTGTCGTAGATGCCGCCGCGCTCGGCGGGGACTACGATCTCGCCGTTGGTCTGATGATTGGCGATACGGAAGTACTCGTCACCGTGGACAAACTGGATGCCGATGAGCCGATAGACGATTAGCCCCCAAGTCAAACAGATCAGACTTATCAAAAGATAGACTCTACCGCGTGATATGAAAAAGCCCGAAGTCATTCGTTATTTCCGGGCCTGCGGTTTTGGCGTCGCAGCTTTCCCGTTGGCTTTCGGTCTTGCGATCTGCTGCTGTTTATCGATCTTTGACAACTTGACTGCCTTCGGCGGTTTTGCAGAAGCTTGTGGCTTATCCTGAGTCTTGGGCTTCGCGGATCCAAGGTCTGTCGAAGTCCCACCACTTGAAGACGAAGACATCGTAAAACCGGCGAGTTGAACTTCTCGCGCCGGTAGCAATGCCAGATCACGTCGTGCGATATCTTCGATGCGCTTCACCGAACAGAGCTGGTTGATTTCGAACTCGAGCGATTGCGATCTTTCTTTGAGATTGCGTACGCGCTGGCGGGTTTGGGCGTTTTCCTCCGCCAAACGCAGAGTGTATACGCGCTCCCACACAAAGAGGTAGCAAAGACAGAGGAAAACCACCAACACTGCGGCGACCGTAAGGAATTTCCGTTTGCGGCGGCGAATGACCTGATCTTCGAATTTCGTCCTCTTTTTTTCCATATCCAATCGCTTCCTTGCGCTCGTCTCGCTTGGGAGACCTATGTCGTTATCAGCAAACCGCTAACTTGCGAGCAGCACGCAAACGGGCGCTGCGGGCACGCGGGTTAGTCTCTATCTCATTCTCTGTGGGCTTAATCGCCTTGCGGGTTATGCGCTCCAATACCGGTTTCCTGCCGCAAACACACTGCGGGAGATCTCTGGGGCAGGTGCAGGGATTTTCCTGAAGGCGGAAGAATTCCTTGACCATGCGATCCTCCAACGAGTGGAAACTAATGACCGCCATAACGCCGTCAGGTCGCAGACACTTAACGACCTTCGCGAGACCGATTTCCAATTGATGCAGTTCATCATTCACCCAGATGCGCAGCGCTTGCCAAATCTGTGCGAGAAACTGATTGCGCTTACCGCCGCGAAAACACGGTGTCACGGTCTCGCGCAAATCCGCTACCGTCTGCAACCGTTCTTCCCGCGCGGCCGCGGCAATCGCCGTCGCGATGCGCCCCGCGTTATCGACTTCCCCATATTCCCTGAGTATCTTTTTCAGTTCATCCGTCGAAGTACCTTCGGCCAATTTTACACATAGAGGTACCCCGGAGGTTCGATCAAATCGGAGATCAAGGGGATCTTCGGGTTTCTGGAAAGCAAAACCGCGGTTGGATGCTTCCAGTTGCAGCGATGACAGACCGAGATCGAGCAGGGCGAAATCGACATTGCCCATTGCGGTGATGCCGAGATGACGGTCAAGGTTGGCGTAGGAATCATGGATCAGGACGACGCGACTTCCATAGTTCGCGAGTCGCTCTTTTGCCGTCGCCAGCGCGTCAACATCCCTGTCAAACCCGATCAAACTAACCTCGCTGTCCAACTTGCTTAGAATCGCCTCGGCGTGCCCACCACCACCTATGGTGCAATCAACGAAGAGTTGCGCCGTGGCAGGAACAAGCGCCAGCACTTCCGCCAAGAGAACCGGCTTATGAATCCGGTCGGTCAATCTTACTGAACAGTCTTTCCGCTACCGTTTCGGGAGTCTCGCCGAACTTCAGGAGATAGGCGTTGTAGCGCGCCTCGTTCCAAAGTTCGACTTTGTCTCCGATGCCAAGAATCAGGACTTCCTTCTCGATTCCGGCCGATTCCAGCAGAAAGCTGGGAATCACGATTCGTCCCTGTGGATCAGCGGGTGCAGGAACAACATGAGAGTAGAAATTGCGTTTGAAGAACCGGCTGTCGGCAGCCTCGATCGGATGCTGTGCTGTCAAACGTTCTTCGACATCTTTCCAGTCAGCTTCGGAGTATAGCTCCAAGCAGCCATCCATCCCCCGGTTCAGCACAAAGTGAGCCGAACCGCGAACGGAGGCGGCATCCCGAAGACGTTTAGGGACAGCTATTCTGCCTTTGCCATCAACGGAAACAGTGTATCTACCGGTGTACGAAGCCATTAGACCCTCATTCTCACCATAAATCCCCCTAAATCCCCACGGACTCCCAAATATTGGGAATAAGTTACCATCTGTCAAGAAAAAAGCGAAAAAATATTGCGGTTTTGACAACTCCCCACCGGTGTGGGAATTAGCCAACACATTTGGCGCCACCCATCTGTCAAAGGAAGACCGTTTCAATCTGAAATGCAGTTAAGTCATTACTGAGTAGAACGTTGCGAGACAGATCAGCAGCGCCATGACGACGGCACACGCTTTGCGAAATAGTGCCTCGGAGGAGCGGTTAAAATGAGAAGTCTAACAATTTGGGTGGTCGGCGCGCTGTGCCTAATTCTGCTGCCGGCACCAACTAAGGCAAGCATGACAGTCTCCTGCAACGGGACAGCGATTGGGCAGGCAACGACAGTCAAAGACAATAACGTAATGCAAATCAAACACCTGCAATTTATGGTGGAACGGGGGCGGGTTGATTCGGTTTCGGTCATCAGGGCGGAGCCTTATTCGTGGGGAAAAAAGCTGAATATGCAAGAGGAGATGGCGGTTACGACCTTCTCTGGTGATGATAGCCACTTGTCCGACTTTTACGGAAATGAACTGGCAGGCTACCTTGCACGTGAGCGTGAACAAAACGCACCACGCGTTATTGAGAGTCGGACGGTGATTGGTAACAGAGAAGTGCTGACGATAGGGGTGACACGGTTTGACATTGATCCAGCCACTGGTCAGGCGACCGGTTTCGCGAGTATCGCCGTGAATTTTTGCGGGAGTAACGACTTGCTGGTGAGTCAGCTTAGTTCAGCCGAGCAACTAATGGAGCTTACTCAGGTGGAAACAGAGAGCCGCGTGAGCAAGTCGGCTACGGCGTTTGGTTCGGGGACACCCGAGTATCTGATCGTCACCGGTCAAGCTTTGGTGGATGCCTTTGCCCCGCTTGCAAAGTGGAAGACGATGAAGGGACTGACTGCGGAGACTGTGACGATGGACGAGGTATTGGCAACGTCAACGGGAATTGATGACGCCGAGAAGCTGCGCAATTTCCTGATCGACAAGTACAATTCGGGCACCCGCTACGTGTTGCTTGGTGGAGATGAGACGGTAGTGCCGATTAGATACGCGTTCGCGGCCAATACTGCTTCGATGCCGACTCTCGACCTGTTACAAATTTGTGATCTGTATTTTGGTGATGTAAACGGCGTCTGGGATGTTGATGGCGATGGTGTTTACGGTGAGCCGACGCAGGATAGCGCCGATTTCAACGCCGAGCTTTTGGTCGGGCGTCTGCCTGTCGGCACGCCGGAACAGGTGACTGCTTACGTATCCAAGTTGATTAAGTATGAACAGAATCCGAATAATGGTGATTATTCCTATCTGAACAGGTCACTTTTCGTTGCTGCCGATCAGATGCGCGATTACAGCGGCGTAGGCGAGCATGTGCTATTGGCAAGGTCTTTGCCGGCGTATGTGACATCTGACACAACTGATCTGATTGAAGCACCGACCGGTGTTGCAGACGATCCGCCTTATCCACTGGCAGGCTCGTCGATCACCAAATTATCGGAAGGCTGGGGAATCATGTCGTTGCTGATCCATGGTCGAGTCGACGGCTGGGTGATCCGGTCGAACAAATACAATCAGTGGCCGAAGTCATTTATCCTGACGGCAACCGGCGTGGACGACGGGCATGGATTCCTTCCGAACATTCCGTCTAACGGTATGCCGGGTCTGGTCTATTCGATCGGCTGCAACAATGGCGCATTTGATATGGATACGCCGCCGTTCCCATCAGCGAACCCGTCGGTGGTGACCGCCTTCCTGGCAAAGCCGGACGGAGGCGCGGTTGTGTTTGTCGGTTATTCACGTTGGGGTTGGGTGGCAACATCGTGGCAGATTGAGCAGGATTTTCTTGATTACCTATACAACATCAACAACAATCCGGCAGAGGCGCTGCGTTATGCCAAGCTGCAGTTTACGTATTACCGAGATGAATGCTACGGACTGAATTTCAACGGCGATCCTGAGATGAAGATCTGGACGAACGCGCCACGCACGCTGAGTTTGTCGGTGCCGGAGGCGCTGCCGGATGGCGCCAGCGGGTTCGAAGTCACCGTCAAAACGGATTCGTTGCCGCTGGCGGGAACGCTGATCACGGTGATGAAGGGCGATTCAATCGTGGCGCAATTGCGGACCGGCGTAGACGGCATTGCGATGATTCCGATTCAATACAATTTTGCCGACACGTTCACGGTCTTTGCTTACAAAGATGGTTACGCGACGGCAGCCAAGCAGTTGAATCCGCAACTGGTGCTCGGAACAGACGACGACGTGACGCTGCCGAAACAGTTTGCACTTTATCAAAATTACCCGAATCCATTTAACCCGACGACGGCCATTGCCTTCCAAGTCGATCGACCGACAACAGTGACGTTGGAGATCTACAATGTCCTCGGCGAAAAAGTAAGAACCGCTATGCACGACCAAGTGACGGCGGGACACCACCAGGTTGAGTGGGACGGTTCAAGCGACGCCGGTCAGCCGGTCAGTTCGGGAATCTACTTCGCGAAACTGCAAATGGATGACAACAGCAAGATAATCAAAATGTGTCTTATGAAGTGACGGAATGCTCGGAGAAGATCAGAACGGGACTGATTGTATTCATGTAACAGCTGAAATTGCTTCACGATATATCACGCGCAACACAGCACTGACAGAGAGAATAGCTGCAGCGAACGGTCGCAAGAGGATTCTGAAACCGCGCAATTCGTGTTTGACGAGATAGCGATAGAAGCCGCGATGGGAATCATAGATCAGCCAGCTTCCCTCTTTGCGAGTCGAACCACCAAGTCCGTGATGGGCTTTTGCATCCGGTGCAAATATGATGCGATAACCGGCATCGATGAGGCGCCGACAGATATCAACGTCAGAGAAGAAAATAAAGAAGCGCACGTCCCAGGCGCCGATGCGATCAAGAACGTCGCGGCGCACGAGAAACGCCGAGGCCATCGGCTGCGCAACATAGACGCGTGACCGGTGATCGAAATAACGGTTCTTCCAGCGACCAAAACGTAAGCTTCGCGGGAACAAACGCGCCAAGCCAAAGTGTTCATAGATCAATGTCGCGAAGGTCGGGAAATTGCGAACACTCTGTTGCACAAAACCATCCTGATTGAGTAGTTGTGGCGCAGCAGCGGCAAGTTGCAGATCACCCTCGAGTTCGTTGATCAGAAGGCGTGTGCAGTCGGGTGTAAGCTGCACGTCGGGATTCAGGTAGAAGAGATATTCTCCGGTCGCAAGCGATGTGGCCTGATTAACGCCGCGAGTGAAGCCGTCGTTTTGGGCGTTGATCTTAACGTTGACGTCAGAAGCAAGAGGAGTGACGATGTCGCGGCAGTTCTCGGACGCGAAGTTGTCGATGACGATAATCTCGCGCTCGAACCCGCCGGTTTGTAGTTGGATTGATTTGACGGCGTCGCCGATTACGTCATTGGATTTGTAGGCTACCAGCAGGTAGGAGACTTTCTTCATTAGAGAAGCTCCTCAAGCCGATTCAGAAGGCCACTCATTTCCTGTCGCCGCTCGAAACGCGCGACACCGGCACGCATTGGTGTGGATGGATGCGAGCGCAGCCGATTCAAAACATCACCTAACTCGGCAGCACTATCGATTACAAATACATCAGAGAAGTTGTACTCTTCAAGCAGCAGGCGCGCCGCGTTGCCGGGGGGAAGAATCGCGAGCAACGGCGGTTCGGCGCGCAGCAATTCGAAGAGTTTAGAAGGGATGATGTACGATGTGTCGAGCTCATCCGACAACATAATGATGTTGGCGGCGTGACCGCGGATTGCTTGAATACTCTCATGGTGTGGCAGGTAGCCGCTGCTCAGAAAATCGTTGCGCATCCCATAGCGCGCAAGAAGATCATCTAAGTCCGGCAAGTCCAAATAACCGATGTGACGAACCGATGGGTTCAGGTCGGGAGTAGACTTCCTAAGCACGCTGATCCAATCAAAAAGTCTCTCGATGCCAATAAGGTGATTGAGTGTACCATACAATCCAAGGTACTGATTGTGCTCGGCAACAGGCGAGGCAAAATCGGATTCGTCATAGCCGTTGGGAAGAAAATGATAGTCGGCCGCGGCATTGATCTCAGTTTGCAGATAGTCAATGGTGAGCGGCGATGTAGCCGTGATCAGGTTCGCAACATCGGTGATGTCCGTCAGGTACGATTCTGCTTTGGCACGGAAAGCATCCGATTGGTCTTCCAAAGAGAGCGATCCCCAGATATCGCGGAAGTCGGCGATCCAGGCTATACCCGCCTGCCCAACAATGTTTAGGCCGAGCTGATGAATCGAGACCGGCGGCGAGGTTGTAATCAGGATGTTCTGTTTGTCGGGGCGAATCAGTGTCTTGAGCAGAACCGATGCCGGTTTTACGAAACCAGCTTTGGAATCGGGGAAGATCAGTGACGATGCAAATTTGCGGCTGCGCCTGCGCAGTCTGATCAGCGATTTCAAGAATGGAACCATCTTGGCAAGACGGGCTGGATCAGAGGAACCGGCGCGATAGACTTTGACATTCGGATGCAGTGAATCAAGTTGAGTCTGATCATACACCGGATAGGCAATCGGCTTGACGGTCAACACCGAAACCTCGAAACCCTGTTCGGCGAAGAAATTCGCCATTGCCAGTGGTCGAGCCGTGCCTGCCATCCCCAGCGGCGGGAAATAGTAGGCGGCGATTATGAAATGCTTGTCAACGCTGGTATTCATCAATCAACTTCCGAAACGTCAGATCGGCGATCCGCATTTGGTCGTCGCGAATTCCTTTCTGGACTAGCAAGGGTTGGTAATCAGAATAAGCCTGCTCGCGTGCCTGCCGGGAGGCGCCGAGTTTGATCTTTCCCGCAAGATCGGCGGCATCGCCGGGTTTGAAGAAGTGACAATCTGAAGTCAACCACTCACGATTCCCGGGAATGTCGGTCACGATCGGATACAGTTTCTGAGACATCGCCTCTAAGAGCGACACGGACGTCGTATCGGACAGAGCGGTAGAAACATAGATGTCTGAACGTCGGTAGGCGTTAAAGAGTTGCTCATCGCCAAGGGCGCCGGTGAAGGTGATCCGATCGGCGATACCCTGCGAGTGTGCCAGTGCGCGGAGATTGTTTTCGAGCGAACCGGAGCCGACGAGCGTGAGATGAAAATTGAAACCATCATTGCAGAGAAGCCGCGCGGCTTTGATAAGCGTTTGAACATCATAGAGCGACTCGAACTTGCGGCAACTCAGTATTTGGAGAGTGTTGGTTTCCTTGAGTTCACGCACCTGACCGCTTTCGTACCAGGCGCGACTCACACCGAAACTCACGACTAACTGGCGCCGGATGGGAGCGATGGCTTTTGCGACATCAAGAGCGTTTTGGGCATCGGCAACTACCAGATCAGAGCGACGCAGGACAAAGCGGCTGCGCCAGCGTCGTAGAAAGCCACTTTGCGCTGACAAGAGAATATCTGATCCCCACAAAGTCAGCACCAGCGGATGGATGTTCGCCATTGCTGCCGTCAGGCCGTATGTCGGCAGGAAGTGAGCGTTTATCAAATGCGGTTGGAAGTCGGAGGCGAGTTTCTCGACTTGATCGACGATAGAAAGATAACGTTGCGGACCGGAACCGGCTTTCGGGAAGAGTTGGTGCCCGCCGAAACTGTCAGTATAGTCACATGACGCAACGAGCGTTTCCCAACCGAGTTCGGTGAATGCTTTCTGCCAACGCGCAATGTGCGGCGAGATGGCTTCCGAAAGAAATAGAATTCTCACGGTCTGCCTCGCAGTAGATCGGCGGCGCGTTTGATGGGAGCGCGAAAAGAGTATTCGTGATAGATAAGCGACTGTGCCCCCCACCCGGATTTGAAGCGTTCGAGGCCGCTATCGCCGGATGGTGAGGCGCCGAGATTGAAGCGAGCGCGTCCGAAGTCGCGACTGCGATTGATCATGATATCGAACAGGAAAAAGTTCGCATTGAGTTCGAGACCAGCGGCAGTGGCGTAGCCATCGAAGTAGAAGACATCAGTCTCGCTGATGAAATAGATGTGGCCGGCGAGCAATTTGTCGTCCTGGAATGCGCCCACTATCGTCACGCCGCTGTCTTCGGACTGCATTAGCAGATAGAGAGCGGTATAGAATGCTTCGGAAAGGCGGCGCGTTTCGCCGGTTCGGACGACATGCTCCTCGCGAAGTTTCTCGAACGCGGCGACATCAGCAAGACTGAGGCGACGGGTTGTGAGGCCGTGACTCTGCGATTTTCTTACGTTGCGAGCCGTGTTGTCAGAATAGGCGGCTGTCTTCGTCAAGTCCAGCAAATGTGTGGTCAATTCGCGTTGACGATATCTCTTGGGGTAGGTGAGAGCCGGGTCAGTTGGCATTTGAACGAGACGCTCTTCGACAAAGCGCTGATCGCGCAGCCAGGCACAAGCGTCTGCGGAAAAAGCTGCGGACGAGGTTTTGCCGATTAGACCACCGTACCAGCCAAAAGGGAGCGAGTAAAAAATCACGCCGAGTAATGTTTTCTTACGGTAGCCGACAAGCAGGCAATCGTTTTCATGAAGGACGATCCCCTGCCAGCCATAGACCTGCTCCCAAATGGAAAGCAGCCCGCGGGAATAAAACGGAGAGGCGGCTGGGGACTGTTGCGCAATCGCGAGAAGAGAATCGGGGAGCATGTCGAGAGATGAAACTTGGAGTGACATTGTTACACATCACTTGCGCAGGACGAAGATCTTCCCAATGTGTTGGCTTCTATCCTCACCAAGAAGATAGTAGATATAGACACCGGAAGCGACCAGTTCACCGGCGTCATTTCTGCCGTCCCAACCCTTGTTGACATCGGTAGTACGCACAAGATCGCCGGCGACAGTGTAGATACGGACATCGGCGCGCTGACTGATCTTAAATTGAAGCAGAGCCTCAACGCCAGTTTGTACGACAAAGGGATTCGGATACGGATAGACGTTCGCTGCTGAGTCAAGCGGGCCGAGCGTGTAGTCGAGTATGGAGAGCCCCCCTGTCGTAAAGACGAGCAGCTTACCCGTGGAATTGTCGAAATATAGGCTCTGAATTTCATTGGAAACGAGCTCGGAGTTTTCAGTCGTAAAAGCAATCTTCTGTGATTGACCGGCGGAAATAAATGCCAAGCCGTTGGTGGTACCTATCCAGAGATTGTTGCGGCTATCACTGGCGAGAGCGCGAACATCCGAGCTGACGCCTTCAGGCAATGACACGATGTAGAAGAACTCAATCTCGGCGTCAAAGTAGGCCAGGCCCAACGGCGTGCCGACCCAAAGCCTATTGTCGCGGTCGAAGGCCATAGTATTCACTGTAGCTGATGGCAGTCGCACGGTGCGACTGTAGTATTTCAATGTGTCATCAGCGTGATTGAAAGGATCAGCGCCATATCGCACAACCATAACACCCAGATTTTGAGTACCCAGGGCAGCCATGCCAAGCCCAGCGGCAACACAGGTTACGTTGGAATCAACAACACCATCAGTTTGGTTGAAGTATGTCCAGAGCGAATCGTGCGGATCAAACATCACCAGCGGACGCATCGGTGATGCTTGATATGACGAGAACCAGATGCGTCCCGACGGATCGGTATACATACCGTTGATCACGCCGACCGAATCGGAATACAGATTAGGACCGTGAAGTTCGGAGTTGGCGCCATTAAAAGCGCGGCTCGTGCCATCGGGCAGATATTGGATGGCGGCCTGTCCGAAAGTGCCGACCCAGACCGAGCCGTCGTCGCCAATCGTCGCTGATAGCTTTTCGACATTCGGAGCGGTGATGGTAGTCCAGACACCGTTCTTCACCTTTGCGAGATTACCGCGTCTGCTAACGGCATACAGTGAACCATCACCTGTCACACCGCCTCCGACGAGATCGTTGCCGGCAGGGCCGGGAACGGGAACACGGGTGTAGGGACTATCGTGTGTTGAACGAGCATAAATGCCTTTATCCGTCGTGCCAAAAAAGATCCCTTCTATAGTACACGCCGTCGTTCTCAGCTGATCTGTCGGAAGTCCGGTAAAGGATTCGGGTTCTATCTGATTACCAAGTACACTGAAGAACCCTGTGACCGAATTAACACTGCCCACCATACCCATGAAGTCCGGGGCAAACAGGCTCAAATCATAAACTCGAATTTGATCCCCACGTGATATCGCCTCAACACTATCGACGTTCCGAAACAGGAAGAATCCGTTTGTCCCGCCGACATACAGGTGAGACTCAGGACCCAGTTCAATCCGTGTCAAGGTGTCATTTACACCCAGTACCTTTGTCTGCCACTCATTCGGATCGAGCAAATACGGATTCGCGTAGTCGGCATAAGCCAGTCCTTCGGGTGTCGCAGCGTAGATGTTTCCGTTATAAATGGCAACGTCATAAACTGGCAACTCGGTGCCAAAGTCGCCAAGAGTGCGATAGATTTCCTTAACTTCCCCGCCGTTGCGGACCCGGTCGAATTTGATTACGCCGATACTGGACCCGATCCAGACGAAGCCTGCAGAAGTGTCGGCATTGTACAGTTCGATGTTGGCGCCATCGCGGCCTTGAAACAGGTAGTTGGTGAAACTCTCATCTTGCAGGTCGAACTTACTAAGAACGCCATCACTGGAGCCGACGTAGGCGATGGAATCGCCCGCGTAGGCCGTAAAGTTCAACAAAACGCTGCCGAGGCCGTCGCTTTTGATGTAGGATTTGATTGTATCCAGCGCAGGCGTAAAACGCACCAGACCGCCGGTCGTCGTAGCCCAAACATTACCGGCGAAATAATTCAGGGACGTAATTTCATCCTTGTTGGTGTATGTCTGCCACTGGTAAAGCTGGCCCTGTAGGCCGGAGCAGAGCAACAGTATCAGAAAAATGATGAGTGACGTGCGGCTAATCATGATGCCCTTTCGAGAACAGGAGAAATAACGCAGCCAACCCGGTAACGGCAAGACAAATCTTCGACACTACCGCGCCATAGACACGAAAGGGGGTGCTCGGCAATCGGTCACCAATCATGCCCGACAAGAAGGTAGTTTCACCGAGTTTGGTTTTGGCAATGATTTGGCCGTTGGGATTGATGATCTCGCTGATGCCGGTATTGGCGGCACGGACGATCCAGATACGGTTCTCGACCGCGCGAAAGACGGGAATGACGGCATGCTGATACGGCCCCGACGTCGGGCCAAACCAATCGTCATTGGTAATCGACGCTAGAAACTCCGCGCCAGAGTTGACCAGGTCACGGACAAATTCGGGGTAAACGGTCTCAAAGCAAATCAGCACGCCGAAGCGTTTGCCGTTGGACAGAAACGTCGAGAGTGAGTCGCCAGGCTCAAAATCGGAGATGTCGAGACTCAACTTGGTCTTGACGAAGTCACGGAACTTCGAAAGCAAGCCGATTTTCTCGGCGTACGGCATGTGTTCGCCGAACGGCACAAGAAGATGCTTGTTGTAAGGCACTTTGTTCATGCCCTGCGGCGTAAACATAAACGCCGAGTTGTAAAAATGCTTTTTGGCATCATCAGTTCGGACCAGATGCAGAGCGCCGGTCATCAGATCAACATTGTGGCGTTTGGTGATTGATTCGAGCCAAGCGATGTAGCTGTCTTCGTAATAGAGATATGCCGGTACCGCCGATTCAGGCAAGATCAAGAGCTTGGCGGAGTCAGCTATAGCGGCCTTTGACAGACTATCGTAGTTTACGAAGGTGTGGTCAAGACCACCCGGCTGCCATTTCTGGTTGATCGGGATATTACCCTGCAATGCGGCGACCTTGAAATCCCCCGTAACCGGCAAAATCTGCGAAACGCCCCAGAGGTAAGCTGCGGCATAAAGAATCAGTGCCGCTGCAAATATCAGAGATGCACGCAAGGTCTGTCGGGCATAACGGTAACCCAGATAGAGCAGGATGCCGACGACGATCACGAAGAAACTCACGGTGGCATCGCCACTTAGTGCGGAAAGCTGTACGATGGGTAGGTTGGCGGCCTGTGTATAAGACAGGTTTACCCACGGAAAAGAAAGCTGCGTGAGAGAGCGAAGATACTCTACTGCTACCCAGATAAAGGGAAAGAGAATTAATCCCGAACTGCCATACTTGCGAGTGGACGCCGATAGCAGACCGGCAATGAAGGCATAGTATAACGCATGCACGAAAATCAAGAGGATGACACCGGTAATCGTAACATAGACGACCCAGTAGAGGCACAAGAACGAGATCACCATTCCAAAGAGATAGCCGCTTCGGAATCCCTCTTTGAAAGTCAGCCCGTTTGTCGCAGCGATAAAGACCGGCACGAATAAGTATGCCAGGAACCAAAACGGCAGCGGTTCAAAAGACAGACTGAAAAGAATAGCAGCGGCCAGGAGTGTAAGCCGGCGTTGGGGAAGCCTAAAACGCATGAAGACGTTCGCTTGCCCCTTTATAGGAACAGCGACCTGCCGGTCATTTCGGGTGGTACTTTCATTTCGAGCAACTGTAACATCGTAGGGGCAATATCGGCTAAGATGCCACCGGAACGCAAGCCCGGTCTGAACGATTTGTCATAGAAGAGCAGCGGCACGGGATTAGTGGTATGCGCGGTGAACGGTTTGCCGGTTTGCTTGTCGATCATGGTCTCGGCATTGCCGTGATCGGCGGTAATGATCGCGCTGCCGCCGACATCCTCGACAGCCGACATAACCAGCCCGACACCAGCATCAACGGCTTCAATAGCTTTGACCGCCGCCGGAATTAGTCCGGTATGGCCGACCATATCGGGATTGGCAAAATTGAGAACGACGACGTCAAATTGCCGCGAGCGGATGTGCAAAGTGCATTTGGCGGCAACTTCCGGCGCTGACATTTCCGGCTGCAAATCGTAGGTGGCAACCTTGGGTGAATGAATCATCTCGCGCACCTCGCCGCCGAATGGGACTTCCTCGCCACCGTTGAAAAAATAGGTAACGTGCGGATATTTCTCTGTCTCCGCGATTTTGAGGTACTTCTTCCCCTTCTCTGTCAGTAGTTCAGCCAAAATGCGTTCGTGCTTGTGGTATGGGAAGGCAATCGGAAAACCAAATCTCTCATCATATTGCGTCAGCGAAACTAACTCGACAGCCGGTCCCTCAGGATGCGGGAAGGTTGACTCGGTCTTCTTGTAGAAGATCGAAGCAATCTCTCGCACGCGGTCAGAGCGGAAGTTGAAGAAAAGGCACAAATCGCCAGCGCTTATGCTAAACGGCGGCTGCGTGTTTATGGCGACCGGTTCGATAAACTCGTCGGTCACATTTCTGGCATAAGAGTCTTGAACGGATTGCACCGGGTCAGTTGCCTGCATACCTACGCGCTTGACAATCGCGTTGTAAGCCTTCTCGACACGATCCCAGCGCTTGTCGCGATCCATTCCCCAATAGCGCCCCATCACGGTGGCAACTGCTCCGAGACCCACCTGCGCAAACTTGGCAACGCGTTCCTGCATAAAACCGACGCCGGAAGTGGGTGACGTATCGCGACCATCCATAAAGGCATGCAAGAACAGCTTCCGGACACCCTCTTTCTTGGCCATGTCGATTAACGCATCAAGGTGCCTGAGAGATGAATGCACACCACCGTTTGAGACCAGACCAAAGAGATGGACGGCATTGCCAGATTTGGCCGCTTTGCTCATCGACGCTTTCAAAACGGGGTTGGTAAAAAAGTCACCATCGTCAATGGCTTTGTCGATGCGCGTGATTTCCTGATAGATGACCCGACCGGCGCCAATGTTCAAGTGGCCGACTTCAGAATTGCCCATCTGACCATCGGGAAGACCGACAGATAAACCGGAAGCGCCAATCTGCGTATGGGGATAGGCAGCGAAGAGCTTGTCCAGATTGGGTTTTTTCGACAACGAGATAGCATTACCCGGACCAGCGGCATCGATGCCGTAACCATCAAGGATCATCAACAAGATCATAGTTTGCTTTTACTTCAAGTCTACCTTGCGTTCGCCCTTTGTGATTTCGCCGACTATATACGAATCGAGACGCATCTTTTTAAGCAGCGCGAGCGCTTTGTCTGCATCTTTGCGCTCGACAACGGCCATCATGCCGATCCCCATATTGAAGGTTTCGAACATTACCCTGTCGGCGACGCTACCGTGTTTCTGGATGAAGAGAAACAGCGGCGGAACTTGCCATGTCGACTTGTCGATGATGGCGCGACACCCTTTCGGCAAAATGCGCACGAGGTTGCCGGGAATGCCACCGCCGGTAATATGTGCCAATCCGTGTATAGTGACCGACTCTCTTAGTTTCATCACCGGCTTCAAATAGCTGCGGTGGACAGCCATCAGCGCCTCGGCGACGGTGCAGCCGAGATCGTCAATGTACTTTGTCGCCTTGAATTTCAGTTCGTCAACGAAAAGTTTGCGGGCGAGTGAAAATCCGTTGGTGTGAAGACCGGTTGAGGCCATACCGATCACCACATCGCCGGGTTTGATGCTTTTGCCGTCGATGATCTCCTTCCGATCAACCACTCCGACAATGAATCCCGCCAGATCATATTCGCCGGGCTTGTAGAGTGCGGGCATTTCGGCGGTTTCGCCGCCGATCAGCGCACAGCCGTTGGCTTTGCAGGCACGCACCATGCCGGAAACAACTTCGGCGACTGTGTCCGGCTCCAGTTTGCCGGTCGCATAGTAGTCAAGAAAGAACAATGGTCGGGCGCCATGCACGAGGATGTCATCGGTGCAATGGTTGACGATATCCTGTCCAACGGTATTGTGAATGCCGGTCATAAACGCCAGTTTGACCTTGGTGCCGACTGAATCGGTTGACGACACCAGCACCGGTTGGCGCAGTCCGGGAAATTTGCCGGAATAAAAGCCCCCGAACAAACCGACTTCGTTGAGAACGCTCTTGTTGTAAGTCTGCCGAACGAGCTTCTTGATACGGGAAGCAGCCGCATTACCTTTGGCGATGTCCACCCCGGAATCTTTGTAAGTTAGTGGTTTGGATCTCACAGGAGTTTGTATCCGTTTATGTCGAGTTCGAATTTCATTTTCAGATAAATGGCGGCGGCGCGACACATCGACATACGCGTGAGGAAAATCTCGAAGTATTCCATCACCGAGGCAACCGAATCATCAATTTTGATTTCCAGGGCAATAGTCTGCTTCTCGGTATCTACACGCAGAAACGATGATTTGGCGGCATAGTTGACACGATCATGGATATCGAAAGTCAACTGTGTCAGCGAACGCACGCGTGATGAGTGTACGTCGGATTTGTCGGCGAGAGTTACGGCAGCCGCGATGTCAGAAACCGGCTGATTGAGGTGGTCGTCATGATTGCCGATGGCTGCGGCGACATCGATGGCTTCCTCAACCGGCATCCCCATTTCGCGCAGGAGGTCATAGGCGAGAACCGCGCCCGTCTGCGCGTGATATTCGCGGTTGATGGCATTGCCGATGTCGTGCAAATAGGCGGCAATGGCGGCAAGCTGGCAGCGGCGTTCGTCAGCTTTGAGTCTTTCCAAAATATTGTAGGCAATTTTGGAAGTCAGACGACAGTGGCGCTGCCCGTGTTCCGTGTAGCCCATCTGACCGAGATAGAAGTCGGCTTTAGCGATCCAGGCGTTTACATCTTCGTTGTGCATCACCTGATCCATCGTAACTGTCTTTTGTCGCGTCAAAGTCTTTTCCATAGTCGATGCCCTTAGCAACAGGTCTCGGAAGTTAGTGATAACCTTAGTGTTGTCAAGTTTGATTCTCCTTACATCATATCGACCGCATCGACATCGACGATCACGTTAAGTTTGGCGGAACGTTGGAACTCTTTGGCGGAAAGAACCTCCCCAAGGAATGATAAAGTCATTTTGACGCGTGTTGTTTTGAGCAGTAGATGGAAGCGGAATAGAGTCCGGCGCTTGAATACGGGCGCCGCGATGGGCCCCATCAGGCGATACAGCCGCGAATGGAATTTCGCCAATTGCCCGCGGAGGTCTTTTGA
>CAIVAP010000192.1 GCA_903903945.1 uncultured bacterium | reverse complement strand
CTGTTTCAACGATTGCATACATAAGACTGTTACTCCCTTCACAAGAAAACGAGAAATAAGCTTTCTAACATAGTGGAAAGACAACCATTGTCAAGCAGAATCTGCCATACACCGATGCTCAACAGTCTATCAATCTTAAACATACGCAGCCCAAGAAGTTCCCAAAAAACGTCCGTGACAGCGATTGACGCAACTTCCTTTTGTGATACATTGTGGTTGTGGCAGATTTTAAGTTAGTTTCCAAATACCAGCCGCGTGGCGACCAACCACAGGCCATTGCCAAACTGACACAGGGGGTGCTGGCCGGACAGAAATATCAGACCCTGCTGGGGGTGACCGGTTCAGGCAAGACGTTCACGATGGCGAATGTCATCAAGAACATCGGCAAACCGACCCTTATTATCTCGCACAACAAGACACTGGCTGCCCAACTGTACGGTGAGTTCCAGGCGTATTTCCCCGACAACGCGGTCGAATTCTTTATCAGCTACTACGACTACTATCAGCCGGAAGCCTATATGCCGGCGACCGACACCTACATCGAGAAGGACACATCAATCAACGAGAACATCGATCGCTTGCGGCTGCGCGCCACCAGTTCGTTGCTCGAACGAGATGATGTGGTCATCGTCGCTTCCGTGTCCTGCATCTACGGCATCGGCTCGCCGACCGAATACAAGAACATGTTGCTGCTGCTGAAAACCGGCGAGGAGGCCGAGCGCAATAGCATTCTGCGACGGTTGATTGACATTCAGTA
Organism: uncultured bacterium; assembly: GCA_903903945.1. Lineage (GTDB taxonomy): Bacteria > Zixibacteria > MSB-5A5 > CAIYYT01 > CAIYYT01 > CAIYYT01. Next base: position 1,005 of record CAIVAP010000192.1, on the reverse strand, counting down.
CACTCGCAACGATATCGATTTTTCGCGCGGGCATTTCCGTGTGCGCGGTGACACGATCGAGATCTTTCCGGCCTACGAGGTTAACGGCGTGCGCATTGAGATGTTCGGTGATACGATTGACCGCATTCGCACGTTCAATCCGCTCACAGGAGAAGTCCAGTCTGAGATCGAAAGAATTGCAATTTATCCGGCACGGCATTTTGTTACCGGTTCGGACACGGTGCAACGGGCTGTCGCAGGCATACAGGAAGAACTTCGGCAGCAACTGGCGGAGTTCCGCGCTAGTGACAAGCTGCTGGAAGCCCAACGACTGGAATCGCGCACGCTGTATGATCTGGAAATGTTGCGTGAAATCGGATACTGCACCGGCATCGAGAATTACTCACGCTGGTTTTCCGGTCGGGCGCCGGGCGAGCGACCCTACACGCTGATCGACTTCTTCCCGTCCGATTTCCTGTTGATTATCGATGAATCACACCAAACCATCCCGCAGATCAAGGGAATGTACGCGGGCGATCGCTCTCGCAAGGAAGTATTGGTTGCACACGGCTTCCGGCTGCCGTCAGCACTTGATAACCGACCGTTGGTCTACGACGAATTCGTCCAGATGATCCCGCAAACGATCTATTGCTCGGCAACTCCGGGTGATCTGGAGTTGGCGAATTCCGGCGGCGTGGTGGTAGAGCAGATTATCCGACCGACCGGATTGGTTGATCCCACGGTCACGATCAGACCTATCGAAGGGCAAATCGACGACCTGATCAAGGAGATTCGCAAGTGCGCGGCTTCCGGGCAGCGAGTTCTGGTCACGACACTCACCAAGCGGATGGCCGAGGACTTGGCAGACTATCTGGCGCGCCTGAACATTCGGGTACGGTATCTGCATTCGGAGATCGACACAATTGAGCGGACCGAGATCCTGCGCGATCTGCGCCTGGCGGAATTTGATGTATTGGTTGGTATCAACTTGCTCCGCGAAGGACTTGATTTGCCGGAGGTGTCACT
>CAIVAP010000191.1 GCA_903903945.1 uncultured bacterium | reverse complement strand
GACCGCCACGTTTTCGACAATGCGCAATGCAAACGCCGTTTTGCCCATACCCGGGCGTCCGGCAACCACAATAAACTCGCCACCATGCATACCGGCGGTCAACACATCCAAGTCGGTCAATCCTGTGGCCAGGCCGGTTACCTGACCTTTGAACTTCTCCAGTTCTTCCATCCTGCTCAATGTTGCCGGCAGCAAATCCTTGATTTGCTGGTACCCTTTGTCGGAACGGCGTGAGGATATCTCGAAGATTCGGCTTTCCACTTCGTTCAGCAACTCCTTGACCTCTCCCTCTTGCCGCTGCGCCTTGCTGTAAATGTTGGACGCCAGGCCCATCAGACGCCGCAGGATCGATTTCTCCTTCGTGATTTCGGCGTAGCGCTCGCAATTGGCGGCGGAATAGACGTCATCGGTCAACTCGATCAGGTATGCCCGACCACCGATATTGTCAAGTTGCGACAGCGTGATCAGTTTGTCGGTAACGGTCACCAAATCTGCGGGAATGTTCTGTTCAAAAAGCGCAACGATGGCCTCGAACACTATGCGGTGGCGCCGTTCGTAGAAGTCTTCACTATTGATGATCGTGCAGACGTTGGGAATGTAGGAATTGTCGATTAGGAGCGCACCCAACAGCGACACTTCTGCCTGTCGATCCTGCGGTGGCGTCCTGTCAGCTAATGTTTCGTCCATACTCTGCACTTGTTGTTAAAAGCCCCGGATAGCATCCGATCTTGACCCGAAAGGCACTCCGAAGATAATGCGATTCCGAGTTTGCTGCTACCGGATTCTGAGAGACTTATGAACATTCTGCGTGTGGACTAATCACAGATCCGGTTCGTATTTGGAGATGATCATTGCAGTCGGCATTGAACTTGTCAGGATATTCACAGGGACAAACAACGGGTTATCCACATTGTGGAAAAATCACAATGCCAGCCACTCGTCATATTCTTTACGCAACATCTGTACGTCCTCCCAGGTATCCCGCTTGTATTGCGGAAAACGCAGCAACGCCGCCGGGTGATAAGTCACCATAAGCTTGCGTCCTTCAAAATCCATAAAGCGTCCGCGCATCTTGCCAAGCGGGGTCGTAACGCCAAGTAACGCCTGCGCGGCTACTCGACCGAGACAACAGATGAACCGCGGATTGATGATCTCGATCTGTTTTTTCAGATACGGCAGACATTCGGACATCTCGTCAGGTTGTGGATCGCGATTGTTTGGGGGACGGCATTTGACAATGTTGGCGATGTAAATCTGTTTGCGGTCGAACTTGATCGCCGCCAAAATCTTGTCCAACAATTGCCCGGCTCGCCCGACGAATGGTTCGCCCTTCATATCCTCATCATGCCCAGGCCCTTCCCCGACAAACATCACGTCCGCCGCAGGATAGCCGACTCCGAAAACAAACTTGTTCCGTCCTTCATGCAGTCGGCACTTGGTGCAATTGTTGATCTGTTCGCAAAAATCTGTCAGCGCTTTGGTCGGCGCCAAAGAATCGCGCGATGGTTTTCTACTCGGCTCTGCTGGCAGGAGTGTTGTAACAGCATTCCGATCAAGTCTCAGTTCGCCAAGTCCCAACTCGCGCTGCTGTTCTATTACCTGAGAGAAAATATCGACCATCGGCTTGCGCGATGTCATACTTGCTTTCGCGACAGCTTACCGACGATCATATCGAGGATGACCTTCGCCAGTTCCGGTTTGGGCATTGTCTCAAGCTCTATCGGTTTCCCTTTGGTGGTAAAGATTGTCACCTGGTTGTAATCCCCTCCAAAACCAATGCCGGGTTGCGTCGGATCATTCATCACGATCATGTCCAGGTTCTTCTCCTTGAGCTTGCGAACCGCATTCTTGCTATCCGAACCAATTTCCAGAGCAAAACCAACGACAAACTTCGGGCGCGATTTGGATTTGCCCAGTTCCGCCAAGACATCGGGGTTTGCTTTCAACTCAATCTGAGACAGTGCACCATGCGGAATCTTGATCTTCGACACTTTCGCGGGCTTGTAGTCGGCCACCGCCGCAGCCATAATCAAGATGTCTTTTTTGCCTGTGTGCTTCTGCACTTGCCGCTGTAATTCCTCCGCCGACTCGATGTTTATACGCGCAACACCGGTCGGCGTTGACAGCGCGGTCGGTCCCGAGATCAGCACTACGTTCGCACCGCGCGCCGCGGCTTCGGCGGCAATGGCATAACCCATCTTGCCCGAAGAGAAATTGGAGATGTACCTGACCGGATCAATCTTCTCGCGCGTCGGACCTGCTGTGACCACTATACGCTGTCCCGCCAGACTCTGGCTGGTCTGGAAGTGGGCGATGATCCTCTTCAGGATGATCTCCGGTTCCTCAAGTCGTCCTATGCCTATCGTCTCGCAGGCGAGTTCGCCGGAACCCGGCGAAATGAGCAGGTAGCCAAGCTCGTGCAATACGGACATGTTTTCCTGAACAATCGGATTCAAATACATCTCGCTGTTCATCGCCGGCGCAATCATAACCGGACAACGCTTGGCCATCACGATTGTTGTCAGCAGATCGTCGGCGATACCGTTGGCGATTTTGCCGATCAGATTGCCGGTCGCCGGCGCCAGCACAATCAGGTCTGCCCATTCGGCGTACGAGATGTGATGGGTGGAGACAAAGCGGTCCGTGGGAAACATTTCGAGTGCCACGGGATTATTGGAAAGAGTTTCAAGAGTCGTTTTGGTGACAAACTGGGTTGCCGATTGGGTAAGCACGACCTTGACGTCGGCGCCATCCTTCTTAAGCAGGCGGACCAGGAAGCAGGACTTGTATGCAGCTATACAGCCACTAATCCCCAGCAATATCTTCTTGTCTTGTAGCCGCATGATCAATTCTGCGATCAGTT
>CAIVAP010000190.1 GCA_903903945.1 uncultured bacterium | reverse complement strand
GCCTGCAACACATCAATGTTATGAATCTTCTCTTCGAGACTTACGGGAGTGCCAGCGCCATTCAGCGAAACACCAAGTGTGGGTGTGTTTAGTGTCGCCGAGGAATCAGCGGTCTTGGTAGACGTGATTGAGTGGGTGCCCGAAGCAAGACTGCTCTTCAGAATCGTAAGATCGGACGAGTCAGCGGAAGTGATCGTGGCAATGTTGTCCTTGGTACCGTCGAGGAGCTTCTTGGTGCCGAACTGGGTGTTCACCGCAATTCGGTCAATCGTGGCGATAGCGTTTTCAATTTCCGCCTGATCAGCAGCCAACTGGTTCGCGTCATTCATGCCTTCGTTAGCCGCATGAATGGCTAATTCGCGCATTGACACCAGCAAACCGGAAATTTCGTTAAGTGATCCTTCCGCAGTCTGGATCATGTTGATCGACCCTTCCGAGTTCGAAATTGCCTTTCCAAGACCGGCAATCTGAGCACGGAACTGTTCGGAAATGACTAAGCCTGCCGGATCATCGGCAGCGCGGTTAATACGATAGCCTGACGACAGCTTCTCCATCACTTTACCGATGGCTGAACCTGTGTTTGCCAGGTTGCGCTGGGCGTCCAGGGCAGCAATGTTGTGGTTGATGCGTAATGCCATCACAATCCTCCTTGAGTGTCCTTGTCGGATTCCTTACCGACGATTGTTATTCTGCTCGCATTGTTCCAGCCACGTCCTATGTCTGCCAAGGCCTGAGCAACTTAGACCTTCTAACCTTATTAAGTGTTGCCTCGACTCACTGCGGTTAGCCAGCGAGCGGGCGTGATCAGTTAATCCTCCTTTTTAGTGTATGGCTTTGCTATCTTTCTTCGTTCGTTCATTAATTTTATCGGTAACAACCGCTTCATCCTTAACCGATAGTATAGTTCTGCTTTCCATTCTCTATTTCGGAGGGTTCTGCCTCCGGCTTGCTGTTTTTGGATGCCATGAATGACCTTGGATAATGCTTTGTCAGGCATTGTCTTGGGGTTGACCGTCAATTGCCCCAGTTAAACTGCTGAATTTCTTCTCAGGCGTCGGCTCTGAAACTGCAAATTCTTGAATCAACTGTGCGCAATTTGACCCGGTTAAGCGCTCAGGCAGGAATCCTGAGGGTGTCCCAGAAGTTGCAGCGAGGCGTTGATTTTGTAGGTGCGAATTTATTCGCACAACTTCGATTCATCGTTCTTGATTGAACCGGAGTGATTTGGCAGAGAAGGTCTTCTTGCACCATCTGCGACATGCGAATAAATTCGCATCTGCAACGCGTCAAACCGACTTGTGGGACAACCTCTCCTTTTCTGCCGGATCAGCAAGTTAGTTAAGGTCGTCAGGAGGGGAGACGTTGTCCCATAAGTTGGGCTGCAGAGATATCAGAACTAGGACAGGTTATTCCCCCTTATTAAAGGGGGATTTAGGAGGTTGTCTTTCTTCTTGGTGGACAGGCGCTTACAACCCCCTCTGTCCCCCTTTGCAAAGGTGGATAATCAACGTGCTTCACGCGCATTTCACGAAATCCAACTTATGGGACAACCTCGGGATTCCTGACGCCGCCAGAATAATTGCCTAACAATTTGGAATGGTTTATGAAAAACATCTCACTCGCACGCCTCTATCCCCTTGATTCAGCAAGTTGTTTCTCCTCGGCGCGCATCGCCTCGATCTGCCGCAACTGCGCTTTCGCTTTGTCGTTTGCAGGATCGATTGCCAACGCCTGAATGTAACCAAGTCGGGCGCTTTCGACATGCCCAAGTTTCGAGTAGCAGTCAGCGAGCAACACCAGCAACTCGGCAGACTGCGGTTGCAGCATGACACATCTTTCAACATAGCGTAACGCATCGGCGTATTGCGCCAGATCAAAGTAGAGTCGTGAGACGAGATAGAGGATGTCGAAATCCTCCGGTACATGGTCGAGATAATTGCTCAGCTTCAACACCGCATTGGCGTTGTCTCCGGCTTTGAAATAGGTGTAGCCGAGATTTCTTAGCGCGATTGCCATCTGTGGCTCCAGCGCCAGAGCGCGACTGTACCAGCGGATAGCATTGCTGTAGTCCTGCAACTTGAAGTGGCAGTTGCCCAAGTTGTTGGCGACTTCGGCATCATCGGGAAACCGTTCTTGCATTGTCTCATAGACTTGCACCGACTCGCGGTAGCGCATCAGCCCCATCAGTATTTCGGCCTTGGTACCAAGCGCGTTGTAGTCGTCAGCACCGGTCGCCAACAGACGATCCGTCCAAGTAAGCGCCGTCTCCAGATCGCCCGCTTCTCGCTCTATTTGCACTAACAGGTTCAAGGCACTCTGATTCTCGCTGTCGCTTTCGAGCATGCTCAGGCAATTACTGCGAGCGGCGCATGGCCGCCCTTGATTGCGGGCAATCTCAGCCAAAATATTGCGAGCCGTCAAATCGTTAGCGCCGTTCGCAAGACGTTTCTCGGCATAATTTCGGGCGGATTCAAAATCATTCGCGTGGTAATACAACATCGCTAAATGCGTCAGGACATCGGCGCAATCCGGTTTGTAGTCCAGAGCTTTCTTGAAACAAGCAATTGCCTGTTCGTCTTGCCGGGTCTCTTCGTGTATTAGTCCGAGACTAAAGTACGCTGATGCTTGATCAGCAACGTGAATCAGAATCGCGTTTAGTGTCTGAGCACCCGGATCGTACTTGTCAGCGGCATCGATGTATTCATAAAAGGCGGGTATGGCCCGATCGAAATCTCGATTACCGGCGTAGGAGGTGGCCAAGGCAAAGAGCGCATCAAGGTATCCCGGTTCCAGCGCCAGCACTTGACGAGCACACTCCTCAGCCCGATCGTACTCCTTTAGATAGAAGTATGCCAAAGTCATTTGGTCAAGGGCCATCAAGTGAACGTGACGCTCTCTCAGTCGCTCGGGGTCGGTATTCCGCACCGCGCGACCGGAATGCTCAAGCATCTCGCGGCAGACTTCTGGAGGAACAGGGTGCTGTTCGTCGCGCAATATCTGCGAATAGTTGAAGTTTGCGAATGCGTTGTCCGGATTCTTGTCAAGCTGTTTGAGCAGCAGCGCCTTGCTGCGCGCAAACTTCTTCTTCATCATCTCCCTATCGAGACCGTAGCCATAGTGAGTCAGCTTGACGTCGGCACGCAACACGGTCTCCGCCGGCGGCAACATTAACTGATTATGAACGATACCCTCGTAGTACAGGTTCAGCTTGCGCCGCCACAGGCGTACCGAGGGCAAGAAAGAAGCGAACTCACCGGTGAGAGGATGTTTATTGTGCACGGACACCGAAATGAGGTTTAGATCGGGAATGTGGGTCGCCTGCCTGAGTTTGGCGTGGTCTTCCTTGGTCAGCACTTCATCGGCGTCAAGGATGAAGATCCAGTCGCAGGTGGCGTATCCCAAGGATTGATTACGAGCCAGTGAAAAATTGTCTTCCCAGGGATGATGGTAGACACGCGCTCCGTATCGTTTGGCGATCTCGACAGTGCGATCTTCCGAGCCCGTATCGACGATGATGATTTCATCCACCACCTCGCTGACACTCTCCAAACATTGCGCCAACATGGTTTCTTCATTTTTCACAATCATGCAGAGCGATATTGTCTCATCACCGAGGAACTCGAGCGCCAGTTTCTGCAGATCATCCTTATGCAAGCAATAAACCAGTCCGTCGGAGATGGCACGGCGTTTTCCGGCCGTGTCGCCGAGATGCCCGAAGACTGTTGCCAGATTGATGTATGATTCCGGATTGTCTTTGTTGATTTCAAGGGCGCGGATCAGCAGCGCAAGGGCTTCCTGATTGTTGCCAAGATTGTGCTGCGACACTGCGACGCGGTTGAGGAAATTGATTTGTAGCGCTATGGCATCCCTGTATTCGGCACAAACCTGCGCCAGCTGGTTCAGTTTCAGCAGCGGTTCGCCGATAGCAACGGCTCCGGCAAAGTCACAACATTCATAGTTGACCAGTGTCTGCAACAGTCTGTCATTGTCATTGATTGCGGAAGTTGCGATAGTAGACATCCAGTCAAAGGCAGCGTTGTACTTGCGCACACGATAAGCCGCCCAAGCCGCCATCTTAACAGTCTCGATCGGCAATGTGTTGATGTTGCAGCCGGTCCTGCCCACGAGCTGCGAAAACATATTGTAGCAGATGTCGAATGTTTCGAAAACGTAGGCTTTCCGAATACGTGCGACAGCTTGATCGACCGAACTGACTACGCTTACGGTGGGACCGCCCTTTGGATGCGCTCGCTTAGCTTGCTTCTTAGCCATCACCAGGTTCCTTCCGTGTCGCTGCCGACGGTACGATCGTCGCTGGCGCGGCTTCATTCTGCCATTTGTGAGCTACATCGTCGTCGCCATATCGCGACAGATAGGTTCCCATCACCGAGCGGAAACCGACGACATCCCCAATCCGAAGCAGAAACTCGAAGCAATTTTCGAAGACTTTGCGCGTCGCACCGGGAAGAATTATCGCCGACTTGAAAGCCGTGGTTGCATCCCCGACGTTGCCGCACTGATCTTCAAAAACCGCGACGTCGTTGAGGCTGTCGGCGTCACCGGGATCGACATCGACCAAACGCTGAAACATTTCTCGCGTGGCAATCGTCTTGCCTTCGCTCCAATACATTAGCGCCAGATCGTGAATGACATCCTTGTTCGTAGGCGACAGTTGCAGCGCCTTCAGCAAGTAGATCTCGGCGCTCGCACTATCACCTGTCTGCAACGACAACAGCGCCGCTGTCGTGAGCAACTCGCTGGAGCCGGGCATGCGGTTGACGGCTTCCTTCAGGAGAGATGCGGCTGTGTCAAGACGGCCGGCACTGATTTCCTGTGACGCTTTGCTGATTATGGTCTGGATCTGATCACCGACGTCAACTCCCATCCGTGGAAGCGGCGATTTGATTCGGGCTTCTGTCATGCGTACTCCTATGCATGCCCGCGCATGACTCCATCACTTGCTGATAGCAATCGGCTCGTAGCTGCAGCGAATCATCTGACTCATCGCGTCAACTCCACGATCGCCACCGGATGCCGCTCCTTCAGTTTCTGAATGTGAGCCAGTTGTTCAGTGATAGAGTGTTGAACGGAATATTCGCTGTTGGTAAGCACCAACTGCTTGGCTGTTCTATTGCCTGCGTTTATTAAGATTGGCCCTTGTAGATTGGCCGCCATTTGCTCAATCTGCGGCGGAATCGTTACGATGACGAGAATTTCGACATCATGGGGATCGTCCACACCGATATCAGCGACCTCTTTGGCGTGCACTTCTACGCGATAGTCGGGAAAAAAGATAACCGGATTGACTACTACGAAAGCCAGATCCGGCGTATCGACGCACTGCAACCAACGAAACGGCTGCGAGTCGGCATGATCGATAATGACATACTGTTCCAGTTCCTCGAAGCCAAGTATTCCCTTGGGAAACCGGATGATGTCATCGTCCGTAATCTCTAAATGCCCGAATTGACGTGTCTCCAGTAACATTTTACCTCACCTCAGAAAATTGAGCAGTGATGGTTGTATGATCTTCGCCGCAGCATTGAGCGCCGATTGATAGGCATTCTCTGCCATCGCCAAATCAGTAATCAGCTTGGTTATGTCGGCGTCTTCCACATCGGAAAGCAGCTTGGTATAGTTGAGTTGATAATCATCCAGCCGACTCAGCGTCGTCTCCATGCGGATGACTTTGGCTCCCGTTGACGCACGATGGGTAAGCACAGTGTTCAGTGCCGTATCAAGTGTGCCGACCAGAGCGGATATCGCACTGCGGTCATTGTTGTGAAGTGACGCGACCAACAACATCATGTTGCCGAGCACATCGGTCGAGCCGAAGACTCCCAGGGCGCTGGCAGAGCGCGCGTTGTCAGCATTGCTGACGATCAACGTCCGCGTCGGATCGTTATTAGTTATCTGAATTCCGGTTTGAGCGGCGTTGATCGATGCCGTTATCGCCAGTCCCGAATTGTTGATTGCATTGAGCAAATCCTGCACGGTGGTGATACCTACGGAAGTGTCGATTGTTACTGTAGCATCACCTTGGGCAATTCGAATTCCGCCCGGCGGAATACCGTTATTATTACGCAGTTGTGCCAGAGTCATGGTGGGCAGCAGTTGCGGCGACAGACCCTTGCCGATTTGGTTCCTGGTGAATGCACCTAACAGCCCGATATCAGCACCCGTGGTCTCGCCGGGGGCGGACTCGGCAACTTCAAAGCTTGGTCCGGGATGAACATCCTGACCGTTCAGCACCGGATCAATGGCGCCGGTCAATCCGAGATTGGCCGCCGTAAAATCATAGAGGCTTGTTTCTTCTGTATATAGTCCCAACGGTATGGCATTCGTATCGGTAATGTTGATTCCCGTCCATCCCGGATTGTTCGTTGCCGTGACGTTGAGGACGCCGGCAGCCGTCAGTTGGGCGTTGATCGAAGCGATTGCATCACCGACCGTGACATCTCCGGTCAGATCGATGGTGACATTGGTCGAGCCCGATTGATTGCGAATTACGAACTTGCCCGGCTGCATATCCACACCACTCCCGTGATTGAGACTGGTTAGCGGCGTGACCAGGCTGATGGTCGGGTTTTCGGTCGCCACCAGACGCAGGTTGTTGCCTTCCAGACCCAGCGAGGCCGTAACATTTGTGATACCCCCGGCATTCAACTGGAGATTGATCGCCTGGATCACATCGTCGATAGTAGTAGCCCCAAGAATGCTCACTGTGACTGTATTGTTGAGATTAATATCCTTAACCGTGAAGGTTCCTGGGATCAAATCAACACCCCGGCCGTGATTTAGAGTAGTCAGTGGTGTGGTCGCGACAATTCCCGGTTGGATATCCGTCGTCGCTCCGATCACGGCAAACGGCTTGGTTAGCAGATCCGAACCAATCGTATTGATCTGCACCTTGGCTTTGCTGTCGATAGTATAATTGATCGCCCCGGAGTCACCCTTATAGACAACACCACCCGATGTCGACTCGAACGGCTGCGTGCGGGTTCGATAGCCGGAGAATATGTAATTGCCCTGAAGCTGTGAGTTGCCGGCCGCCAGAATCTGGTCTAACAACGATTGCACTTCATTGGCTGAGGCTTCGCGCGCGGCGGCATCGTTGGTGTCGTTGGACATCTCCACTGCCGCACTGTGCGCGTTAGTAATGGCAGTGTTGATATCGTTCAACGCCGAATCGGCGGTAGAAAGCCACGTTTGACCGATCGCAATATTGCTCTTGTACTGCGCCAGATCGTTCAGACGCTCGCGATAGGACAGATCTTTGATCGTACCCACCGGATCGTCAGAAGCTTTGTTGATCCTTCGGTTGGTCGACATCTGATTTTGCAGCACGTAGAACCGGTTGATGTTTTGCGTCAGGTTGTAAACAACCTGATTGGCAATCATCTCATTGGTAACTCTCATATTCTCTTACTCTTCATAATAGACAAATCCCCGAACGGCTTCAGTCGGGAAGATCGGTTCGCTCTGCGTCAGGTCCGAACCGTCGCCCTTTCCCGGTCGCAGCGGGTCGATTTCTTTCTCGACCTGAATCTGTTTTTTATCGCTCACAATCGCATCCCTATGGCTTGCCTTCCGGCCTGATATTGCGCTTGTGCTTTTGATCCCGGTACTCCAACTCGGTCTTGGGCGTGCCGGGCTTCATTTCGCTCTTGAACTTGTTCTTGAGCATGTTCACGACTGACATCAAGTCTTTCTTGCCCGCCTGGGCCGCTTTCCGGTTCTCGGCTTGGATGCGGACATACACCTCTTCGCGGTGAACTACCACTTTCAGAGGCGCGTCTATGCCAAGGCGAACCTGACGGCCGTAAATTCCCAGTACGGTGACCTTGATGTTGTCACCTATCGTGATTGATTCACCTAACTTCCGTGTTAGAATGAGCAATCTACCCTCCGTGGTTTGTTATCTTGTCACGCCCATACCGCCAATGAGAGTCTCCAGAGCGGAATCGACATAAGTTACTATGCGCGCTGAGGCTTCATAGGCCCGTTGATATTTCACCATGTTAGTCATTTCCTCGTCAATCGATACTCCCTGCACCGATTGCTTGGCATTGTCGAGCTGTGTAGCCAACAGGTTGTAGTTCTCCTTGAGATTTGACGCCTCTTGCGTCTTGATCCCCAAAGTCCCCACCAGACCCGCATAATACTCGCTGATCGTCTGGGTGTTGGCAGATAGGACAGTACTGGATCTGAGTTCGCTGATCGCCTGGGCGTTTCGCGTATCTCCCGGCGCTCCGGAGACTAAAGCGGCGGCAATCAGATTCGGATCATTCTCAATTTCCGTGTTTAGCGAGATCGTCATGGCCGTCACGTTGAAAGGCGAGAAGAAGTTGACACCGGTTGAGCCGTCCGCACCGACACCGCCGCGGTGAATAGTATTCACCTGCTCGACAATGGTCTTGGCAAGTGTGTCGAGGCCGCTCTGGTATCCCGGCACCACCTTGTCACGGAGTTGCTGGAGCGCATACAGTTCGCCCCCGCTAAACTCGATATCGAAGTTTGTATTTTTCCAAACAGCCCGTGTGACTGTTGAATTTCCACTCTGTTCGACCTTGGTAGCAATATCCAGGGAATCACCGCCGTCAACCAGAGCCATCGAGCCTAACAGCACTGTCAGAGACCCATTGGGCCGTTCGATAGTTCGCACCTGCGCAAGCACTGAGAGATTGTCAACCAGCAGGTCGCGCTTGTCACGCAGGTCATTTGCTTTGTCTCCGGCGAGTTCTGCTCCGACGATCTGCTTATTGATGGCCGCAATCTGACCTCCCAGCTCGTTTATCTGCTGCACGCGATTTGTAATCTCGGAGTTGAGGCTCGCTTGCAGATCATTAAGCTGCGTGGCATATTGTTTAAGCTCATTGACGAGCACTTTTGTCTTTTCGATAACCGTGCTACGGGCAGTCGGATTCGTCGCCAGATTCTCCCAGGCGTTCCAAAAGTCGGAAATCGACTGGGCGAGCCCTGTGCCGCTAGGTTCGTTGAAGAATGATTCGATCTGCGATAACGTCTTGTGCGTTGTCTCCCATTGAGTTTGATTACTATTGGCGCCACGATACTGCTCGGTCAAAAACAGATCGCGGATATGACGCACGCTGTCAGCGAGTACACCTGTGCCTACGCTCCCTTGAGGAGTGTCCTGGGGATAGCTGGCAACCAAACTAACCCGCTGCCGCGAATAGCCGGGCGTCGTTGAATTGGCTATGTTGTGCGACGCCGTATTCATCGCCAATTGCTGTGCCATCAACGCCCGCTTACCGATTTCCAATCCCGAGAACAGTCCCGGCATTCCTATATCCTCCGATCAACAACGGCTAAATGACCGTTGGAGACGCGCTTGTTTTTGTCGGCTGCGTAGGTCGCTTCTTTTTCCCCCGCCGCGGATAGGTACGTCAAGGTGTTGTTGATGTATTCCATCGACTTCCGAATCAGGAAGTCGTTTCGCGACTTGATCGTCGAGATCTGGCCGTGGAGACCTGTCAGAGTTGCCTGAAGTGTCCGCAACTGGTTCAATTCCGGCTCGGCTACCAGTTTGGCTAACTCGGTCAGATTGATGTCATTCGAGTCACGGTTCAACTCATGCGACAAGGTTCGCACCAACTCGGCGCGGCGCTTCTCAGTCTGTGATGTCGTGAGAGCAAGTCGTTCTTGTTCTTGAGTGACTGTCGCCAGAAGCTCCATGTCGTTCGCAACCAGTGCTTCCTGTTGACGATTCAACAGTCCAACAAACGTCTCAAAAATGACGACCTCTTCTCCGATGAGTTTGATCAGTTGTAGTATCTTCTGTT
>CAIVAP010000189.1 GCA_903903945.1 uncultured bacterium | reverse complement strand
TGAATGCCGCCGGAATCGGTTAGCACAAATTTCGAGTTGTAGACCAATTTGCAGAAGTCAAGATATCCCAGCGGCTCGACGATTATTAGTCCCTTGCCAGCAACGAGGTCCGACAATCCAAATTCAGCGATTTTCTTCCTTGTGCGCGGGTGGCAAGGGAAGATAACCGGCGTGGCTTCACCGATCTGTTCTATCGCTCGCATAAGTTTCATCAGAGTTTCCGCGTTGTCGACGTTGCTGGGACGGTGAAGCGTTAGGGTGGCGTATTCGTGTGGTTCAAGATTCAGTTGTTCGAGAACCGGCGATTTCATGGCAGTCTCAAAGCTGGTCACGAGCGAATCAATCATGATGTTGCCGGTGAAGAAAACCTTGTCGTCCGCGATGCCTTCTCTCGAAAGGTTATTGATACCAGACGCTTCGGAGACGAACAGCAAGTCGGACAGGTGATCGGTAAGAATCCGGTTAGTCTCTTCCGGCATAGAACGATCATGGCTGCGCAGGCCGGCCTCCACATGTGCCAGAGACACGCAGAGTTTGGCTGCTACAATCGCCGTGGCCAAAGTTGAGTTAACATCTCCAAAAACAACCACGAGATCGGGGGACTCCCGCAGCAGCACTCTCTCGACTTCGATCATAATTCGTGCGGTTTGCCCGGCATGACTTCCCGACCCGACCCCCAGAAATTCGTCGGGCTTTGGCAAGTTCAGATCGGTGAAGAAGAGTTGGGATAGGTTGTCGTCGTAGTGTTGACCGGTATGCACCAACAGGGGAGTAAATTGCGACGGATACTTACGAAGCTCCCGCAAAAGTGGAGCAGCTTTGATAAAGTTGGGTCGTGCCCCAACCACACAAACAATTTTGCTCTTTCGCATAGCTATCACCTACCGCCCCATAGTAGCGAGTGCCGACCGTGAAAGCAAATCCTATGGTAGTGGGGTGAGGTGAAAGTCGAACCAGATTGTCAGTGGCCTGTGGTTTGGACGACGTTTTCGCTTGATCTTGAAGGAGTATGGTTAGCATCGCTGTCTCGGATACTGGGGAACAGCGCATCGACCTTGGTGCCGACGCCTAGTTCGCTCTGGATAAGAATGTCGCCTCCGACGTCCAGCAGGATACGACGCACGGTGGGCAACCCCAAACCTGTTCCACGTCGCGGTGGCTTGGTGGTGAAATAGGGTTCGAAAACCTGACTCAGAGTTTGCTCATCCATCCCTTCACCATAGTCGGTGATCCTCAGCCGGCAAAAGTGCCCTTACAAAGGGGAATGTCCTGGAGGTAACGAAAGCCGGTCACCGGTATCTTCGGTGATTGAGATAGTGATTGTTCCTTGACCATGCATAGCATCGGATGCGTTGATACACAAGTTCATGATGACCTGGAATACCCTCGTCGCGTCGACAGGCACAAATATAGGAACGTCAGGTCTGTTCCACAGGTTTTTCACTGTGTTAGGCAACAAGGCTGCGAGCAATTCCAAGGCGTCACCTACCATAACGCGGAAATCGGCCCCCTTGGTTTTGGCGTCAACCGTTTTGCCGAGATCACGAATTCGCTGAACCAGTTTTTTCGCATGTACAATCGCATCGACGGACTTCTGCAGGTGTGGCTTGGCGGCATCGTTTCCACCGACTTTGTAGCTGGCAAGCTCAACATGACCGGAAATACTCTGCAGGATGTTATTTAGATCGTGGGCGACGCCACTGGCCAAAAGCCCGGCCATCTCTGTACGTTGGGCCTGCGCCAACTGGCGTTCATAAGCGATATTTTGCATTAGGATTCGATCCTGGTACGACTTGATACGCAGGGCGTTTCTCAATCTACTCAGCAACTCCTGGGGATTGGCCGGTTTGCTCACGAAGTCCATTACTCCCATCGATAGGGCAGTCTCCTTGGCCTGGGAATCGTCGAGGCCGGTGAGTACGAGTACGGGAGTATTCTCGGTGGCGGGATCCGATTTTAGTCGGCTGACCAGTTCGATTCCGCCCATTTCGGGCATGCGCAGATCGGTCACGATGACATCTACTCCGCCCTGCGTGATTCGCTGCAGCGCCTCGTTTGCCGATGAAAACGCCTCAGTGCGACATTCGAGACCGCTGTTGCGAACCATCCGTCGCAGCCCGTCCAGAACGCTGGGTTCATCATCAACAAAGACAATCATCTGCATTGTAGTCCTTCCTGGCTTCCGCACTTTGCATCGCTGTACACGACAGGTTGGCTGTCAATCCGCAGATAGTCTGCGGGGTGGCGCCTTGGAGTCATTGTCGCCCTCTACGTTAATCAACCGGCTGATGTCGAGTATTTCTCCAGCATGAAGAGAAATGAACAATGGGCGATGGATATGCATAATTGCCCCCGGAAGATGGCGCAGGTTCTCGAAAAAGGAATAGAGCGCACGAATTCAAAATGTAGGGGAATAAGAAAATGCCGAAGGGGGGATTTGAACCCCCACGTCCATACGGACACTGCGCCCTGAACGCAGCGCGTCTACCAGTTCCACCACTTCGGCAGCGAAGCCCCGACCGCCGCCGCCGCAATTGGCAACAGCCTGTCAGGCTGGTTGACTAAGATATTTGCTGGTGTTGGGAATGCAAGCAGAAAATGATTTGGCGAATTTACTGCTGGATATCGGTCGCCAGTTGGTAGCGCACTATGCGGTTGTTACCGGTGTCGGCGATGTAGAGTATGCCATTACTGTAAGCTAATCCTCGCGGGTCCCGAAATTGCCGTTCACCCGAACCTTCCGTGCCGAATTCCAGCAGTTTCTCGCCGGTGCGATCATACTTGTAGAGCATGTGGTGTGCACCCAGATCAGTGTCAATCGCCTGCAGAAGTACATAGAAGTTCGATTGCTCATCAGCCACCACCTGCTTGTAGCCGCGTGCACTGGTTCTTATCAATGGCGGCAATCCTTCGTCCGAAGTCGTAAACAGAGGATTACCATTGATCGGGCTGACAATCTGTACACCGAGATTGGCAATGCCCTGGGCAAACGCGAGATAATTCTGTCCGGCGATGGTGTAGAAGAAGACGTCGGTCGGATACTGCGTCTTGCCGACGCCCACTCCTTCACTAACCAGTTCCGGCGGCACCGGTTTGTCCTGGCTATTAAATCTCAGAATCCGGCCCATCCAGAAGTCGGCGAGAAAGTACTCCTTGTTGGTTTCCGTAGAAGCCGCAATTCCCCAGAACTCGGCTTCATGCCAGATGTCACGTTGATAGAGCGGGTCGTAGGTCGAAAAATATGGCGAATCGGCCCGCCAGACAACCTGGAAGCCCTCATTGCCAAAGTGTCGTTTGCGGTAGATAGCATTGCCGTAGATGGTCGAATCGAGGGCAATACGCATCGAGTCCGTACCGGCGAAGATTGTGTCCGGCTTAGTCGTAAAAAAATCCCCGGCAACTACAAGTAAATCCAGTCCGCGATCCTGAGTGATCGCCACCGGATTGATGAGCGAATACGATTCCACGAAACTGCCGTTCTCATCGAGCTTGACAACGCGATTGTTCTTCGTATCGCAGATGTACACAAACCGATCGTAGCCGATGCAGACGTCATAAGGCTTGTTGAATGCCATTCCGTCAGCCGCTGTCCATGTCGGATTGACCTGTACATAAGACGTATCAACGCCCCCGCAGTTGTAGCAGGGAGCGGGAAGATCGGATGGTAGCGCCACCTTGTCCCCGCAACCATTGGGTAACAAAATAGCGATAGCTGCCAGTATGCCCAACGCAAGGCCGACATAGATGCCTGGAATCTTGAGCGCGCGTCTCATCAGAAACTCACTCCCAGTCCCAGTTTGAGCTGCCTCGGACTCAGGAAACGTGTCGGGTTTTCCCACAGTGGCAGGCGGTATGACAACGGCGGCAATTCAAACAGGTTGCCACCGGTGGGGATAACGTCTCCCTGACGGTATTCCTTGCCGGTCAGAGGATTGATTAGAGTGACGTTCTTGTGATCGAGCAAGTTCGTGCCTTCGAAATAGAGCGTCAACGTATTCTTTTTGATGTGGAAGTACTTCTGGAATGAGAAGTCCAAAGAATTCCACCAGGGTCCGATCTTCGAGTTGGTTGCTCCTTTGGGGACGAATACGGTGAATCCGAAATCGTCGGTCGTTCGAACATAGGGCGTGTAGCGCTTGCCCGCCTGCCCCCAGAACTTGACGTTAAGGTTGCAGTCGCGTGGCAATGGTACGCCGAGTAATCTCGGCTTTCTGTCAGCCGGAACAGTAAAATTGGCCTTAACTACAAATTGCCACGGCTTGTCCCAATCGAAGGCGACATCATTATATATGGCGCCTTCCGAACGTGTTGTCAGTCCGCGCAAGATGTCAGCCGGCAATGACCGCTCTCCACGCGCTCGGCTAAAGGAGCTATTGGCTGACAGGGTAAAGATGTCGCTGGCTTTGTGAATGAACTCAAGTTCGACTCCCTGACTTGTGGCATAGTCGAGATTGAAATACACGAAGTAGGTTTCGTTAGGGAAACGCGGATCGGGTGAGATTGCCGTTGCGGCGATGTAATCCTGTATGTATTTAATGTAGGCCGAAATTCCCAACGCCGTTCGCGGATTTGGCAGCCATTTCAGCCCTGTCTCGATATTGGTAACTTTCTCAAAATCCAGTGCCGGGTTGCCGAACAACTGGTACGCCGCATTGGACGGCGTATAGAGCTTTGCGTACAGATACTGCGGTGAAGGCTTGTGGGTGAAGCGCGAATAAGAGGCGAACAGCGACAATTCGCGGCTGATCATGTTGGCGAGGCCAAAACGGGGCGAGATAATTCCACGCGCCCGGCGACCGAGAACCTGCGACGTTTCATTGTAGTATTTATCACGCAGCGCCGCACTCAGAGGCGAGATACTGTCGTTGGCCAGCGCGTCCTCAGCATACTTCCCGGCAAACCAGAGATCATAGCGTAAGCCAAAATCGAACACCATGCCCTGCAGATTCAGGTGATTCTGGATAAACACGCCATGTGAAGAAGGCTTCGCTTTATAGGCATCGTAGTTAAGCCCGAATCCCGATGCGCCCAGCCAAGGTTTGTAAATGTCAAGGACTTGGATCGTCTGGAATTCGGACTCGGCTCCCATTTTAAGCGAGTAATTCTCCTGTACTTTGGTCTCATAGGTTGTCTTGAGGCTGTAGTTCTCAATATAGTGGT
Source organism: uncultured bacterium (assembly GCA_903903945.1). Taxonomy (GTDB): domain Bacteria; phylum Zixibacteria; class MSB-5A5; order CAIYYT01; family CAIYYT01; genus CAIYYT01. The sequence goes on along the minus strand of CAIVAP010000189.1, from coordinate 4,782 downwards.
CATACCAGCTATCGCCGTCCCCGGTGTCGTAAAAGCCGTCACCTTTGATGACCGTAAAGTACGAGCTGTCCGGCGCCATGATCACGGTATCGGGGTAATTGTCTTGTGGTTGAACGTAGTCTTTCCAGTTCTTGCCCTTGACATCCGAATGCAGCGTCGTGAAGAAACGCGCCGCCGTGACCCGAACCTCTTTGTCTACCGAGAGTTTGTAATCAACGATAAACGTCTGCTGGTTTGACTTTTGCGTAAACGTGTTATAGTTGTCGAGAACTTTGCTGTAGTCGAAGGGAAAACCGTAGGAATAGTCAATCGTCCGAACGCGCGTCTCCAGGACGCTGCGATCCTGATTGACAGTGACTGCAGCCGAGTGTGACAGCGACACTTTGACCAGTGGCGAAATCCTCCACGACAGCTTGAACACAGTCGAATACTCGTCGTCCGACCTCGGGGAAAGCGAACTACCCCCGAATGTAGATGAATAGAGATGGCGCGAATACGGCAGATAGGTGTCGGATAGCAAGAAGTTGCCGGACCAGAAGAAGTAGGTCTCGCCCGGTAGTCCGGTCTTCTTTACGAGATTACTCGTCAACGGTTCCGGCCCGGAGAAAGTGGCTTCCACCTGATCGGTGTTAAACCCGGAGCTGCCGAAGGGATGATCGTTCTTGTAGTTCAGTGACCCGGCGTACTCTTCATATCCTTCTTTGGTCTGTATCTCGACCACACCGCTGGTTGCTTGAGAAAACTCGGCATCGGCGCCCCCGGTGTACAGAGTCACTTCTTTAATAGCACCGGCATTAAGTGACATGCCGTAACCACGTCGAATCAGCGGATCGGTTACCGCCACGCCGTCGATGGTGAATTGTGTCTCGTACGTCCTGCCCCCACGGATATGCAACTCCTTGTCGATCTCCACTACTCCGGGGAGGTCTTTGATAATATCTCCGATTTCACGCGCCGTGCCAAGAGCGATGTCTCGCGGTTCAATCGACCGCACTGCCGCCGGCTTCGTGGGATCCATCAGCGGTTTTTCACCGTAAACAACCTGCTCAAAGCCGAGCGGTTTGACGGTCTGCTCCAGCTTGAAATCCAGCTTGGTCTCATCACCGGCGTAGATTTCCACGCCGTAATTTTTGATCTGCTTGTACCCAATCAGCGAAACATCCACGGTGTACCGTCCCGGCCTCACCTGAGAGATAGTATAACTGCCATCTGGCTTGGTGCTGGTGCCGGTTGCCAATTCTCTGATCTGGATGGTCGCTCCCGGCAGGAGTTCACCGTTGGTTTCATCGGTGATTGTGCCCGAGAGTATGCCATACCGAAAGACGGCCTTGGGTCCTTTGGCGTGGTCTTCAAGCGTGATTGGTTTCAACCTGATTTCAACTTTCAGATCCTGCTGCGTGCCAACGCGCAAACGTTTGACATATCCGGGGTAGTAGTTACCCAGCGTGGCTTCAAGGTCGTAGATGCCCCCCTCGAGACTCGCAAACCGAAAATGCCCGGTGCTGTCAGTGAAGGCCTGGAGGCCCGTTCCCTGAATAGCAACCAGCGCATTGGCCAATGGTTGATCGGTGAACTTGTCAAACACGTAACCGGTCAATGACGCGCCGATGCCGATCGGCGCCAAGAGTGTGATGAGGGAAACGATGAATAATATGATATATGTCTTTTTCATTCTCAGCTTAAGACGCGCTCAACGCCCAGATATCAAATCCGTTAACGATAATCTTCCAAGTTTTTCTCGTCAAGCTAAACTTGCACAAATCAATCAGTCTCAAGGGGGCTACCCACATGCCAAAACCAATTGCAGATTGCAACTGTGTATTGTATCATCGATTCATGGATAAACCGGAGTTCAAGCTCATCGCGCAAAACCGCAAAGCGCGGCACGAATACGAGATTCTCGACACTTACGAGGTCGGCATTGCGTTGGTCGGTACGGAAGTCAAGTCGCTGCGGCTTGGCAAGGCGCAGATGCAGGATAGCTACGCCGTGATCGAGGAGGGAGAGTTGTTTCTTCACAAGTTCCATATCTCCGCGTACGATCAAGGCAACGTACACAATCATGAACCTGATCGCGTTCGTAAGTTATTGATGCACAGGCGAGAAATCCGCAAGCTGTACCAACGCGCTGTCGAGCGGGGACTTACCCTCGTGCCGCTAAAGGCCTACTTCAAAGGCAAGGTGGCCAAAGTGGAGTTAGCTCTGGTACGCGGCAAAAAGAGCCATGACAAGCGCGACGCGATAATGGAACGGGAAGTACGCCGCGAACTCGACCGCCGGATGAAGGAACGTCGCAAATAGATGCGTGGTATAATGACGAGATGAGACAACTACAGGCCATTCTTCTGATGCTTTTTCTTTCAGCAGTGATACATGCTGATACAATCACGCTCAGAGGCATCGGTAAGTCGCAACCGATTCGTCGGCTGACGATCGACAAGATCGACTACCTCTCTGCGACCGATCTGTTTGCGGCTGTCGGAGCGAAAACCGATTGGGGGGAAGGACACAAGGCGCTGGATGTCAGCCTCGGCAACAAGAGGCTGAGTTTCGAAGTCGCCCGGCACCTGTGCAAGGTTGAAGGCAACGATTACAATCTGGTACATGCTCCTGTTCTTCGTAACGACGAAATGTATCTGCCGGTACAACAGTCACTCTTCCTGCTATCTGATGTGCTTGAACGGGTGCTGGTTTACGATGACGATGAAGCAATGATCACTGCGGTCAAAGAGGGCTTCAATGTGTCGGGAGTCAACTTCCTGACCAAAGTCAACGGCGATTTGCTGGAGATCAATTTGACAAAGAAGCTTGACTACGAGGTATTTGTCAGCGAAGGCAATTGGGTCAATGTGACGATCCACGGCGGTAGAGTTGATGTCCCCCGTCTGACGCGAAGGAATCCGCACGAAAAAATCATCAATGTCCGCGCCTTCCAGTTCGACAACTCGGCACAGGTGTCGGTACAACTCCGAGAGAATGTTGTCGAATTCCATGCCAACTATGCTCCTGATCCGCACCGGATACAGATCTCTGTCGAGAATACCGCGTTTGTTTCGCAGGCAGGAGACAGCACGACGCTGCAGCGGCATGATGAATACAACCCGATTGATGTTATCGTCATCGATCCCGGCCACGGGGGCGACCGAGACGGTGCGGTTGGCAAGAACGGCCTCAAAGAGAAGGACGTTGTTCTCGATATCGCACTGCGGCTGGAGACAATTCTGGAAAAGAGCAAACGCTTCACGCCGGTACTGACGCGCCGTGAAGACAAGAACGTCAGCTTGGAGGAGCGCGCTCAACTGGCCAATTTTGCCCGCGGCGACTTGTTTATTTCATTTCATGCCAATTCGTCCGATCAGAAAAGCGCAACCGGGTCCCAGACCTTTTTCCTGTCACCTGCGAAAAACGATGAAGCGCGCATCACGGCTTTGCTCGAAAATCAGGATTATCAGGTTGACAACCCTGACCCTACCGACCGCAACAAGAAGGATCTCGACTTCATCATCATGGACGTGTTGCAGACAGAATATCTCAATCAGTCCCGTCAGTTGGCGGAAAGTATCCAGCAGGAGTTGGCAAACGGCCTGAATGTCAGGTCGCGCGGTATCGATCAGGCCGGCTTTATTGTACTCAACAAGGTGCAGATGCCGTCCGCGCTGGTGGAAGTCGCGTTCATCTCTAACAAGGTCGAAAGCCGTCTGCTTGCTCAAGAGAATTTCCGTCAGGTGGCTGCCGAGGCGGTCTACAACGCGATCGTCAGATTTGCCGATCACTATGAAAAGGATAAAACAAGTGCCGGATCGCAATAGTCCCATTGGTATCTTCGACTCCGGGCTCGGTGGTCTTACCGTCGCACGGGAGATTTTTCAATTGCTGCCCTCCGAGGATGTTGTCTATTTCGGTGACGTCGGCAGGTCTCCGTACGGCCCCCGCTCCAAAGAGATCATCATGCAGTTTTCACGGCAGGACACCAATTTCCTTATTGAGCAGGAAGTCAAGATCATCGTCGCCGCCTGCAACACGGCGTCTTCCATCGCGCTCGAGTTCTTGCAGAAGGAATACTCTCTCCAAATCCTCGGCGTGATCGAACCGGGTGCCGTCAGCGCGGTGCAAGCCACCCGCAACGGCAAAATCGGCGTGATCGGCACTGTAGGAACGATTCATTCCAACGCTTACGCCAAAGCAATCGAAGCAATCGATCCCAAGATCAAGGTCTTCAGCATGGCGTGCCCGCTGTTTGTGCCGTTGGTCGAGGAGGGGTACCTCGACAAAGAGGCGACTTTCCTAATTGCCGAGGACTACGTCAGCCCGCTCAAGACCACGGGCGTCGATACGCTGATCCTTGGCTGTACGCACTATCCGTTGCTGAAACCGGTCATTAGAAGAGTGCTTGGCGACAAAGTAAATCTGATCGATTCCGCCACCGAGACTTCGCGCGTAGTCTACCAGCATCTGCTCAAGACCGAAGCGCTCAATCCAAAACGCTCGCAGGGAGAACGCAAGTTCTACGTCTCGGACGTCCCCGAGCAGTTCGCCCAAATGGCGCGCCATTTCCTGGGTGACGCCGTTCGCAGTGTGATGCGAATCGACATTACCAAATACTAATGAAGACAGTGTCTGCTTCTATCGTAGAATACTACGCCCAGGGGAGTGTTGAAAAGGCCTCGCTAGCACTGTTGCTCTGGGTGTCGCATTTGTGTCAGAGAAAGCGGGTCGCGACTGAAGTCGCTCCTACAAGCCACGTTAGCAGCCCGAGTGAAATGGTTGTAGGAGCGACTTCAG
>CAIVAP010000188.1 GCA_903903945.1 uncultured bacterium | reverse complement strand
GGAATTAAAATGCCGAAGTGAGCTGATGCAATCACAATTCCCACCCGCTGGGTGGGATACAAATTCGGGATGCCGCGTGTAACCCACCCAACGGGTGGGCTTCAGATTTCTCCGGCAACATCTCTCTCAAGCAGTGCATGACCCTCATGTCACAATGGAATTAAAATGCCGAAGTGAGCTGATGCAATCACAATTCCCACCCGCTGGGTGGGATACAAATTCGGGATGCCGCGTGTAACCCACCCAACGGGTGGGCTTCAGATTTCTCCGGCAACGTCTCTCTCAAGCAGTGCATGACCCTCATGTCATGATGGAATTAAAATGCCAAAGTGAGCTGATGCAATCACAATTCCCACCCGCTAGTCACTATGGTATTGTCTGTGTGTGAAGGGAAGAAGAAAAGGCTACCTTGCCTGGAACTAAGTATTTTGATCAAACACGTGGTCGCCGAGCGCCACAAGTTGCAGGAGGTAGCCTGATGAGAAAGATGCAAGATTACGTTGTCCGGGGCAAGCGAGTTTTTGTGGGATTAGAGGATGCGAAGCGGACTTGGCGGTTGTGCGTACGCAGTGAGCAGATGATAGTGCATGAGTTGAGTAAGCCGGGAGAAGCGGCGAACTTGTTGGAGTATCTGCGGGGTCGGTATCCGGAGTGTGAGGTGGCAGTGATGTACGAGGCAGGGTTTCACGGGTTTTGGTTGCACGACGAGTTGGTAGCGTCAGGTTATCAGTGCGTGGTGACGCCGCCGCATTTGGTGCGAGAGGCGAAGGTGAGCAAGGTGAAGACGGACAAAGGGGATGCACGACGGTTGGCGCAAATGCTGGAGAGCGGTGATTACCAAGCCTGTCATGTTCCGAGTCGAGAGCGGCGTGAGGATCGGCAACTGAGTCGGACGTTGAGCGATGTTCAAGAGGATATTGTGCGAACGAAGAATCGGGTTCGTCGGTTACTGGAGTTTCACGGGCTGGATCAGGGATTGAAGGCGGGAGCGTGGAATAAGAGTGATTATGAGCGGGTCTGGTCGATGTTGCCGACGCTGAGTGAGCCGTTGCGGCAGAGTTTAGAGGTATATCAACATATACTGACCTCTCTGGAGGTGTCACAGAAGGAACTGTTGGCGCAGTTGAAGACGAAGGCCAGTAAGCGTTATCGCCGTCCGGTGGAGTTGAAGGCGAGTTGCCCGGGAGTGGGCTGGTTGAGCGCCATTCGTTTTACGCTTGAATGGGGAGACTTGTCGCGATTCGAGAGCGGCAAACCGTTAGCGCACTATCTCGGTTTGACACCTGGGGAGTATTCCTCCGGGGAAACAAAGGCGACCGGACATATCACCGGTCAGGACTCATCGCAGGTGCGAGCGTGGCTGATCCAATGTGCCTGGCGAGCGATTCGTCTTGACCCAGTGTTGTTAGCCAAGTTCGGCGCCGTCTGGCGAAGCTCAGGGAGTAAGAAAAAAGCGATTGTGGCGGTGGCGCACAAATTAGCGTTGCGGTTGCGAGCTGTCGAGTTGAGTGGTCAACCATACGAAGTCGGAGTTATCCAGTAACCAGTAGGGTGTGAACCCAATTTGAGTTTCCTGCCCCCCATTGGTAAGGCGGGCAAACTGCTTGAGTTAGAGAGAACGATCAGATGTCACAGAGGGTCTTTTAGACAAGAACGCGGACAAGGGTGTACGACGATATCCCACCGGTGCTAACCAAGCACGAGCGTTAGGATGTTGACACCATCACCGCGCGCACGAAAGAGAGTAACTTGTGGGAAAACCACGAATAGCAGGTTGTCACGACCTCTGTCAACATCAAAAAAAACCAGCGAGGAAGTCATTGCCACCCAAAACGCCCTTGACTTTCATCATAGCGGGTGGGATACAAATTCGGGATGCCGCGTGTAACCCACCCAGCGGGTGGGCTTCAGATTTCTCCGGCAACGTCTCTCTCAAGCAGTGCATGACCCTCATGTCACAATGGAATTAAAATGCCGAAGTGAGCTGATGCAATCACAATTCCCACCCGATGGGTGGGTTACAAATTTGGGGGTTTCGACCTACCGGACTGGATACGACTGGTTCAGCTTGGATAACGCTAAGGACATTGCCGAAAGCATAGGCACATTTGGTTGGCACAAATACGGTCCTTTTCCATCCTCCCTACATCATCAACACAACCTTCGCAGTTGGCGTTGTTGTGGACGTGGCGGTTTCAAAGGCTTTGAGGAAATCGCCAAATGGGAACCGATGCGTGATGACCGGTGACGGATCGACCAGACCACCGGAGAGCAAGGCCGACATCTGATACCAGGTCTCGAACATCTTGCGTCCATTGATGCCGATTACCGTAGCGCCTTTGAAGATAATGTAATTGGAGATGTCGAGTGTTACAGGTTGTGGCGGCAGGCCGAACATGACATAGGTGCCGGCTTTGCGCAGCATCTTGAATCCGCTGTCATTGGCGGCCTGATTGCCTGCCATGTCCAGCACAACGTCGACACCGCCGTGGGTTTCGTCTACAACTCGCTCGATGAATCTGCTGTCCTTGGTGACATCAATAGTGTCGTGCGCCCCCATCTTACGGCAGATATCGAGGTTGAAAGGTATCATGCCGAGGCTGTAAATCTTCTCGGCCCCCACGGCTTTGGAGATACCACAGGCAAACGCGCCGGTCGGGCCGTCACCGATAATCGCGATTGTTTTGGTCGAGACGTTCCCCGACATGACAACATAGGTCGCATTGCCGAACGGTTCATGAATAGAAGCGATTGCCGGGTCAAGTGTTTTGGCGACCTTCCAGCAGACGACTTCGGGCAGAGCGGCATACTCGGCGAAAATGCCGTCGGTGTCGACTCCCAGGATTACCAGATTGTCGCAGATGTGCATATTCCCCATCCGGCATTGTTTGCAGACACCGCAGGGAATATGCGATTCGGCGGCGATAAAGTCCCCGACTTTGAGTCCTTTGATTCCCTTGCCGATCTCGACGACTTCGCCGCAACATTCATGGCCGAAGATAAGCGGTGGTTTTAGCCGTCCCTGCGCCCAATTGTCCCAGTTGTAGATATGCTTATCGGTGCCGCAGATTGACGCGGCCTTTACTTTGATCAAAACTTGATTATCGTTGATTTTCGGTAGCGGAACCTGCTTGAATTCGGCGCCCTTTGCACGTGATGCTTTGACACCAGCCCACATCTTATCCACAGTTGCAATCCTTTCTTCACGGCTGCCACGAGCCGCTTCTCATCAGACTGCAAAAATACGCAGCAGACGGGAGATTGTCAACGAATTCACAAGCGCTTGAAGCAGCCAATCGAGTGTGCTCAAAGAGTCTCGATCCAGTTGGCGAACGTGTGGTATATGCCAGGCGCCATGATGTTGCCTGAACGCAAGTAGAGAAAGCCGAGCAGAAGACTAACCGGAATCAGTGATACGCAGCTTGTCAGCGCAGCCATCGTGTCCAGATGTTCGAATGACATACGGTGCGCAAAATGAGAAAAAGCCATCAACACCGAGGTCAGCAACCAGCCCCAGGATTTGCCTAGTCCAGCACATAAGCGTGTTTGCAGATAACCTCGGAACATGAATTCCTCGGCGAAGCCGACAACAGAATACTGCAAAAAAGCCCAGAAATGACCAAGCGTAGAACCGGCACGAAAGCCGGTGGTTGCAGCTAAGTACAGCAATTGAGCAACTACGAGGACGAGTCCCAACACGGTCGCACCGGGCAAATTCTGCCTTGTGATGCCCGCAGATGCCAAAGGCTCTTTGCGAGTCCTCATGGCGATCAGAATTGGCATTATTGCTATCAAGAGCACCACGGCCTGGCCGAGTACATTGCCGAAAGTGTATTTTTCTGGGCTCTTGTTTTCGGGATCGTTTCCTATCGCCGACGCAGAGCCGAGCATGATCGCTAGCAGTGAAATAATCAGGATACTGACGAAGACAACAAGGATGCCTGCAATTGCCGCACGATGCTGATTCGAGAACTGCCACTGCAGATAACGCAATCGGAGCGCCCGCGACAGCAGGCCGATGGCGACAATACCGATCGCAAAGAAGGCTAATGATTCGACAGCTGGCATTGACGATCCCATTCTTGATAGCGAAACGCCAAAATACAGGGCAGAAGAACGCCTGTCAACAGTTTCACAAGCGGAGGTTGGCGAGATTGACCAGATCAACAGAATAGTCAGCGTTGTCAGTAAAGGAGAGGTTGTCCCAGAAGTTCTGGTTAATGGGAGTTGGGAGAGAGAGTATGATAACGATGATTCGGAGGAGGAGAGATGATCTATCGCCGCGAGGATGTCCGTCAGTTGGGATTCTCGTGCCTTCAGGACGAGGTTGTGGGTGACGGGTTATTACGATCCGGGGATGATGTTGAAGGTGTGGTTTTTCGCTTACTGTGATCGGAGTTGGCATAGCCGGGAGGTGGCCGGGTGGATGCGTTACGATGTCCGCTATCGTTATTTTGTAGGTTCGCAGCGACCGGACTTTCGGATGTTGAACCGTTTTCGTAAGGATCATCTGGATTTACTGGCGGGCTACTCTGTGGCTTTGGTGAGGCATTGCGAGGAGTTGGGATTGATCGACAGTTCAGTGGTAGCGTTGGATGGAACGAAGCTGCGGGCGAATGCTTCGGGACGGAAACGGGGGAAGGATTGGCTGCGGGAAGAGATCGGTCATCGTCTGGAGCATGATGTGGCAAACGATGAAGTAGAGGCGGAAGCAGAGGTTGAGGATGGTGGTATGGGAGGAGATGGGGAGTCAGGGGAAAATGGTAGTGAGTGGGACGGACCCGGAGAGGCGGTTGATGAAGACCGGCGAAGGGACGATTCGCCTTTGTTACAATACGCAAGTGGGTCGGCATTTCCGGCCGTTATCGGGCTCACCACGGCTTGCTTCAACCGCTACTTGGTCAATTTCCTGACCCTGGGAGTCATCAGAAACATAATTACGTTCGCCGGCTCATGGATTTGAATCAAGACGTCAGCAAAGCAACTTGTGGGACAACCTCTCCTCGCCTGCCGCAATTCGCGACATCCTACCTAATCACTGCCGCCGCGCTGCGAAAATCGAACACTCTCATCGGGGCGTTGTTTCTTGAGGAAAAACAGTTGTTTGCTGGACCGGCGTATTTGTCGACGCCGTTGATCAGTCGCTTGCCGGTGGCATCGTAAACGTCGCGCGAGGCGTAGAGCTTGATGCCGCTCCTGTCCGAAAACGAGTTGTCGTCGCACTTTGTCCAGATGAAGCGCAGAAATGTCGACCGTCCCTGATATTCCTTTCGCTCGCTTACATAGAAATAGATCCGCACCAACTCCCCCGGCCCAACTAATGAGCGCGGCTTCGGCGTTTTGTTTTGTGTGTCCAGCTGATCGGCCAGCGCCACTAGTCGGATGAATCCAGCGGCACTGCTTGAGTCAGACCGGTCGATCAATCCCGACCGCGAAGTGAAATATTCCCATTCTCCGGCCGTGAGGGAACCGAAAGTCGCCGAATCGAACACCAATGCGCCGCGATCATATTCGATGTTCAGGTTGAACCCGGCCACCGGCATCGTCGTGTCGCTGAAGACCAAACCCACAATCAACTCACCCCCCGCTCCAGCGACGGAATCGCATCTGATTGCCACGGTGCTGTGGGGAAGTGTCTGGCTCTGTTTGGTCGCAGGTTGATCGCTGCCTTCAGCAATAAGAGTCACCGACAGCAGCAGCGCCATGGCAAGACATAATAACAGTGTCCTGGTCTCAGTAGTCAACATGCTCAGTCATTATACACATCATTGCTCTCTATGGCAGCAGTATCCTTCTCAATATCTCCGCGAAAAGCTGCAGACGCGGCACCAGATCGCTTTCGCCGACAGGCTGGTAACCGCACCGATTGCGGCCATTCGGCTCTATTTCTCTTGCCAAACTCGCTTGCCCTATGTATATTGTCATTATTGTACTCGCGCCAATATGAGCCAAAGAGATCATAACCTGTTTTCGAGACAGTTGCCGACAAGAGCAATATGAGAGGTGTCCCATGATGAGGTCTGCTAAGGTTTGGGTGATGGTCATCGTCGCCTTGTTCGCTGCGGCATCAAGCTATGCCGTCGATCTGACCAAGAGCATCATACTCGACGTCCCCGACGAAATCATGACGCAACAGTTTGGTAAGATTCCGCCGCTGCAGCTTACGCCGCAGGAGAAATCTGCGATGGACGGTTTCCGCTTCGCCGGTGATACGCTTAAGGTATTGGCGATTCTGATCGACTGGAGCGACCGCCCCCATACTTATTCACGCGAGACATTCGATACCTTGTTGTTTTCCCGCAATGTCTTGCCTTACGGTTCGGTCGCCGACTACTACCATGAGGTCTCGTACGGAAAGCTGGCCGTCACCGGGGAGGTACGAGAATGGTACAACTCTGGTAACTACAACACCAATTTTGACTTCCAGAGCTTGTTGGCGACACTTGATCCGCAAATTGACTATTCGCAGTTTGATGGCAACAACGACGGCGATGTCGACGCCGTCTTGTTCATCCGCTCCGGCAAGGGGCAGGAAGACTCGCATGATTTGCAGGACATTTGGTCGTACGCCATAGTCTATAGTCCGGGGACCGGCCCTGGTCCTTTCGACGGCAAACGTGTCCCACGTTGGAACACCTGTCCCGAAACGATGCCGCTGCATGATCCCAACAGCCCGGTGGATTTCACGGGCATCGACTCTCTGAATTCAATCAGAGTGTTCTGTCACGAACTGGCGCATAACGTCGGACTCCCTGATCTATACGACTACGATGACAAGCTGGTCGTCTCGACCTTCGACACGCCGAACGATAACAACGATCACCCCGTATATGACTGGTGCACGATGGGCTTTGGGGGCTACGGTATTTTTTCCATCAAGTCGCTGATTCCGTCACACTTATGTGGCTGGAACAAGCGAGAAGCCGGATGGATCACGCCGATCGTACTTGACAAGGGGACTTATGGCGCCCTGATGATCCGCAACATCGAAACGACTCCGGATAGCTCGCTCTACATCCTTCCCATTGATATGACGCAAGGTGAGTACTTCTTCCTCGAATACCGCAATCCTCAGTCGTCCGGTCAGTTTGATAAGTTTGATTCTGACTTTAGCTGTTACTTCTATCCCCAGTTGTCACTCGGTTGCGATCCACTCGATCGTGGTCTGCTGATAACGCATGTTCATGATTCCCTAAAGGCGGACTATTTCCGGATAAACTACGGGACTCCGCTGTATCCACACTACACCGTCGCCGTAGAGGACGCCGGCTACAATCCATCCTACGATTACACTCACAACCCCGGAGGCAATGTCAGCGATTCGGCGCAGTGGTGGTATCCCTACGAATCACGCAAAGGCGCGCTTTTCTCAGACAACGTAGCCGGCCAAAGCACCTTCAGTCCGACGACGTATCCGAACAGTGATGGCTATTACGGCCCAACCGGCATTACCGTCAGAGTGGATTCGATCAGAGGTGATCGCTTGTATGCCTACGTCGCTTTTGACAAAGATGGCGATGGTATCTCCGACAATGTCGACAACTGTCCGGCGGTCGTAAATGTCGATCAGGCCGATGGCGACGGTGATGGCGTTGGCAATGCCTGCGATAACTGTCTGACTCTAAGCAATCCCGATCAGGCCGATGCCGACGCCGATCAGGTCGGCGATGCTTGCGATAATTGCATCGATCCCGATCATGACGGTTTCGGCAGCCCGAGTTATCCGACTACTACCTGCCAGATCGACAACTGCCCGACCGTCTACAATCCGGGTCAAATCGATTCTGACGGTGACGGTATTGGTGATGCGTGTCTGTACGACTCAATACAAGTATATGACACGATCGCAACCTCCTGCGTGAAACTCCGAGTCAACAACATGGGCAGCTTTGGCGGTCAGGGCTCGCCGTTTCTCTCGCTCGACTACGGTGCACAGGGTGACTGTGCCAGTTCTTACTTGTTTGACGGCACACCGCTTATCACCTACCGCACCGGTTCCATCTACGTCGCTAATTGGAACTTGTACAATAAAACCTCTTTCCTGGTGGCGCGGACCGGACAACCGATGGCTCCGGTGGCTGATTCGGGAGCGTACGAGATCTTTCACTCCGGCGCTTTTGTAACTCTTGATCATACGATCGCTTTTGAAAAGACCTGGTATGCCCCCAAACATGCTGACACCTGCAACTTCATAATTCAGAGACTTAAAATCTGGTCCTGGGACCAGCTTGACCATTCGGGGCTGTCTATCGGTGAAGCCGTCGATTGGGACGTCCCCGGTGGAAGCGGCCCCCTCAACACCGGCGGCTTTGATGCCGATTCACGACTAATCTACTTGCAAGGTACCGGCGCCGACTGCCAGGATGATACCCGTCGCCTTGCCGGACAAGCGTTGATTGGAATGAATAACGTCTCTGGTGGAATAGATACGTCCAAATCGCCTTTCGGCGCGCTGACCGCCGGCAATGCGCAATACCTCTATGACAGCGGTGGTTTCGTAGCATCGCAGGCCTACGATCTTACGCATCAGGCAGGCTATTCGGCACTGTCCAATGCGGAAGACCAGTTTTCGTTTATGACCTTCGTCAGCTCGCGCACCGTTGGCAAATATGATACTCTCTACATCTATTCGGCGATGATGACGCTGCGCAACGGCACAGTCAACGATCTGAAAGCCACGGCTGCCAAAGCTAAACGTTGGGCGGCTAATCATCTCTTTACACCGGCGCCACCCTATATCCCCGGTGACGCCAACGGCAGTGGTGCTGTAAACATCTCTGATGCCGTCTATCTGATTGCCTACATCTTCTCCGGCGGTTCGGCGCCGGAGCCGTTGCTGGCCGGAGATGCAAATTGCAGCGGTTCGGTTAATATCTCCGATGCGGTGTATTTGATAGCTTACATTTTCAGCGGTGGACCGGCGCCCTGCGAGTCGCGCTGAGACACAGCTTTATTCGATGATTCAAGACGTGGCGGATTCCAATATCCGCCACGTTCTTTATCTGGCCGCCTTGTGCGCGGCAGTCGTCTTGGCCGCCCGGATACGCGATTTGATTCCCGACGCTATAGCGAAAGTGACGATGTTCTGATTGACTTCAAGGGCGATAAGATCATCTTCACCAAGTAGGGACAACCCTTAGTGGCTGCCCTTGTTTCGGCCGTTCTGACTTCCATGTAGTATGGTCGATTGTGTGCGCCTCTTAGCAGAATCTACTTGACTTTCCATATTATCACGCAATATTCTGGTGGTAGTTGATTGCGGGAGAATTATGAGACACTCATTACTCGGCTTGAGCGTCGTCGGAATCGTGGTTTCTGTGCTCGCTCTGATGCTAAACTCCTGTACTGACTGCATCTCTCCCGAACAGCCGGAACCTGAATATGACTTCAACTATGCCCGCGGTGCCGCAAGGTTTTGGGCTGACTATGATATCGTATTCCTGCCGGGCAAGGTGAGTGCGCTCTACTTCGACACAACATATTCCTACATGACCATACACCGGGCGCCGGAGTGGCAATTCATTGGGAGATTGAAAGTGGACAGTCTGGTGCGGGACGGCAAGGTAGAGCCGGTGGTCGATAACAATCAACTCGCTGGCGTGATCATAGCCCCAGAGGCCCTGCAGGATTGCCTAGCAGACCATAAAGTCTCTCTTCTGGGACGACGTATTCCGCGTGCCGTCCCCTACGATACACTGTACTGGGACGACGTCCGTCATCGGTGGTGGATTCTTCCCGACCTGAGTATGCACTTTCATATCTTGTTCGACAAGAATCGCAGCATAAGACAAACGATCGGTTGCCTCGGTCAGGTTGGCGGAATGGCCAACTTCGGACCCATCGAAATACCCACTCCGGATTGACCATAGTGCCGAATCGCATGCGGTGGGTTTGTTCACCCCCGCCGTCAGGAATCCCGAGGTTGTCCCCTAAGTTACGCTTTGGGCATACAAGCCAAGTACGGCGTACAATATGTAGGGGTCGCCCTTGCGGCGACCCGCATGAACATTGGTGGAATGAAGGGTCAACGGGCGACCACGAGGGTCGCCCCTACAAAAAATCTTCAGTCCGTCCGCCAAAACCACGCTTATGGGACAACCTCTCCCTTCCCGACACCACTCCCAAACGTCATGTGAGAATTCCCGATGCCGTTGCAGACGCCAGTGACATCCCCGTACGTGTCAGCCTTTTCTCGTCCTGCCCATTCTTGCGCCCCACCCGACAGGCTGGCTTTCTGACTCAAAACCTGACCAAACACCGAATGCCTTGCGTACTTGCTTTAGAAGCGCCTATTTGAGACTAATGAAATTGAACGAAAAGGAAAGTCACCATGCCTGAACAAAACTATGCCAACCATCGGCAGTATGTCCCGATGTACCACGTCGTCACCTTTGGACTGATCGTGCTCTCGCTGATCGGTTCGATTGTCAATCTGATCAAGTCACTGGGACAGCACGCCGGTCTCTACTCTGCATCACTGTTGGTAGTCGTGTTTATCGTCCTGCTTCTGCTGTTTTTCTTTGCGCGCAGCTTTGCCCTGAAAGCTCAGGACCGCGCCATCCGCGCCGAGGAAAGCCTGCGTCACTTTGTGACGACTGGCAAGTTGCTTGATCCACACTTGACCATCCGGCAGATCATTGGCCTGCGATTTGCGTCGGACGCCGAATATCTCGAACTCTGCAAACGCGCTGTTGCCGAAAACCTCTCTGAGGACGCGATCAAGAAAGCCATCAAAAACTGGCGCGCCGACTACTACCGGGTTTGACCGTTCTTCGGCACAATCAAAGCTTGCTTGTAAACACTCGTTGTATGGGATGCAGCCCAAATGGCTGCTATCCTTTCTGTGGCCATTTCGATAGCATTAAGGCAGACAACTCGACCGAACAAATCCATATAGCACTTCTAATACAATATGATACATAGTCTTAATACACGCCTGAAAATCCCTTGATTCAGAACGATTTTCCATGTAAGTAGTATTGGTCTTGTCGGGGGTTAGAACTACAAGGAGTCCTTTCATGCGTTCCATCTATCTCGCAGTGGCGACGGCGCTACTAATGCTATTCGTCTATAGTTGTTCCTCCAGTTCCAAAGTCACCCCTCCGGGTGACGATCACACCAAGGTGCTGAAGAAGATCGATTCACTCGTTACCACACAGTCTGATTACAGCGACACCTTGAATGTTTTATTTACGCACCTGGATTCGACGGTTGCCAGGGACTCGCTTGTAAAGATACTGCTGGCCGATCCCAATGTCCAGATGGTGCAAAGCAGCAGTCAGGGAATCGCCATTCAGTACACCAACGGTATGCGGGGGGGAGTGTTTCTCGACCCGGAGGATCTCGGCGAACCAGTTCCGCCGGAAGACTTGCCGAAGTTGGGGAAGCATCTTGGCGATGATCCCGGGCCGGGGCACAAACCGTCTTCGAAGAAAACCATCTTTCTCAATCCCTCATACTGGGAGCGTCAAGCATATGCCGATCCACTGACGGCGACTGCAGATGCCGGTTTCGCTAAGATCGGCTTCAACGCCTTTGAGAAGTACGTCAACGACGAGTGCACGATCGATAAGTTCACGTCGCTGGAGGAATTTGGTGTCGTTCATATTTACTCGCATGGTTGGGCCTGGCCCAATAAGAATGCCATTCAGGAAGTCTATCTGTTGACCGGCGAATCCTATTCCTCGGGAAGCCCTACGCTCGAAAAGTACTTGGCGGAAGTCCAAAGTGGCAAGATACTGATGGGAGATTACCATAACGCCGTCTATTATTGGCTCAGTCCATCATTCTTCGCGGCTCATAACAATTTTAGTGACGACACCACCCTTGTTTACGGCGGTTTCTGCTATAGCGGCCTCGGTGGCTGGAAGGATACTATCATCCAGATCGCCAAAGCGGGGGGCTATGTTGGTTTCGATTGGCATGTCTTCACAAATTGGAATGCCGCTTGGGGACGGCACCTTTATACACACATGAGCGACACGTCATTGGCGCGCCCCATGCCGCTCGCCGAATGGCGTTCGGCTGATCCCGACACCGACAACACCTACTTTGACAATGAACCCGGTTGTCAGAAATGGGTCAGCGTCTGGAATTACGGCTATTCTGATCTGGTGCTCTGGCGCTCTCTAAAGATACTCGGCATCGATCCGTCTGCTGCTCCAGTAGGTGAGACGGTGAATGTAAGAGGTGTCGGCTTTGGCGCGACCAAGGGGACTAGTACGATTACTTTCAATGGCGTCTTGGCATCACCGACTTCGTGGTCAGACACTTTGATTGTGACCCAAGTACCGGTTGGCACTACGGACGGCAATGTCGTCGTCACCGTTGGCACCGAACATAGCAATGGTTTCCCATTCCGATTAGCTGAGGTGACAATCTCGATTGATGCTGATACGCTCTGGATGTTGCCCTATGATTCGGTGACTTTCAAAGCGACCATCACCGGCACTACCGATACGGCAGTCACTTGGGCGGTGCTGGAAACACAACCATCAGCGGGATGGTTTCACTATGATTACACAAATCCTACCACTTTCCGAGTGTCAAGTGCTTTCGTCGGCATCTGCCATGTGGTCGCGTCTGCCCACGCCGATCCGACCAAGAAAGACACGGTCACCGTGGTTGTCTCAGTCATGGACCGCTTGCGTCAGACACCCTATATTGCCTGTTGGTTCGACGGCAAAATGACCTACTCCATCACTTGCGCCCAAACCAACTACGATCTCAGCACAGCCTTTGTCATGTCGAACGACCAAGAGCAGGGCATGCCCGTCGTACACTGGGAGGGCAACAAGTTTTCCATTGATGGCGAGATCACCTTCAACTCCACTCCGTGGACCTACCATCGGACTCTCGAAGTTTCAGGTACTCTCAGCACGTTTGGTGACACATTGCTCACTGGCAAGGTGTACTTCCGCCAATGGGGCAACGACCCCTATTATCGGGAGTTCTATCATTGGGTCGAAGTGGCCAATGTTCCGCTTCAATCGTTTACTATCACAGGTGGCTATAACCTGTTCTACTTTGATATACAGGGTTCTGCTGTTCAAAACTACTTAACCAAGTTCGAGGACTACTTATACGAAACCGCATCGGATGGTACGTGCTACTATGAACGCAAGGCGACTACCGCCGACTGGAATAGCACGAATCCTGCACCGAGGCTTTCCATCGACTTTGGCATGCAATAGGCTCCATAAGTTTCACCGGCGTTCCGTAGCGCAGCCGGAGGGAAACGCTGAGAAGGTTTTGGTTGCCTTACATCAGGCACTCGAGGAAGTCTTGACCATTTGTTGAGCACATAGGGAGTGACATCATGAAACGTCGCTGAGAGTCGGCAGCTCGCGCGCCGTGTGGTTTTCCCTCATCGCTAAAGTTGCTTCCCGAAAAGAAAAAGGGCAGGAGTTTTTGACTCCCGCCCTTTCCCTTTTAGCTATAGGCCGTTAGGATCTTAGTGATCCTGACTTACAAGCTATTACCAGCTCTGACGTCCGCCGCCATTGCCGCCACCGTCACGTCTTTCGGATCTTTCGGGACGCGGGCGAGCTTCGCTGACGTTCAGCGCGCGACCGTGCAGTTCCTTGCCGTTCATACCGGCAAGGGCAGCATCAGCTTCCGCCTTGGTTGACATCTCGACAAAACCGAAGCCTTTGGACTCGCTGGTGAATTTGTCGGTGATGACGGTTGCTCTGGTGACCTGTCCGAAAGCCTCAAAGGACTGGCGGAGATCAGCGTCTGCCGTTTCACGCGACAGGTTTCCTACGAAAATATTCATTCTACACTCCTGTAGATGTTTCCCCCCGGCAAACTGTCGATGACAATCCGACCGGAAAGAATAGTGGTCAAGCGCATTATTGCGCGTATCTCCGAATTAATGATTTGACAAGGATTGGATTTTTAGGACAAGGCTTGAGCAAAGTTAACACGAGATATTGTGGTCATATATATGTATACGGCATTTCCGGAAGAAAGTAAAGCTTATTTTCATACATTTTTGGATTACGAATTCAATGTTTGTCCTGAATCGGATGGCGTCATACCCCATAACTCGATACCCCCCAGTTAGGTAGATACCGTCCTTCATGTCAATGGTTTTAGGTTGGGATTAAGGGGTGCTGACGAGATCACATGGATGACGAAGTAAATATAGAGGGACGTGAGTCAACAGGTGCAGTCACTTGGGAAAAGTCAATAGAGGACCTGATCTTGTCGGTCGGTGCTGTCGGTGCAACGTCAAGAGCGCACGGCTCTTGACCTGCACATGAAGATGGCGGGAATCAAAATGGAGCAGAGCGGGATCGAACCGCTGACCTGTACGTTGCGAACGTACCGCTCTCCCAACTGAGCTACTGCCCCATACTTACGACATCCAAGCAGGCAAACACCTGCCCGATTGGTGCACGTGGCGATGTCAAGATACATTCCGGCAGGCTTTCGTCAAGGCGAAATATTTCGCTCGTGGCCGAAGGAGAACGTGATTGCCGCGAAGATCAGCGCGGCTCCCAGCACGGTCATCAATGTTGGTGACTCTCCGAACAGCATCAGCGCCCAGACACTTGCCATGATCGGTTCGCCGAGAATAACTATCCCAACCAGATGCGCTTTGAAATGCTTAAGCGAGTAATTGAACAGCGAATGTCCAAGCAGGGTGGGAATGACCGCCAGCAGGACAAACCAGAGGTAATCGTGTGTCTGTCCGGGCAGGTGCGTCTTGCCAAATATGAACATCATGGCTGTCAACAGCAGCGCCGAAGTTGCGTAAAGCGGCATCGTGTAGTTGATCGTGCCGAGCTTGCCCACCAGCGAACGTCCGATCAAGAGGTAGAATGCAGCCAAAAGCGCACCTGACAATGCCAGCAGGTCGCCGACCAGATGTCCTTTCGATAACCGAAAATCTCCCCAACTAATCAGCGCCGCGCCGGTCAATGCCAGCGCGATCGCGAGGTAACCCCATTTGTCGACTCGCTCTTTTAGGATCACGTGCGCCAGAACCGTCAGGAACAGCGGCTGGATCGTCACCAGCACCGTGGCGCTCGATACAGAGGTCAGCGTCAGTGCGGTGATCCAGACGGTAAAGTGTCCGGCCAGAAATGCTCCCGCCAAGGCGACCAACCAGCGCTCGTGTCCGCGCGGCAGGACAATTCGCTCCCGCTGCGACAGGTATACGGGCAACAATATCAGCGATGCGAAGATCATCCGATAGGCAGCGATCACCAACGGATCGGAATTGCACAGGCGGATAAGAGGCGCGGCCCAACTGGCGGCGATCGTGGCAAAGACGAGGATGAACAAGTTGCGGCTCAATGCGTCCCTTTCCGGCTACGCGGAATCCGCGCAATGTAAGGCATCATTCCCGCAGAGATAATGTTATCGCCACCGGATATTCTATCTGCCTGCGGCTAGGTTTGCTGATTAGGACGCCGGCACAAAGACAAAAAAATGGGTGGCTATCGCAGGGACAACCACCCGTCTACGCAAAGACGCAATAACCTACTTCTTGGCGCCGCGAAGCTTCACCATGGTCTCACTTTTGAGAATGGTCTTGAGCTGCTTCTGTAACTTGTCCCAGAACGGGAACATGGAGCAGCGCCCTGATTTCTCGCAGTCGCAGCCGTCTTCGCCGCGAACACAGAGGTTGATCCCCAGTGGACCATCCATCGATTCGATGACATCAAGAACACTGACTTGGCTGGGTGATTTGGCCATCTGGTACCCGCCGTGCACACCCTGGTATGACTTGAGAATCTCGGCGCGGGTGAGCTCTTTGAGAATCTTCGCCAGAAAGTCACGCGGCACGGATTCGGCTTCGGCGATAGTGTTGATCGAATTGCGTATGTCCGTCGGCTGCTTGGAAATGTACAACACTGCTCGCAGCGCGTAGTCGGCTTTGCGGGAAATCTTCATGCTCGGTTCACTCCTTCGTAAACTTAGTTTGCTATGTTATCTGTTAAACGACCGAAAGCTGAATAAGTTTCCACAGATTCCCTGCCCGCAGGGTTGCCAACTCAATCATCAACGGTCTTCTTTTACTCATAAGTACGTAATTATAGACAGATATTCTAACAATGTAAATGGATTTCTGGGTAAGGGATGAAAAAAAAACGGCCGGTCCGGTACCGGAAGATAGACAAATATACAATGTCGGTCGATTTTGCTACCGTCGCCGGCCGTTTGCTCGGAACAATCCAGTTGCATATTGCCCGACAATCGCTTAATTGACACCAACCTGTCGGGGAGAACATGATCCGGATCGGACTCGGACAAATCAATCCTACCGTTGGCGATTTTGACGGAAACTCGCAGAAAATCGCCGGTTTTATTGCGGAGGCAAAAACCCAGCAATGCGACCTCGTGCTTTTTCCGGAACTGGCGCTCTGTGGCTATCCGCCGGAGGATTTGCTGCTCAAAAGGGCGTTTGTCGGCGCAAACCGCCAGTACTTGCGCAGCCTCGCGACCGTTTGTAAGGGGATCAATGTCATCTGCGGATACGCTGGTTCGCGGGCGGATGAGGTGTATAATTCGGCCGCGGTCATTGGCGGTGGTGAAGTGTTGCTGTCTTACAACAAGATTGCGCTACCCAACTACGGGGTCTTTGATGAAAGGCGTTATTTCGTGCCGGGCACTGAAGTTCCCCTGCTGCATCTCGGCAAAACACTGATTGGGATCAATATCTGTGAGGATATCTGGGTCTGTCCCGGGGTTACCGAACAACAGGCAGCGCTTGGAGCCCAATTGATACTCAATATCTCCTCATCGCCATACCACGAGCACAAGGCGGAGGAGCGGATTGAAATGTTGCAGGATCGCGCTCGGAGCAACCGATGCTATGTCGGCTACATCAACTCCGTGGGTGGACAGGATGAGCTGGTGTTTGACGGCGCCTCATTGGTGATCGACCCAACCGGCAAGGTGATTGCAAGAGCGGCGCAGTTTGCAGAAGAGCTACTGGTCGTCGACATACCGGAGATCAAAGAACCCCGTCGCGGTCGGCAGAAGCCTCGCAGTGGCGATAATAATGCTCCAGCGCGAAACTTGGCCGTCAAGCGTGTAGAACTGAAAGCCTTGTATATGGGCAAACCGCGCTGTGCTCGCAAGGCTCAATGCGCTAAACGACTGGCCGAGGCGGAGGAAGTGTATCAGGCGGTTACCCTTGGCGTGCGCGACTATATCCGTAAAAACGGTTTTGGACAAGCGATTATCGGTCTGTCCGGTGGTGTCGACTCAGCGCTTACCGCCGCGATTGCGGTGGATGCGATCGGCAAGGAAAACGTGTTCACGTTGTTCTTGCCTTCACGTTATAGCTCCGAACTATCCCGCGTCGCCGCCACCCGGCAGGCGCGCCTGCTGGGAATCAGGATGGACACTGTGTCGATTGACGATCTTTTTGAGGAGTATGAAGAGACGCTGGCACCGCTCTTTCGCGACTCCAAGTCGGGTCTGACCGAGGAGAACCTGCAAGCGCGCATCCGGGGTAACATCTTAATGGCGTTTTCCAACAAGCTCGGATATCTGGTGCTAAGCACAAGCAACAAATCTGAAGCGGCGGTCGGCTACACAACCCTCTACGGTGACATGGTTGGTGGTTTCTCGGTGTTGAAGGATATTCCCAAAACGCTGGTGTACAAGATCTGCGAGCATCTAAATCGTTCCCGTGGGCGAGAAATCATCGCGCAGGAAATCATTGACCGCCCTCCCACGGCAGAGTTGAAGGACAACCAGTTAGACAGCGATTCACTGCCGCCGTACGAAATCCTCGACGAAATCCTGAGGTTGTATGTCGAGCTTGATTGGAATGATCGTGAGATCATTGCCGCCGGATTTGACAGGAAGACGGTGGAACGTGTGATCCAGATGGTCGGAGCAGCCGAATATAAGCGCCGGCAGTCAGCGCCGGGCATCAAAATCACCCCTCGCGCTTTCGGCAAAGATCGTCGCTGGCCGATTACAAACAAGTTCTGAGAGACCGAGGGTGTGGGGACCAGACCCCTGCGCGTGGGACTGTTGGAAAACCTCGGAATTGTCATTGCGAGGAGTCAGGGCGGAAAAGGGAGGGGATGGGTAATGACGACGAAGCAATCTGCGCGCCTGCATTTGGAGGGCATAAATCGAGATTGCTTCGTCGTGCTCCATCCCCCGCATCGCCTCTCCGCACTCCTCGCAATGACACGGTCTGGTCTTTTTCAACAGTCCAAAGGAGTCGAGAGTGTCCATCGTAATATAGATACACTAACCTGCTAACAGAGGAGGTTCAATGCTGAAAGAGTTCAAAGAGTTTGCGATGCGTGGCAACGTCGTAGATATGGCGGTCGGTATCATTATCGGCGCGGCATTCGGCGCGATTGTCACTTCACTTGTTGCCGACGTGATCATGCCACCGATCGGGTTGCTTCTGGGCAATGTTGATTTCTCCAATCTCTTTGTAACCTTGAGAGATGGTGCCGTGGCGGGACCATATTTATCGGTGGCACAAGCCAAAGCCGCCGGCGCCGTGACTCTCAATTATGGACTACTAATAAACGCGATAATCAGTTTCCTGATAGTTGCGTTTGCGGTCTTTATGCTGATTCGCGCGATCAACAAACTGAAACGTCCGGAAGTCAAGCCCGCAGCAGCGCCAGCTACAAAAGAGTGTGTCTATTGTTATTCTGCGATTCCGATCAAGGCGGTCCGCTGTCCGGCCTGCACTTCGGAATTGAAAGTATAGCGGCGACATTACGCCGGAAGGACCCGGTCGAAACTACAATGACAAACCCCACCTCGTTTGCGACGGAGTGGGGTTGCTATTCCGTCAGCGTATGGGTGAAGCTTGCAGCTACTTCCCTTTGCGGATATCGGTTGAATAGCCGGGGAATGTACTCGCTTCGGGATTGCAATATCTCTTGGCGTTGTTGATTGCTGTCGCTGCCTCAGCACTGGCGATGGTGATGAAATTCATCTCTTTGGGTTTGGCAATGATATCACCGCAGGCAAACAAACCCGCCAGATTTGTTTGCATGTGCGCATCAACAACAACACCGAGTTCGTTCACCTTCAGGCCAATCTTCTTGAACGAATCGAGCAACACGTTGTACTTCTTCTGAAGATTCTGCAAAGTGCCGACTGCCAGCACCACGGTTGTGGAAAAATGATCGTTTTTGTCAGTCGTGATTTGCCAAACCTTCTTGGCACTGTCAAAGGCCAGCGCGGTAACCTTCTCGCCTTTGCAGATCGCATGGTCATACGCTGCCGCCTGCTCGATGAATCTTTCCGCCAGTTTATCGGCGGTAATCAGCACAAAACCGGCGACGTCACGCAACACTTCGTTGGGATATTCATGCACCAATGCGCCACCGAGGACTTTAGTGGCCTCGATAATTTTGGTTTTAGCGTCGCGCAGACCAGCATAAAAGGACCCAAACAGTCCCGCAGGTCCACCGCCGACAATCGTGATGTCATAAACTTCTGTAGGCATTGTCGATTACCTCCATCATTCCCTGAATCTGAATAGATGCCATTCGGCGCCTCTATTCCTCCATCATCGCTGAGCCGTCATAGCTGAACCAGTCGGTATGACCGCGTAAGGATTCACGCTCGGCGGCCAGCAACTCATAATGGCTGTCTTCTTCTGCGACCAACTCGGCGAAGACTTCTCTAATGTCCTTGTCGCTGGCTTTGTCCTCACCGGATTTGTAATGCTTGGCGGACAACCGCTCGGCTTCCATCGCCAACTCGATTAGCCGAAACTGATCTTTTTCCGCCAGCGGCTTATCGCCGAAGGCATCCTTGAAGACACCGAGTCCTTGGGACGGCAAGTCTGTAACTTCACTGCCGACACACTTAACATAGAGAGTACGCAACCGGCGCTCGTGATTTATCTCGTCATTTGCCAGTTGCTCGATTTTTTTGCGCGCGTCCGGACGCACGATTTTCTGCGCCAGCGTTGAATAAAAATTCTGTCCCTCAATTTCGGTCTTGATACCGAACTTGATTATTTCCGCGATTTCATGTTTGGGGTCGGACATATCATATCTCCATCGGACTATACTTCGAAACTATCGGGCTTCTGTTCCTGCGACCGGTTGTATTGCTCCAGCGCCTTGATCAGCGCCTCTTCGGCCATCACCGAACAGTGCATCTTGACCGGTGGCAGACCATCAAGCGCCTCGGCGACCGCCTGATTCGATATCGACTTGGCATCCTCCAGCGACTTGCCTTTGAGCATTTCGGTCAGCATTGAGGAGGTGGCAATTGCTGCGCCACAGCCAAAGGTCTTGAATTTCGCATCGACAATAATGCCGTTTTCGATCTTGAGGTATAAACGCATCATGTCACCGCAGGCAGGGTTACCAACATCCGCCACGACGGTGGCGTCGGCAATCTCTCCCATGTTGCGGGGATTGACGAAATGATCCATCACTTTTTTGGAATATGGCGAAGCACTTTCAGGCATAATCACTCCCACTACAGATACGTCGGTTAAGGACGTATCTTATGGCATCGTAATTTAAGCAAAATGCGTCTGGTTGGTACTACTTTCTTGGGCTATTTAGGGCTCTAGTTGTCATTGATACGGATTCTTCCCCTTCAGTTTGTCGGCCCACAAGGGAGACATGGCCAACAGACGTTCGACAACCTGCGGAAAGATCTGAAGGAAATAGTCAACTTCGTTTGCGGTGTTGTCCTTACCCAGCGAAACTGTCAGTGAACCGGAGCAATACTCTGCCGGCACACCAACTGCGGTGAGAACATGCGACGCCGCGAGATCATGCTCATTCTGACCTCTCATATTCGAGGCACACGCCGACCCGGAAGCGGTCTGGATGCCGTAGACATTGAGGAAAAGTAAAAGCGATTCCCCTTCGATATATTCCATCCAGAAACTGACATGACCTGGAAGTCGCTGCGATGGATGGCCGGTGAAATGCAGGAATTCGTATTTCTGCGCCAGACCATTCCAGAGTCTTTTCTGTAGTCCGGTAAGGTGCTCACGTCGCTGGGGCATTTCGGCCAATGCCAACTCCGCTGCCTTGGCCATGCCCACTATGCCCGCCAGATTCTCCGTGCCGGAACGATAGCCGCGTTCCTGAAATCCGCCGATGATTTGGGCCTCGAGTTTGGCGCCGGGACGCAGGTAAAGTGCACCGACGCCCTTGGGACCATAGAAATTGTGTGCCGAGACCGTCAAGGCATCGACGCCAAGATCGACCACATCGACAGGGATATTGCCTGCCGATGCGGCGGCATCGCTGTGGAAAAACACCCCCGTTTCCCTGGCAATGGCAGCCAACTCTTTGATGTTCTGGATCGTGCCGATTTCGGATGAAGCGTGCTGAATCGAGATCAGCGCCGTGTCGCGGCGCATAGCGGCGTGAAGCTTGTCGGGATGTACCAATCCCAGTTCATCCACCGGCAACAATGTTAGGTCATAGCCCTCGCGCTTCAGTTTCAAACAGAGATTGATAACGGAGTAGTGCTCGATTTCGGAGATGATCAGGTGCTTGCCGCGCTCTTGATTAGCTTCAAGGTGACCGCGTATTGCGAGGTTGTTCGCCTCGGTGGCGCCGGAAGTGAAGATGATTGTCTCGGTGGGCGCGTTGATCAGCCGGGCGACGCTTGCCCGCGATTGATCCAACTCCTGATTGGCCTCGACGCCCTTGGAGTGTACGTGCGATGACGGGTTACCAAAACGCTCGGCGAAGTAGGGAAGCATCGCCTCGACCACTCTGGAATCGACCGGTGTAGTAGCGGCATGATCAAAGTAGATATCTCGTTGGGCGTCAGGTTGCATGGTTCACCTCCACGCAAATATACGTTGCCCTCAAAGCCGGTGCAAGGGGAAGGGTTGCCGCAGCGTTGAAAGACCTCGGAATTGTCATTGCGAGGAGTCAGGGTGGGAGAGTGTGGGGAGGGGGAATGACGACGAAGCAATCTGCGCACCCGCATCGCAAGAGCGTAAGTCGAGATTGCTTCGTCGTGCTCCACACCCTGCATCACCTCTCCGCACTCCTCGCAATGACACGGTAGGGGATTTTTCAACAGTCCCCTCTTGGACTAGATGCTCCGCAATGATCCTATCGCCGATACCGGACTGCCTATCCTACTTGAAGATAATGAAGGCGACAGCAGCAAGGACGACGATCAGGATAATGATCCAGAGGACGGGACTAATGCCGCGCTCTCTTGGAGTTGGAACACTGAAATTGGTGGTGTCGCCCGCCGGCGCGGAGGGAATCTCCGGCTCGGGTGGAAACTTGGCAGCGATCACCTCGGCAATACGCGCAATCTGGTTGTCTTCGCCCCAATCGATGGTTACGCGTCTAACTTCGTCGAAATCGGATATTTCCTCCTGATCAACGACCTTGGCCACGATCAGCGTGATATTGTCGCTGCCTCCGGCTTCATTGGCTTTGGCAGTCAACTCCCGTACCAATCGACTGAGATCTTCCTCGCAAGAGGTTGCCGTTTTCAGGATGTCCGTATCGGATACCAGACCGCACAATCCATCGGAACAAAGCAGAAACATGTCACCCTTGGCGAAACGAATCTGGGAAATATCCGTTCGGACGGTCGTGCGGGTGCCGAGAGCGCGGGTGATGACATTGCGATTGACCAGATTCTCCGACTCTTCCTCAGTCAAATGGTGTTTCTCCATTACTTCGCTTATCCAGGAGTGATCGATGGTAACGCGCTTGATACTGCCATTGCGAATTAGATAAGCGCGGCTGTCGCCGACATGGCAGATGGAGACGACGCCGTCTTTAAAGTGGCAGGCCACGATGGTTGTACCCATGCCGGTGTGACTGGACGACTGCTCGGCGCGATCGATGATCCGCTGGTTGGCGACGGCGATAGCTCCGATGAGGAGCTTGCCCTCGGGCGTGATTTCTTCGGGATACGGGAAGTTCTCGCCCGCAAAGAGACCGAGGTCGTGTGCTTTGATGATCGTTGTGATTGTCTCGACTGCCAACTGCGAGGCGACCTCGCCCGCAGCATGCCCACCCATACCGTCGCACACCATTACGAGATTCTGTTCGGCAAGAATGGTGTAGGAGTCTTCGTTGTGGTCGCGCACTTTGCCGACATCAGTGCCACCGGCATAGAGTATCTGCATGTTCTCTTGTTACCTCAACAGCAAGTATAGGGCGATAATTAGGATTACAATTACGGCTGCCATGATTGCGATCAGTCGGGGATTGATCGGTCCGGCAAATGACATTGGCGCGAAGTTCTCCTGCCCGCGAAAGCAGAGTCGCACAAAGACCTCTCCTGTCGGCGCGGGAATCGAGATAATATCCTCCGGAGCGATAAACTCTCGCTGTCCGGGCTCGATTATTTTGCGATTGATATAAGTGCGAAGCTGGCTGCGCTTGTCGGTCAGATAGAGTCCCTCATCAGTCGATGTGATTGCGCAATGTTCGCGTGAGACCGCCAGTTCCGGCTGACCGTGTTCGTCGTGGTCGATCACCAGATCACAGAGGGCGCGTTCTCTGCCGATAACGAATTCCTGCGTGTCGATCTCGAAAGCGCGGCCTTTGTGCTGGCCGGTAAGCACACAGAGCGTATAGACGGATGTGATCTTTTGCTTTTTAGATGCCTTCGGTTGTTCCGGTCTGGGTGACGGCGGCTGAGGACGTACCGGAGCATCAGTTGATCGGTCACGGCTTTCGTGAGGGGGAGTGGCTCGCGCCTGCAGTGCCTGAGCCGCCAAAGCTTGCGAATCGATGATCGTCGTTATTGCGGCGCCTTTGGGAGCGGGCCTTGGCGTTTCCTGAGCAGGTGTCGGTTCCGGTTTGGATTCGACAATGGGAATCGCCGGCGCAGTCTCTTTGTTGGTCGGCTTGGGCGTGACTGGTTCAGGTTCGGGGGGCGCAGTTGATACAGGTATTGGTTGTTCCTGCTGTTGATACTTGACTATCATGATGTAGTCGAGGAAACCAACCTTGTCGCCTTCCCCTAAGAGCGTCCGATCGCCGGCGACAACGCCGTTGATGGTGAAAGACAGATCGCGGGCGCGACGTTCAATCTCGTAACCCGAAGGTGTCTTGGCTATAAAAAAGAGGTCGCCCTCGATGCCGGCGGTTTCGAGCTGGAAATCGACGGTGCTGCCCGATCCGACACGGGCAATATTGCCATCAAAATTGAAGACCTTATGGTCCATGCCATTCTTAAGGACAATAAACTTCGCCATTTACTTTCTCTTGATCTTGAGTGTCACCACGTAGGTTTCACCGGCTTTGACTTCTTGTTTCTCGTCATCGGACTTGTAATCGGGATGGTTTGCCATGAACTTGTATTTGCCCGGGTCGAGACTCAGCTTGAGCATTCCTTCTTTGTCGGTTTTTCCGAAATCGACGTTGTTTTTCTCTTTCTTCTTCTCAAGCTGAACTTCGGCGCTGATTGCCACCCCTGCGACCGCCGTCTGCTTGTTGTCGAGCACGACAATTTTGACCTGCCCCTTGCCGGTAGTTGGTTCGACGACGTCGATTTTGTCGTCCTTCTTTTCCGTTTTCTGCAGGGGATGCAACACGACGGTAACGGCATTTTGGGTTGGTGGAATCAGCGTGTCGATGTCATAATATCCGTCGGCGGTCAGAGCCAGTCGGCAGGGGACGCCCGGGAGTCTGATTATCATCGGTGTATTTTGGTTGACGCTCTTGGTCTGTCCCTCATATGTAATGCTTTTGATCCGGCCAGGGACGGTCTTATCTGAGCCTTCTTCCTTTGCCGTAATCTCAACCGGACGGAATAGGAGCCGTCGATAAATTGGTTCGCGGGTTGCGAGCGGAGGTAGTTGAAGCGGCAGATTATCGTAGCCGGCCTTGCTGATTGTCAGGAGCGTTTTGTCGTCACCAAAATCATACTTCAGGGGTGTTTGTCCAATCTCGACACTTGTGGCGGCAACTACGACTGAGGCGCCATCGGGGAGGGTCACAATCTGGGTTTTTGGTCGTTCGGTGAACGAGCCGCTGATCTGGAAACCTCCGCCTGAAAGCTGGGTCGCCTCATAGCCGGCGGTGCTAAAAGACGCAATATCCGCCAGCACAACCGGTCCGGAACTAAGCACCGGCTTGTTGGGAATCTCCAGAGCAATTTGAAGCGTGTCGGACGGTGAGGCGGCAACCCGGTGAGGAGTCGTGTCTTCGAGTAGTTTGCCATTCAAAGTGATCTTGGCGCCGACAGGGCTGGAATTGATTTCTACAACGGTCATCATCCGAATTGGCGCTTTGTCGAACTGTTCGAAATTGGCGACCACGTGCGAATCGGGGCAGCACTTGTGTTTTAGTGTCAACATGCCCCCCTCTTTGGCGGAGAAAGTCAGAGGCGTCGTTCCCAACAGTGAATCACCGGCATAGACCGATACGCCCTCGGGAATGGTGCTCAACTTGCCGGTTTTCATCTCTGATGCTGTGGAACTGATAGCGTCCTTGCCGCTCTTCTGTGTCAGTTTCTTGATCGAGACTGCCACGACTGCAACGAACAGAAACATGGCGATAATCCCGAGCACGAGCACCATCTTGTTTCCACCGAATCCGCCACGCTTGGCGCGTTTGAAGCGCTCACCGTAAGGGACATTGGAGATGCGAGTTTCCTGACCGGGTCGGTCTTTGCGGTTTCCTTGTTGATCGTTTGGAGATTGATCGGTCATCGGCTTTGTTCCTTCTTCTATGTCTGCCCGGGTGAACGCCCGGGTGCGAATGATCTGCCGTTCCTTGTCGGAATACGCCTGCAATTTAGGTGCTGCGGCGAATTTTTCAACAAATACTCTAATTGTTTTATCGGGCGAGGCAAGCCGATCACGCAGCAGTTCATCCAATTTTTCGGCAAAGTCCTTTGCATTGGCAATGCGCTGTTCGCGACGCCGTGTCAAACAATTATCAAGAATCGCATAGACGCGTCCATCGACGCGCGATTTTAGCGCCGAGAGATCGTAGTTACCGCGTACGATTGCCGCCATCAACTCGGAGACGTTTTGCTGAGGGAACAAGCGTTTGCCGGTGAGCAATTCATAGGCAATCACACCAAGACCAAAAATGTCACAACGCCGATCAAGCTCTGACCCCTGGATCTGTTCCGGCGCCAGATAGGCGACCTTGTCGACGGTCTTCAATTCACCGGACTGGGGCAAGGCGAAATCTGTGACACGCACGCCGCCATTTTCGGTCAGCAAGATCGTGTCGGGGTTCAGGCCGAGATGGTACAATGCCAGCGGCTTGCCGGTTTGATGATCGCGCAGGTCATGCATTTCCGACAATAGATGCGCGACCTGACTAATCAGGTACAGTCCATGTTCCACCGGCAGGTCAATGTCTTGATAGTGCTTGAGTAGCTGTCCCAGACTTAACGTACGTGGGGCATCGGAAATGATGTAGATCGTGCCGTCGTCAGCCTTGCGATGGGAGATGATTTGTTCGTTACCGGCATGACTAACCTGCGCGAGGGCAAATGTCGCTACCAGATAGCGACGTACTTCCGGACTGGCAGCCACAGCACGGGGAAAGATTTCGCGCAGATGCACCGGGCGAGAAAGCTCGTTGTCGCGGGCGATATGAAGGATGCTCCAGTGAGATTCACGGAGAATGCCTTCTGATTCAAATCGATTGTCAAGGATGCGCATGTTCATACTTCACCCGAGTAATCCGGCGGTCGTCGTTTCGCATGGTCTACGGTGGGCAGTCGGTCGAGAATGTCTCAAAAGTCGGATCTCATGGGCCACGCGTGGAGCGACTTGATTTTCCCCCTTAGCAAAGGGGGACCAAGGGGGTTGTAAGCGCGTAGCCATTAGGAAGGAAGACAACCCCCTAAATCCCCCTTTAATAAGGGGGAATAACCTGTCCTCGTTCTGGTGTGTTTGTGCGTCAACTTGTGAGACAACCTCCGTTCGGCTGCCCATATAACCTCAATCAATCCTGCCGGAGCATGGCGCTACCACCAGACTTGTTTGCCATCTTCAATCGTGAAAATCCGCTCGTCTTTGTCCGAGCCGGTTGCTACCAGCCAGTAAAGACAACCGGCCGGCACCTTTTCGAACACCAACGGATCCTTGCTCGCAACTGCTTTTCCGAGCGATTGCCAGCCGTCCTGCCAATAGAACAGTTCATATTCCGTGCCCGGTGCCGGCGGCTTCTTGGAAACACCGTCGGTTGACACTTCCAGCACACGCGCAGTCGTCGCCGTCAGCTCCAATTTGGTCGTAGCGCCCTGCGTGGCTTTCAACGGTTGTACGCTGCAATCATCGCGAATCAGAAAGGGTTCGCTGATCGGTTGGATCTTGCCATCAACATAGAGTCCGACCAGCAGAACGACGTCCTTTGCCATGTCAGTGAAGGTAACCGAACCGCCATCGGTTCTGCGGCTCCAATGGATCGGCTTCCATTCGCCTTCGTTGAAGACGCAGATGTAAGCGATGTCGATGGTATCAGGTGCAGGAAAGCTGAATGTTCTGGTTACGTTGCAGACAGGTCCGTATTCGGCAGTGACGTCCTTGTAGTTCTTGCCGGCCAACCAAGGGGCGAGTTTTTCCTGTTTGTGTGGTTGGAAGGCTAGGTTCTGGAGTTGTTTGCCATAGGTCTTGCGATAGACCTTGGCGAACTTATGTGCAAGGCCGTAATCGCCGGGGTTGGATTCGGCTCCCATAAACGGTATCACCTGACCGTTCGGAGTCAGGATCGCGTTCCAGGCGTGATTATTCCCGCAGTTAGCCCAGAAGGGAGTGTAGTCGCTGGTGACCGCCAGACCATTGGCGCGCATGGCGTAGATGGTGGCATTGGTCATGTCCTCGCAGCGCCCTTTATGGTTGGTCAACATCTCGGTGATACCCTGATCGGTGGGATGAAAGTAATACCGTTCATCGAACGCAAACCAGGTCTTGACATCATCGTTGATCTTCTTTGATGCCTCCAAAGGGTCGGTGGAATCGGCCATTGTTTTCGGCAGGTACTGATACTTGCTCCAGAAGGTTGCGCGCCAATCTTCCAACGGTTCGTTGCTGCCGCGATAAGGAAGCACGTACTCACAGAACTGATCGAACGTCAGTTTCTTCGCCCAGGGACGTTCGCGCCAGGCCTTGAAAGCATAGTCGATTTGTTTGATGAGAAAATCGGCGGTGATGACATCAAGGTCTTCCACAGTTTCCTTGCGGTCAAAATCGAGAGTGCCGTGTTTGGCTTCCAGTTGTTTGAAGTCGGCAGTTAGAGAGTCGTAATTGGGATAGTTGAGCGCGCTGAAATCGATGGCATTGCCAACCGTGTCCTTTAAGAAATAGGTCACATAGCTGTGTCCTTCCATGTTGCCGATCAAGAAGTACGCGGCCTGCAGTTTGAGCGAGTCATTGGCTGCTGCACAATAGGCAAGCACCTTCTCCAGTTCGCCGCGGTTTTTGTCGGATTTTTCGAGGGCCTGAGTCACATTGTCAGGGTATAATGACTGGGGCGTTGCCGCGCCCGCGATACCGGCGATTAGCGTTGTAAGTAGCGCCAGAATTGTTAAACGTCTTCTCACAGAGTCTCCTTATTGCAAATAGAAAATAGGGGCGCGGAGACCGCGCCCCTACTTGTGCAATTACTTTACGATCATGATCCCATAGGTGTCGGCATCTTGGCCTATCGGTGCCTGCCAGTCGGCGGCGCTCTTCAGACGTGGCTGTTTGCGGCGGAAGTTAAGCCGCCACTGATCGCCAGACTTCAGGACTGCTCCAAATTGCTTGACCGGCAACCGTGCTTCCATCGACCAGAAGCCATTGCCCTTTGATGTCTTGACATCGCAGATGACATTCCAATTCTTATCGGCGGTCACCCAACCATTACCGCCCTTGGTCAATTTCTGGTCAAAGACGGTTCCTAAAGGACTGATGTATATCTGGTAGACCAAACCACTTTTCTTGATCGGTTCGAGGAAGAAGCCGACACAATCTTCGGTCGAGACCAAGTCGTCATGATGCGTGAGCTTTGCACGCAGCGAGTCGGTTTTCTGATCAGTGCACAGCACTGCCAGATAGAGATAGTCTTTGTCATGTGCGAAATAGAATTTGACTGGATCCGTTTTCAACGGACCACCATCGGGTGCGAAAAAACGCGTGACCGGATCGTGCCAGCAGTTTTCGGTGACAGCGCCATCCAGCGTGACAGGCGTGTCAGTATTGACGCAAAAGGCATGCCTCGCAACCTGCAAATCAATTTTGGCGGTGATTTTGCCGTTCTTGCCATAGTTGAATGTGTACTGTGCCGTGGGCACGGGATACAGCATACCGGCGCAGCGCACTCGGAATGGAAAGGTCTTGATTTCGCCCGCTGCAAGTTTCACCGCCACGGTCTGAGGTTCAACAGTCCAGTTCGGCGGGACGGTCCAGCGCACGGTATCGTCCGTCTCGCGTCCGGCAAAGGAGTTGTTCAGTCTCAATTCAACTACGGTGTCTCTGACGGTCAGGTCTTCCTCAACCGGAACCGGCGATACAAAGGCGAGGCCAAGATTGTAGATACGATCGATTGCCATCTTGTCAGTCACGGTATATTCATTCCACGGCAGAACCGAACCGAGTTTGATCGGCGTGATCTGGATGCCGTTGCTGTCGACGGTCACCCAGGTGAAATGATACTGGAGGCCATCTGGCATCGGCGTGGCCTCTGCGCCCGAGCTGCCAACGCTGGTATACATAATACCGTCGCGCTCGCCACTGAAGTATTCATGGTAGTGACCGTTGAACACTGCATCAACTCCATAGCGGACAAACAGTTGGTGCAAGGTGTCAGGTTTGTTCTGTTCCAGTGATTCAATCCAGTAAGGTTTGTGGAAGAAGACGAATGTGTGCGCTGCCAACTCATTGTGTTTGAGGTCGTCAATCAGCCAGTCCATTTCGGCTTTGGGAAGCGGATCGCCAAACTCCCAGCGGCTCACGTCGAGCACGATAAAGTGTGAACCGAGTTGATCAAATGAGTAGTACGGTTTGCCCGCATACAGTCGATACCAGGATTCCATTTGGTCGTAGGTGATGTCGTGATTTCCCGGAGTAAGGTAAAGTGGCGATGGCAGCGGTTTGACAATGGAATCATACTCGCGCCACTGGCCAGCCACCACTGCTGAATCGGTTGACTGACCCTCGATCTGATCGCCGACCGTTACGGAGAAATCGGGTCGCAAGCGGGCGATTTCTGCGATCGCTTGTTCATAAACGCCCGGCATGTGCCCGCCGGTGCGGTCACCAATGACGACGAAACGAATCGTTCCGTTGCGCGGGCCGATCTCCTGCTCGGTTTGCGGCGTAGCCGCGATCACAACCACCGTCAGTGCCGCAAGGATGACGGTTAGTGTCAGAATCCGTTTCTTCATAATATTGCCTCCATTCATTCACTGTATTTCCATAAAACTGCGACTCACCTCTGACCTTTCTCCATGGGAGAAACTCGAACGGTCACAATTGCTGCAAAATTGTCTCATAAAGAGTGTTTTTCTCGACAAACGCCGTGCCGATGAACTCGACCACAATACCTGCCGCCTGATTGGCGATATAAGCCGCTTCCAACGGATTCGCGCCGGCGGCGACCATGGCTGTCATAACTGCGATAACCGTATCACCAGCGCCGGTAACGTCATAAACCTTCTTGGCAACCGTGGGCAGGTGATTAAACGAATCGTCTTTCTCAAATAACGCCATTCCCTTAGCTCCAAGAGTAATCAGAATCGAGTCGAGCTCCAGCTCTTTCAACAAGCTCCAGCCAACCTGTTTGAGTGTTTCCTCATCATGGATACGAATGCCGGCAGCAAAGGACGCTTCATGATTGTTGGGCGTAATCACCGAAACGCGGCGGTAGTTGCGGAAATAGGTTTCCTTGGGATCGACGGCAACGAACTTGCCTTTCTTGCGCGCCAAGTCAACCACACGCTCCAATAATGCTGCCGTGATGGCGCCTTTGCCATAGTCAGAAATCAGCAGGCAGTTGATGTCGTCCATCCGGCTTTCGATATAGTCGATCATTTCCTTCTCAGTGTAGCCGTCGATCTCGGCGCGCGATTCACGGTCAGCGCGTACGACCTGTTGATTGTGAGCGATAATGCGGGTCTTCAGTGTGGTCGGACGTTTCTGGTCAACGATCAGTTTGTGCCGGCTGATCCCCTCTCGCTCCAGCATGTGCTTCATCCGTGTGGCGTTGGGATCGTCGCCAACAAGTCCGGCGATTTCGACACCGCAACCAATGGCGGCGATGTTCTTGGCGACATTGGCGGCGCCGCCGAGCAGGATCGATTCCGATTCGACCTCGACGACAGGTACCGGCGCTTCCGGTGAGATGCGGTCAACCTTGCCCCAGAGATACTGGTCGAGCATCAGATCGCCGTAAACCAATACACGTCCGTTTTCGATATTGGCAAAAAGCTCTTTGAGTCTGTCGCGAGTGATAATGGCCACCGGATTCTCCTTGACTACGGTCGCTATTATATTACAATTAAAGCGTCTAATCAAGGAGTTAGGATGCAACAGTCACAACCGCAGCAACAGATACAGCTTGAACTACGCGAAAGTGAAGCCGAAGGAATCTACTCGAATCTGGTGATGATCGGCCATTCACCATCGGAAATCATCTTTGATTTTGCCCGGTTCCTGCCCGGCGTTCCCAAAGCCCGGGTGTTCGCGCGCATAATTATGACCCCGCAGAACGCCAAATCCCTTCTCAAGACGCTCGAGGACAACCTCAAAAAGTATGAAGAGAAGTTCGGCGAGATCAAGTTGCAGGGGATGCCGGAAGAGAAAAACATCGGTTTCTTGCCGCCGGGTGGAGAAGCGAAGTAGGACATACAGGCATCTGTCTGCGTAAAAATTCCCGCCCTATGAGTGAGTGAAGTCCCTCAATCATTGGGCACATCTTCCGGATTCTTCATATATCCGATCGCCAGAACAGAATTCT
Source organism: uncultured bacterium (assembly GCA_903903945.1). Lineage (GTDB taxonomy): Bacteria > Zixibacteria > MSB-5A5 > CAIYYT01 > CAIYYT01 > CAIYYT01. The sequence continues at coordinate 820 of CAIVAP010000188.1, read as the reverse complement.
GAGTTGGCGCGGAGACTGCGTTTGGGCACTTGCTAAGCCACAAAGCTCTTGCTTCTGAGAGTGGCGGGACTATCTTCTTTGCATCATATTCCGGTTGTGTGACCGGACTATATACTACGCATCGGTGCATCCAACGCAACGAAAGGACGGCTAGCATGAAGTTGTTAATGCATAAGAATCCTCGCTACTCGGCACTCATGATTGTGGTGATATCGACTCTCTTTCTGAGTGCCGGTTGCTCAAAATCGAGCAGTCCCAGCAATAACAAACCGGATGGTCCGAAAGTTGTCGATGAGGTCAAAACAACGGTGACCTCAACAGGCGCTGATCTGAAACTGAAAAACGGGATGACTCTCTCAGTGCCTGCCGGAGCTGTGACTGGATCAACCTCAGTGACACTGTCGCAACTTGAGAGCGACACACTGTTTGCGGCATCGTTTCAGACGGTTTTGAGACTGGATTACACGGGTACGCTTTCCGGTGGCTCGATAAAGATTCCCTTGGGGCAGACGCAACGCGCTGATCGTATCGGAATTGTTTATGAGGCTCCCGGTGCAACTGCAATTGCCTATCTCACCGGAATGGTTAATGCGACTAACGACACTTTCACGGTACCGTTAGGAGGAGCTTCGATGTCTCCGGCCAAGTTGGCCAATGGTCAGGGAGATGTCGGCAAAGGGGCCTACATCATCGAGAAGGGACCGGGTTATACCGCGACTACCAGTCAGTTGCTGATTCCGATGCCATACTACGAGCAGGACGGCGACAACTGCTGGGCAGCGGCGTGGCTGATGTTTATGAAGGGGTATAAGTCGGTTCT
>CAIVAP010000187.1 GCA_903903945.1 uncultured bacterium | reverse complement strand
CATTGGCTGGTATGCATGATTTCAGCGGCTTTTGCGTGCGAAAGTCGTTAAAAAATGACAACCGATGTACTGTCAAAGATGCCACTTGGCGAAAGATCGGCAAGAAGTTATACTTCAAGATTACAGGCGACCGGTTCCTGCATCACATGGTGCGGTTTCTGGTGGGAGCGCAATTTGAAGTGGCAGCGGGACGACAAACCCGCCGTGACTTCGAGTTGATTCTGAATAATCCGACTGAGAAACGGGCGTTATACCCGGCGCCGGCGGAGGGTTTATACCTGATGAAAGTGAAGATAAGGTAGTTCTGGAGGAGATAATGAAGTTCTTTATTGATACGGCGAATGTGGGCGAGATCAAACAGGCCGCCGCACTCGGAGTGTTGGATGGTGTTACAACCAATCCTTCGTTGGTGGCCAAAGAGACCGGCAAGTTTGAGGATATTCTCAGGCAAATCTGCGAGATCGTCGACGGGCCGATTTCGGCGGAAGTAGCTGCTATTGACTACGAAGGAATGCTGCGCGAAGGGCGAACTCTGGCGGCACTTCACAAGAATATTGTGGTAAAAGTGCCGTGCATCAAGACAGGTCTTCAAGCGACAAAGACCTTTGCCGAAGAGGGAATCGGTGTAAACATGACCCTGGTGTTTTCGCCGACGCAGGCGCTGCTGGCGGCTAAAGCCGGAGCCCGGTTTGTGTCACCGTTTATTGGGCGGCTGGATGACATTTCCGAAGATGGTATGAATTTGATCGAGCAGATCGTTGGCATCTACGACAACTATGCCTTCGAGACGGAAGTTCTGGTGGCGTCGGTGCGCCATCCGCTGCATGTGGTGCAGGCGGCGCTGATTGGCGCGGATGTCTGCACGATGCCGTTTAATGTCATTGACAAGTTGATACAACATCCGCTGACCGACCTCGGGTTGGCGAAGTTTCTCGCGGATTGGGAGAAAGTGAAGAATAGATGATCTCGCGCTATACGACGCCGGAGATCGGAGGGCTCTGGACCGACCGGCATAAATATGACACCTGGTTGCAGGTCGAATTGACGGTTGCGCAGGTGCAGGCTGAGATGGGGATGATACCCAAGTCGGCTTACCAGCAACTTCGGACGAAAGCCACCTATTCTATCAGTCGCGTTGAGAAGATCGAAAGGGAAGTCAAGCACGACGTGATCGCGTTTCTGACGTCCGTTTCGGAAAAAGCCGGCGTCGCTGCCAAATACTTGCACTATGGAATGACTTCTTCCGATCTGGTGGACACGGCTCAAGGTGTGATTCTCAAGCAAGCGGGGGAGATTATTCTCAGGGAGTTGGATGTCGTAGTCAAGAAGGTGCGTCAGAAGGCGGTAAAATACAAAATGACGCCGGTGATCGGACGAACACATGGCGTGCACGCTGAACCAACTACGATGGGACTCAAGTTCCTCATGTGGCATCAGGAATTGCTGCGGCAGAAGGAGCGGCTGATACACGCGACGAAGCAGGTTGGTGTTGGGAAAATCTCCGGTGCGGTCGGCAATTTTGCGAACCTTGATCCCAAAGTCGAGGCGGCTGTTTGCCGCAAACTCAAGATTGAGGCTGCGCCGATCTCGACTCAGATCGTGCAGCGCGACCGTCATGCCGAATTTCTGTCCGCCATTGCGCTCCTGGGCGCATCTTTGGAGAAGTTCGCGGTAGAGATTCGCGCGTTACAACGCACCGAAGTGTTGGAGATGGAAGAGGGCTTCTCTAAAGGCCAGAAAGGTTCCTCGGCCAT
>CAIVAP010000186.1 GCA_903903945.1 uncultured bacterium | reverse complement strand
GGGACAACCGCTCCTTTCCTGACGACCTTGATTGGCTTGATGATCCGACAGAAAAGGATTCCTGCTGGCGCTTTCGAATGACTTTTTCAACACTCCCCAAGGGGAGTGTTGAAAAACCTCGGCGTTGTCATTGCGAGGAGTCAGGGCGGGTGAGAGATGGGAGGGGCAATGACGACGAAGCAATCTGCGCGCCTGTATCGCAAGAGCGTAAATCGAGATTGCTTCGTCGTGCTCCCTACCCCGCACTACGTCTCCGCACTCCTCGCAATGACACGCTCTGGCTCTTTCAACAGACCCCTTACTTCCTCATCGGCAGGGGGCGCGCGGCATCAGTGACAGCGCCGATCTTGACGGCATAGCTGGTCTTGCGCGCGATATCATCATCGGTGATGATGTGGCAATCCAGTAATCCGTCCGTCCGGTAACCGGTCTGCAAGTAGTTTATCTCCGCCAGGCACAGACTCCAGCCAGCCAGCCAGGAATCGAGCATGTCCCGCTGTTCTTCCGAACCCTGAAAATGAATGAGCAGGTCAATATCGCTGCCGGGACCGGCGGTGGCGTTTTTGGTGCTGCCGAATACATAGATGCCCTTGACTCCGAATTGCTCCGGATCAACACATTTGGCAATGTGCTCTGCCATGTTCAGACGCCAGCGCCAGAAGCTCTCTGACGGTTGCTCATTTTGGGCGCGCTTGACTTCGGCTGCGGTCGTGTCGGTACGTGGGGTCGCCAAAACAGCTACGGCCTGATCAAGATCGGCATTCAAGAGCACTTGCAGAATCCGACCGCCGGTGACCACTGGCACATCTATGACATGCACGGTGTCAGCCAGATAGCCGAACTCCGGCAGAATCTCCGGCAGAAGGTTGGGAGAACGCAGCAGAAATTGCTCATTAAAAACGATCTCCTTGTCATCGGGATAAAGCGGCAGATACCTGATTTCCGCCTCGACCAGATCCTGGAAAAAGTGCGTACCGAACGACAAATCCGGCAGGTAATTGCCGCTTTTGCGGGCGATCTCTATCAACACTGCCGTGTTATTTATATCCGAATAGGTTACGCTGACACCGAGCTTGATATCACCGCGGCTTCCCCACCGTCCGGGCCCCATCAGGATGAACTGTCGTTTGGGCAACAGTGCGTTCAATTTGCCGATGGCCCTGCCGACCGCAAGCAAAGTGGCGCGATCGGCAATGTCGCCGTACTTTGCCGGATCGACATAAACGATGTGCGTCACGTCCGGCACGCGACCATTAGAGACATAGCGATTTGCCGTGAAGACCATCCGCTCCGGTGGGATGTCCTGCGGAATCGGCGCCGCCGCACCGGTAACCAAAGCATGGCTCTGTGGACGACACTGCAATAGATAGAAATGTGTGCCGTCATGTGCAAATTCGAGGTCCACTGGCGTGCCGAGCTTCTCTTCGAGTGTCTTGAGAATGAGATTAATCATGGACACGAACGGTGACTGCGACAGCAGACCATCGAAAGTTACAATCAAATCCTTTGTGGACGAAAGATTGAATGCCGACAGGCGCCGCAGGTGGTCTTCTTCGAACACCGACGCAACCTGATCCAATCCGGGATAGTCGCCGCCGATTTCCTTCAACAACTCGGTTACTTCCAGAGTTTCGAAGGAGTTGGTTTCGAGATTGATGACGTCAATCTTCTTCGGCGAATAGCGAGCCACTTCCTCGGGAGTTACGTTCACCCGCAAACCCGGTTGCCCCGGTGACACCAGTACCGGATAATCATCGGACACACGATCAACGGCGCGCGTACCGAGACCGGGGACCAGACGTACGAGACCATCCTCGCGCCTAATGCGCGGCGACCACCGGAACTCGTTCTTGCTGAATGCAACACCGGCGAAAGACGGCAGGAAATACTTCCCCGCACGTGTGCCGACTACCTGTTGAATCATAATTCCCATCTCTTCATGGAAATCGAGCAACTCTCGCTCCGCACGATATTCAATCGGGTCGGGGCCAAAAGTCGAAGCATAGACTTCCGAGATGGCATCGAGCAGTGCCTCCAGGCGATCGGCTTTGTCTCCCTGATTCGCCAGGAAAAGGCTCTTGTACTTGCCGGAAAATGCCGCACCCGCACGGTCCTCCAACAAGCTGGAACTGCGCACAATGAGCGGGCAGTCGCCGAAATCATCCAGAACCGCCGAGAGCGACTTGACGATTTCCGGCGGAAAGTGGCCGTTCTTGAAAGTCTGTACCACATTGGGGTATTCCAGGCGCACCTGATTGATGTCTTTGTACTTCTGTTCGATAACCTCTTCAAGATTATTGAAATTCATGAAATGAAGGACTACATCAGAAGTGATATACCAAGTCTTGGGTATCTTGACATCGGCGAGCAGACTGTTCTCCTTCATCAACTTCTTGAGAACTTGAGACGCCAGAAACAAGCCGGCGCTTTTGCCCCCAAGACGGCCAAGGCTCTCGGGCGTGTAGATCATATTGTGCAGAAGCTCGAACACGTCGTCAATTTCGATATGCTGCTTGGCGGTATTGATGAAATCAAGCTGATCCGAGAAAAAGCGTCGGATCAGTGACACCAGAACACTCCGCCTAGTGGGATCTGGAATGCCGATTCCTTCCGGCACCATGCGGCGATATCGGCGAATCGTCTCGGCTACTTCAGCCACGGGTGAACTGGAACTGATTAGCGACTTAACGAGAAAGCCGAGTTTGTCTTGTTGAATCCATTTCTGAATTAGCTTGAGTATTTCTGCCGAATTCAGATGGTCGGCAGCGATTCCGAAGGTCTGATCGCTCAGGAAGTCGCTCGAGGAAATCAGCGTCTTGCGGTAGAATGGCCGGTTTGATTCCCCCAACAGTTCTTCATCATCCCCCGGTTCGCCCGGACTGTAGTACTCCAATAGCTGTTTGGCTTCGTCCACACCCGTCCAGCACAAATGATTCAGCATTTTGTGGGAGATTCGCAGGTAGAGGTTGCGGTCGGTCTGGCGCAACAGATCAAGCACTACGCGCCACTCGGTCTTGGTATTGTCCAGCAACTCTTGCGCCGCCGTGCGATATTCCTGGAAGACATATTTCATTTTTTGATAGGTGATGAATGCACCCAAGCGCTCGGCGATGGTGCTGATCAATTTGGTTTCTTCCTTGAGAAAGGGCCCCTGATCTTCGTTGGGCATCTCCTGTGTGTAGTAGACGCTGATAGTGCCTATAGGCTGATCGAATACCTGGATGTTGGCGCTCTGCATCCAAGGCGATTCACGAAAATTCGCCGATTGGTAAGATGAGCTTCCCATGGTAATTTTTGACTGGCAGATCTCGGGGTACTGCCAACCGGGAGGAACTGCTTCGATAATTCCTTTGCAGACGTCCTCCAAATTGGACTCGGGTTTCAGTAGCTCCTCGATGCGATAGAGGCAGCCCAGTTCCTTGGCTCTCTCTTGCAAGAACCAGATTAGCTTGGTTGTCGGAGTCTCTTTGCTGTTCATGACCGAATCACCCCTCGCGCGCTTTTGCCGTCAATTTGTACTCGTAACGGCGTCGCCAATTTTACGTGCCTGACAAAGTCAGTCTCGGTCACCGTCTGCTGGCTCAGGAACCAGTCCCATTTTATCGGAAAACGTCCACTGTGCGATACAGAAAAATAGCCTACCTGCGAACTGATGACATTATGGAAAAAATGTGAGCCCTGCGACAGTTCGACGTGCATATCAGGTAAAGAGGCTTCCACAATCACCTTAGCGCCAGAAATTTGCCACCAACTCACCGGAATACCGAACGGCGGGTCAGTCGTACCGAGTCGGCCGTAAACAATCAGCAAATAGGGATGTCCTTCTGCAACCAGGCGATGATTGATCGCCTCCAGATCGGAGGCAATCTGCCAGGACGCCCTTTCGTTGAAGTCGGTCACTTTAAGGAATACGACATCCCTCACGGTATTGATAAGTCCGTTGCCGAGCACTTTTTCCGAAGCGATCAGCACGTCCTCGGCTTCCAAATCGTCAACTGGGACCTCAACCTTGCTACGCGAGACAAACATCGGACGCACCTGCAGGAAACCAAATCGCGCCGGCACTCCGTTCTCGGGATCAAGCGCAACGGCGAATTCAACCTCAACTTCATGGCCGACAACTTCCTCGCAAAGCTTCAGTAGTGACTTGAGCAGGTTGTTCAACGGAATGTCGCCAAGCGACAGGATAGGCGCAAAGGTCAACACTCTCGGTCCCTGGCCGAAAATGCCGGTCATGAGTCGGTCATTTTCGGGCTGATACGTCGAGGCGATGAACTGGAGAACGCCGTCGGTCTCGGCTTCGGCCAGATCGCCGGTCGCCATGTACTCCGTCTCTTTGATAGGATCATACGCCGGTGGCTTACCCATGTTGACCGCCCAAAACTCGGTCTGGGTTTGCTTCAACATGTCGGATGTTGATTTGTATGGTGGTGCGGTGCGCGGATACGACGGGCAGTAACTCCAGGACTTACCGCCATCGACAATCGTCTTGCCAAGACCCAGCGCCAGATCAATAACACCGTCTGTGGGTTTGCCATGACCGGTCGCATAGTAATTGTATGACCGCGCCACACCTGAAATCTGAGGATAGAATTTGTCACCAAAACGCAGCCCGACAACCTCCTGTATGATCACCGCCATCTTCTCTTTTTCCACCGATTGCCCGGTAGTCATGATATAGGTCTTCGCTTCGCGAAAGAACGTTGATGCGTAGACGAATTTGATCGCCTCCACGAGTACTCGGAAACGGGAGTCAACGTCAAACTGATTGTTGGGAATCATCTTAGTACCATAGACACCGGCGAACGGTTCCCGCAAGGCATCCTCGAACAGACTGGAAGAACGAATGGCGAGTGGAGCATGAATTGAAACGGCCAGAGCGCGCAGGTCGCCGACGATGTCGGGCGGCAGATTCCCCCTCTGGAAGGCGTGGGCGATCTGTTCGTTGCTGGATTCGTTCGAGTAGGCAATTTCGTAAAGGTCGTTCTGCTTCATGAAAGCATCGAATACGTCTGTTGCCATGACCGTCATCGTCGGAATTCGCACCGTGAAATCCGGGAAATCCTGGCCATTCATGCGATTGAGAAGTGAATCTTTGATAAATGCCAGCCCCTGCGCCTTGCCACCAATCCAACCCGATCCGATGTAACTGAAGACACCGCTGAAATCGGTGAATCGGCGGTCAAACGGCGTTAATTTCTCTAACGATGCTTCACCGGCTCGATCTGGCACTTGAGAGCTCCTATGCTTGGTATATCGGCGGAAGAGCCACTGTATTTTCTATGCGCCGTCAGGAACCCAATCCTGACGGCACACTATTGTCTGTTTCGTCGGGAAAGGGCTTCCGACAACGTACTATTTCAGCGCTTACACCCAGCCGCGATCTTTGCAGGCCTGCGCTACGCGGCTTACGGAAATTATGTAAGCTGCATCGCGCATGTAAAGTTTCCGCTGGCGGGCCAGTTCGCTGACTGCCAAAAACGCGGACGTCATCTTGACATCGAGCTTGCCCAACACTTCGTCTTTTTCCCAATAATAGTTCATGTTGCACTGAACCTGCTCGAAATAGCTGCAAGTGACACCGCCGGCGTTGGCCAGGAAGTCGGGAACTACGAAAATGCCTCGCTGTTGGATCACCTTGTCGGCTTCCGGAGTTGTCGGACCATTGGCGCCTTCCGCAATGATCTTCACGTTCTTACCGATTTTGCCAACATTGGCGTCCGTAATCTGGTGTTCGATCGCACATGGGAACAGAATGTCAACATCCTGTTCAATCCACGCCTCACCCGGCAGAATCTCGTAACCGAGATCTTTCGCTTTGCCCTTGTCAATGCCACCGAAACGGTCGGTGATTCCCATCAGCACTTTGACATCGATACCTTCTTTTTTGCGGAAGGTATAGGATACTTGATCCTTCTGATCCCAGCATGACACGCAGATCGGCTTGCCACCAATCTGTTGATATAGTAGCAGGGCGTACTGGGAAACATTGCCAAACCCTTGGAAGCTGGCGGTCGTATTCTCCGGCTTGATACCCATTTCGCGGAGAGCTTCACGCACGGTGTAAACGACACCATAACCGGTAGCCTCGGTCCTGCCCAACGAACCGCCCATGCCGACCGGCTTGCCGGTAATCATGCCCGGGTACCTCTCGCCCCGAATCTTCTCATATTCGTCAAGCATCCAAAGCATGTGCTGACCACTGGTCATGACGTCCGGAGCCGGAACGTCCGTAAACGGACCGACATTACGCACCATCTGACGAATCCAGCCGCGACAGATCTGCTCTTGCTCGCGCTCACTTAGATTATGCGGATCGCAAATTACACCACCTTTGCCACCACCCAGGGGGATGTCGACCACGGAGCATTTCCAGGTCATCCACATCGCCAACGCGCGTACGGTGTCGACGGTTTCCTGCGGGTGAAAACGAATACCGCCTTTGCATGGACCGCGCGAATCATTGTGCTGGACACGGAAACCTCTGAACACTTTCACTTTGCCATCGTCCATCCGCACCGGAATCAGAAACGCAAACTCGCGCATCGGCTCACGCAGCAATTCTCTGGTACCAGAGTCAAGATTGAGAAAATCGGCTGCCTTATCGAATTGCTGTTGAGCCATCGCAAAGGGGTTAAACGCCTTGTCTGACATCTATTGTCTCCCTTCCAAACTTGGAGAGTAATCTATGGCAGCGATAAGTCACTGCCGGCTGTAAGCTCACGGCACCTAAACTACGCCGCACGTGGCGTTGTCCGTAAGCATATTTGACCAATTCCTACACGGAGATTAAGCGACTTCATTTTCCTAGAGTACATCTGCTCCGCGTTTCATAACATAACCGGATTTGACCGAGTTGTCAAGCTGCTGCTATGTGCTGCTTCCGCGCAACCTCCCTATGACATATCTTATTTGTATTCAATCAGTTAAACCGACTCACCCGCAGGCAAACTAATGGGGCGGGCTTATAACCCGCCCCATGTGATATTCGTCAAACTGCAGACCATCGTAATTGAGACCTCGAATCTCATCACGAGTGACCCGCATCAACTTCGTGAGACGACCCGATCAGGTTGCTCCGGTTTCCCGACTAAACAACTCCCTGAGCGATCATCGAATCGGCAACCTTAACGAAACCGGCAATGTTGGCGCCGTTAACGTAGTTGACGAAATTGCCTTCCTTGCCGTACTCGACGCACTGCGCATGAATAGCTTTCATAATGCCGTGCAACCGCTGATCGACTTCTTCACGGGTCCAGGAGAGACGCAGACTGTTCTGCGACATCTCCAGACCGGAGGTTGCCACGCCACCGGCATTGGCAGCCTTGCCCGGACCGTAGAGAATTTTCTTGTCGATGTAAATCTTGACCGCATCCGGTGTCGACGGCATGTTGGCGCCTTCGCTGACCACATACACACCGTTCTTCATCAGGTTCTCG
>CAIVAP010000185.1 GCA_903903945.1 uncultured bacterium | reverse complement strand
CGGCACAAATGTGCCATCAGCGTGCGCACGCAGAGCGGCGACAAAATCAACTTGCTCATCGCGCGAAACAAAGCGCTGAAGAAAATCCTTCGTGAAGATGGTGTCAAAACCGCTCGCGTCGAAGGCCGACTGACCGTTCTCATACATGCGCCGCTCTTCGCGACGACGCCATTCTTCGCGCAAACGATCGGCAAGCTCGCCAAACTGACCGGAGGCGAGTTTCTTAACAAGCTTCCCCAACTGGTTAGCGCGCATCAGCCAGCTCCCGGTACGCTTTGGCCCACTGCCATTTGACTCGCGGCCAATTGCACTCTTGAGCAAAAGCACGCCCACCGTCGATGATCTTCTGCCGCAAGTCAGCGTTATCGATTGCTTCGCCAAGAGCTGCGGCAAGAGCGCTGACGTCGCCTTTTGGCGCCAGCAACCCGCTTTCGTGATCACGAACGATATAGGGAATCCCGCCGGCATCGGTCGTCACAACCGGCAGGCCGGCATAAAAGGCCTCGATGATAGCGACTGGCATATTGTCGATCACAGAACTATTGAGGAAAATGTCAGACTGTAGAAATAGCTCGGGCATTTGCGAACGTTCGACGCGCCCCGTGAAAGTAACGTCTTGGATGTTGAGATCGCGTACCAGAAGTTTGAGTCGGCGTTCATCCGAACCATAGCCGGTAATAGTCAGAGTGGCGGCGCTGTTTCTGGACTTGATTACTGCATAAGCGCGAATTGATGTCTCGATATCATAAAGAGGTTCCAGATTGCGAGGGACCAGAATATGGGGAGTTACGACCCGGCGCTCACGATACTGGAAGGCGCCAAAATCAGAGATGTTGAAAATAGATTCCGCACGAAAACCGAATTTCCGGAAGACATCGACCAGATAGCCTGATGGAACAATGATTCTGTCCGCCAAACGAATGATCCAGAAGATGCTTCTTCCCCAACGCGTGAAATGATCCTCCGCTTCACCTGACCGATAATTCAGGATCTTCTTCTTGCGATAGAGCGTCGCGATCAACAACGCCGGTGTGGGTGCAAGGAGGAACGAGAAATATGACGCAGAGAAAATATGAATCACATCATATCGCCAGACCTTGAATAGCAACGAAGCGACATAGAAAATCGAAACGATCAGCGTGCGAACGTACTTGATGCGAGTGAGATAGTTGAGCGGCCCCCAGGGTACCGGATTGATCGGAAGAAGGTCGGCGCACGCGCCTTCGGCGCGAAGGTTGCGAAGCAACAGATCGGCCTGCACTGCCTGCCCCCCCACAATTGCCTGCGACGGCGCGACCAAGAGCACTCTGACACCATTGAGAATCTCGGCGACGGACCCATCCTGTGTTTCAGCGACATTCGCTGGTGACATAGCGATACTTCCCTGATGGATCGTAGCGAAGCTGCTCGACCGGTTCATAGGTGACAGTAACCGCGCTTCCGAGGGCTTCCCGGATGCGTTTTGCGAAGGCGTCTCGCGCCGGCTCAGGGATTCTGTCCGAAGATAAATGCCTGACGATCAGGGATGTCAGCGTCGTCTGTATCACCTGCACTCGTAGGCGAAATCCCGCGGTGTGCAGCGCATTGACAATCACCAATCCCTCTACCCGCGAACCATCCGGTCGAGCGATCATGTCCACAATACGCCCACCGATTCCGACAATTCGCCGCCAGGT
>CAIVAP010000184.1 GCA_903903945.1 uncultured bacterium | reverse complement strand
CGGTTTCGGCGCTTCGCTGGGAACACCAACCTACGAAACTATGGCGCGCACCCTTCGACAGGCTCAGGGCGAACGGTGCGCACAAGAAGTCCCACCGCAAGCGGATGGGGCACCCTGCACACATTCAAAGCGTGTCAGCCGGACGGCATGTATCTGACAGCGCGAGTCACTTGGCCTTCGGTACCGACAGACTCACTCACCACGGCGAAGTACGAACATGTCCTGGGTCGGAACGGTTATTGTTCGGCATCATTTAGCTTAGTCGTTGCCGTTTGACCGCAGGCGATTCCTGATCGAGTAGGAGGTAGTGCTGTGCATGGTGCGCCCTTCGACCGTTCGACAAGCTCACGGCTCAGGGCGAACGTCGTGCACACTCTGCCGCTAATCACCCGACCCGCAGAGCACTCCGGGGTGACCTTCGGTGCCGCAACCAGCGTTCTACTAACTGTGTTCGGAGAATGTTTTTGCAGTGATGCGCTACAAGAATGAGCAGAAATGTCGAAACCCCCACAGAGGCGTGTCGCTGAGCCGAGCGCTGTACCATAAGGGGGTTTCAACCTACAGAACTTATCTACAACGGCACTACAAAAAAAGTGAGCGGAAGGTGTCGAAACCGAAACGATTCCAACCTACAAAACTGGTAGAGCAAGCCGCAAAACCGCTTGACACCAGACGAGTTCTCTTTGTAATTTGTCACGACAGACTGGTAGCCCACAAATCAGCTTCCGACTCGTGTTCCCAGGTCGGCAGCTTGGGAGAGGTAAGGGGCGAGTAGCTCATGAACGGCAGACGCTTAGGCGACTATGAGATCATAGGTGAGCTTGGCGAAGGGGGGATGGGCAAGGTTTACCTGGCCAAAAACACCTACCTTTCGAGCATGTTGGTGGTTCTTAAGGTGCTCAAGAATCAGGAACAAAGAGAAAGGTTCCTCGGAGAAGTGGGCACCCTTTCTCGGCTGAATCACCAGAATGTCTGCCAGTTGCGGCATTTCTTTCTTCACCTGGAAGAATTGGTGATTGCCATGGAGTACATTGATGGCAAGACGCTCTCGGTGTTGGCAAGGGAATGGCGAGACATTGATCTCATGCGGATTAGGGAAATCTTTATCCAAATATTGGCAGGTCTTGCCTCTGCGCATGGGATGGGAATTTATCACCGTGACCTGAAACCTTCAAACATCATGGTGGACAAGGGCGGAACCGCCAAGATCATCGACTTTGGCGTCGCCCGCCATATCGGCGATGCACGTTTTACATCTATCGGGACAGCCGTCGGCACCCCCCAGTATATGGCGCCCGAACAGTTCTCGTCGGACAAGCTCACCGATTTTACTCAGGCGGACATCTATTCTCTGGGCATCACCCTATATGAAATGTGTTGCGGCAGACTTCCGTTTCAGGATACTAATCCATACGTTCTCAAGGAAAAGCACTGCACGGAGGAACCGGAGCGACCGACGGCGTTGAATCCACGAATCCCCCCGGAGCTCGAACAAGTCATCTTGAAAGCGATCGCCAAGAAGCCGGCGAAAAGATTCGCATCGGCAAGGGAAATGCAGTCCGCTCTGGACCGGGTGACAATCAGTAACGATGCCGCGGCGCTAACGGTCATAACTCGAAGGAAGGGATTGAGAAGGTGGGTAAGACGTAATCGCATCCCGGTGGCCGGTGGCTTAGCCGGCGCAGTCATATTGGCTCTCGCCGTGACTTTCCTATTGACCACCGACCACGGTTCGGCGCCCGTTAGTCGGCCTGCAGAGGTTGCGCGACCTTCAATCAGCCTGCCATCCCAGACCATAACGCAGTCTGAGGAGTTCCAGTTCGTTGATCTCGCGGGGAAGGCCTCAGACGGAAGCGAGCAAGGAGCCAAATGGCAATATCGGGGCAACAAGCACCTTGTGATTTCACCGGTCGGGTCGGACAAGTTCTCAATTTCGGTTCCGGACAAAAGCTGGTATGGCAGCGATACGGTCTGTTTTTTGGCAACCTATCCCAGCGGGCGAAAGGATTCGACGTTTGCAGTCTATTCGGTCGTTGGCATTGAGCGCACACCTCGCGTCAGCGGAACCGTCGTGCAGCAAAGGCTCGCCGGAAGCGCATTTGATCCAATCTATCTTAACGATTACCTGTCCGAAGACGACCGAGCGGAAGGTATGATTCGCTGGAGTTCCAGCAGTTCGTCGGATCTTCGCATCAGCATCGATCAGAACCGAGTCGCCCATGTTGATCTACGACAAGGGTGGGTGGGGCGAGATACGGTTTCTTTCCGGGCAACCAATCGCTACGGGAAATCCGATACCTTGTTCGCCATTTTCGAGGTTCTGGCCGCGAGACCGGAACCCCCAAAGATAGAAATCAAACCGAAACCATCGGCGCCGGTGGATACAGTTCGGCCGGTGACGACTGTCGTCACGACTCCCCCACCCAAACCTTCCAATCAGGTTGTCAAACTTAAAGTGCGGCCCTCCGGAAGCGTGATTCTGAATGACTTGGGCAAAAGATTTATTGAAGCGGCTGTGGATACTGTCAGCCCCGGGAAGCACGAATACCGAATCTATAACCGGGATTTTCCTATCCAGAAGATAACCGTTGATGCCAGTTCTCAACCTGTCGATACAACCGTAGTGCTAAATCTGATGGTCAATAGCTCTGCAAAAGGAAATCTGAGGGTAACCGTAGTCAAATCGGGCAAGCAGGAACTAATCAGGAGACGGATTATTCTGAATGGTTTTCAGACCGAGCAGGTGAGCCTGGTGTCGTATAGAATTCTTTCAGGAGAATACGAGGTGTCCATTGACGTCGGGAGCGAATTGCGGATCGACAGCGTCGTCGTCAACCATCAACCGGTGGCCTCTCCGAAGCCTATGGTCACGGTTAGTCCCGACCAGACTACTTTGGTGGCTTTCTTCGTCACAAAAGCGACGTCGGGCAAGCCCTAATTCGAGTTTCGTAGGTAAAAACCGCTTCGGTTGTGACACTTTTCTCTTTGCGCATCAACCGCCCACAACGAAACCGAACGAATCAGTCAGGAGCCCTTGTTCTCGTGATTGAAGCGCATCTTCGTTCGCGAGAGCGTGGAGAGCATAAGGCATTAGAGCGGGAAGCTCGGGCTCGCTGACCTACAACAGCTCCCGTTCGGCGCGAGGTCAGCACAGGAAGAATGAATCTGCCAAAACCGAAGCGGTTTTGACCTACAGCTACAGCTTTGATTCAATTTTGCGGGTGCCTCTATACATTTCGAACTTTAGTAGTCGGCATTCAATTGGACCGTTGTACATCTGTATTCGTCGTGAGGTTCTCAGGCCAATATGTTTGGCGGCGGCTGCATTTCCGGTGAAAACAAATGCATCATAGTTGGTGAAGTTTTTCTTGAAGGCATCCCCAATTGCGTGATAGCTACTCTGTATATTATCAATGGACAGCCGGTCACCATAGGGAGGATTGATAATGGCAACTCCCGGTGGTGGCGGAGGAACCAAATCAACAATATCACTTTGTTTGAAGATGATATCCTTGCCAACCCCGGCCCGATTGGCATTCTCGGATGCTTCCTGGATCAGTTGCGAGTCTATATCAGATCCGACAATTTGGAAGTTCAAGTTGGGGATGATCACCTGGCGCGCCTTCTCGCAAATCGACTTGAAGAGATCACTATCGTAATTCGACCAGTTCATAAATCCATATTTGTTCCTGGTCAATCCCGGAGCGATGTTTCGAGCCAACAAGGCTGCCTCGATAACAATAGTTCCTGAACCGCACATGGCGTCAACAAACGAACTGTTTCTATCCCATTCGGATCGCAGCACGATCCCGGCAGCAAGAACTTCGTTTAGTGGTGCTTCGCCGGTCTTCCTGCGGTAGCCCCGTTTGAAGAGTGGGTCGCCTGATGAGTCGATGGCGAGAGTGCATTCATTGTGATATATGTAGACATTTATTCTGATGTCGGGGCTTTTCACGTCAACCGATGGCCTTTGTCCGGTCTTGTCTCGAAACTGGTCAGCAATGGCATCCTTGGTTTTTTGAGCCACATACAGGGAATTGGTGAATTGGGAATCAACAATCACAGCATCAATAGCAAAGGTCTGATCCAGACCGAGGTATTCCACCCAGTCAATGCGCGACGCAGTACGATAGAGTTCGTTGTCATCAGCGGCCTCGAAACTGACGATGGGTTTTAGAATTCTGGTAGCCGTACGGCACCACAGATTCGCTTCATACATCAGTTGCTTATCACCGTAGAATTCAACCGACCGGTTCATCGTTTTCACATCGAAAGCGCCCAAACCAGCTAGTTCTTTGGCCAGCAGGTCTTCCGAACCGTAGATGGTCTTGGCAATCATGCGGAAACGCGGTTTGTCTTGATTCGTATTAGTCAGCATGATGGAAGGAAGCAATTGTCATGATGATTTCAAAGGGAGAAATGGAATTTCCGGGACGGGTTAGGGAGCCTGTCCCGGAAAAATAGTGTGCGCATTACCGCGCCAGTCTGTCAACGCAGTCGCGAGATTACCAGCCCAGAGCTTTCTTGACGCCGGTACCATAGGCCGGATCAGCCTTGGCGAAATGCGCCAACTGGCGCTCGATGATTTCGCGCGGTACGCCAGCCATGGCACCGGCGATGGCGTGATGCAACCGACTCCGTTCGTCGAGCGGCAGCAAGCGATAGAGATTGCCCGGCTGAGTGTAATCATCGTTGCCGTCGCGGTGATCGTAGCGATCGGCGTCACCGGAAATGGACAACGGCGGTTCCTTAAAACGTGGGTCTTCAACGGGACCGTCGAAGCTGTTGGGTTCGTAATTGACGGCTGCGCCTGAGTTGTCGTCACAGCGCATTGAGCCATCGCGATAGTAGGTTTTGACGGAGCAGTGCGGTCGGTTGACCGGCAGGCTTTCGTAGTTGACACCGAGCCGATAGCGGTGAGCATCGGCATAGGAGACGATCCGAAACTGGAGCATCTTGTCAGGGCTGTGGCTGATGCCGGGCACGACATTGGCGGGGGAGAAGGCCGCCTGCTCGACTTCGGCGAAATAGTTTTCGGGATTACGGTTGAGTTCCATGATGCCGACCTCGATCAGAGGATAGTCTGCATGCGGCCAGACTTTTGTGAGATCGAAAGGATTGTATTTGGTTTTCTCAGCATCTTTCTCGGGCATCAACTGCACCATCACGCGCCAGCGAGGGAACTCGCCGCGCGCGACGGCTTCGAAAAGGTCACGCTGGTGGCTCTCGCGGTCAGCGCCGATGAGGCGGGTGGCTTCCTCATCGGTCAGGTTCTGGATTCCCTGCATGGTTTTGAAATGGAATTTGACCCAGACGCGCTCGTTCTTGGCGCTGATAAAGCTGTAGGTGTGGCTGCCGAAGCCGTGGAGATGGCGGAAACTGCGGGGCAGACCTCGGTCGGAAAAGAGGATCGTTACTTGATGCAGGCTCTCGGGAGACAACGACCAGAAGTCCCACATCGCCGTGTTGCTGCGCAAGTTTGATTTGGGATCGCGCTTCTGGGTATGAATGAAGTCAGGGAATTTGTAGGGATCGCGGATAAAGAAGACCGGCGTGTTGTTGCCGACAAGATCCCAGTTGCCTTCCTCGGTATAGAATTTGAGGGCAAATCCGCGCACATCCCGTTCGGCATCGGCGGCGCCGCGCTCACCGGCGACAGTGGAGAAACGGAGGAAGCACTCGGTCTTCTTGCCGGTGGTGGCGAAGATCGCGGCTTTGGTGTATTTGGCGATGTCGTTGGTCACGGTAAAGGTGCCATAGGCGGCGGAGCCTTTGGCATGGACGATGCGCTCAGGGATCCGCTCACGGTTGAAGTGGGCGTGTTTCTCGAAAAGTTGCCAGTCTTGCACCAACAACGGACCCCGCGGTCCGGCGGTCAGAGCATTCTGGTTGTCGCCGACGGGAATGCCGGCTGAAGTTGTGAGCTGAGGTTTTTTCTTCATCATTTCCTCCGGTGGCTTTGGAGCAAGCTTCCGATACCGCTCCTGCCTACGAATAGTGGTTGTTGTGGATGTCGTATCGTATTAGACATAATCTAATTACCTATCAAAATAAACAACTATCGGATTCGACGCCGACGACCCCGCATCACGACATGAAACTCGCGCACTTCAAAACCTTTCAGCGCCCTGTCACCGGTCACCCTCAACGCATCCCAGGGGATGTCATAAACCCGGCCGGTGCTGTCATCCACAAAATGGTGATGAGCCGTGACATTGGCGTCAAAAACGATGGTGCCTTCCCTGAGAATTTGTGGTTTCAGCAGACGTTTGTCAACGAAGAGATTGAGCGTGTTGTAGACCGTGGCGCGGGATACGGTCGGACAAGCGCGACGCACCCTGGCCAGAACCTCATCGGCGGTCGGATGGCTGGTGTTGTCCAGCACGTATGCCGCCACCGCCAATCTCTGCGGAGTCGGTTGAATGCCATGTTGGCGCAGCAGGGCGATCAGGTCTTGCATCACAGATAATATATCGTCTAAGATTAGACGTTGTCAAGGGAAATTGTGGGGAGCCGGTTTGAGTGTGCTGGCAGGAATCCTTTCCTCCCGGATCAGCAAGCCAGCCAAGGTCTTCAGGAAAGGAGAGGTTGTTCCATAAGCGTGGTTTTTGCCGACAAGAGAAGCATTTCTGGTAGCGGCGTACAGCGTGCGCCTGCGGATTCGTCGTTTGGTCCAATGTTCATGCGGGTCGCCGCAAGGGCGACCCCTACACATTGCACGCTATCCTTGGCTTGTATGCCCAAAGCGTAACTTGTGGGACAACCTCGTGATTCCTGACAACGCAGGAACGGGTGGGTGCTTTGGTTTGGTTGGGATTGATGTGCTTAGATTTCCACCTGTCACAGCGCTCGGGTGGGGTAGCGAAGCAACAAAATGACGCCGTCGCGTATCAGGTCTAATCCGATCAAGAAGCAACTACGCCATCTCGTACTACCACATAGACGGATTGCGCATTCCTAATGTCTTCAACGGGATTTCGCTCGAGAACAACGAGATTGGCCTTTTTCCCTGCTGCTATTGAGCCATATTTATCGGCGATCCCAAGCCATTCGGCTGGATAGCGAGTAGCACCTTTCAATATCTCTATTGCGCTCAGACCATTTTGACTGAGTAGAACCATCTCACCATGAGTGAAGCGGGGAATATAACCATCCTGTCCAACCAAAATTCTGACTTCGTATTTGGCGAGTTCAGAAACAATCAAGCACCCGATTTCAAACAGCTTTGTAAAGATCGGCCCGAATTTCTCCGGCTCCGTGTCGCTGAATACCTGGGGCTTTTCCGAGTAGAACTTGAAAATGTGCAGGGTGGGGCACAGGAGCGTACCGGTTTCATTCATTACCTCAGCCAACTTACCAAGCTTTGAAATTGATATTGATTCCGGTCCCATGTCGAATAGCCGTTGCACGAAGTCGTTCTTCACTTCAGGAGATGCACCCCGCAACTCGTCATGTTCGTTCCTCAGCCTGTCCTTAAGCACCGTGTACCAAACCGACTTGGCGTGTTCAAAACACCGGATTCCTGAATCAATCCCGATATCGACAGATATGTCGTGGAAGAAAGTCGGACCGGGATCGCACGTAACTGGCAGATTAAACTGCCCTGCGCAACTGACCAATGAATCGAGTACCTCCGTCTCGAACCTCCCGAAGACTTTGAGCATCTTCACATCGGCACGATGGAGTGACCTCACTACCTCCTCGGCATCTGCTGAAGACGTGACTGCCATTGTCCAGCCGGGCCAACGCTCATTCATCTGTGCGCCCCTTAACGGGGGCATTTCCAACATGGGTCCGGCGAAGAATATATCTGGTCCTGCTGATTGATGCCGCGAAGCCTTTTCTCTCAAGCCCTTCAAGATATCTATTGGCCCTCCCAGATCCCGCACCTGTGTCACACCCCGGCGTACGAAATCGGATAACACCAGTTCATCCAGTTTGTCCTCTTGAAATGGTTCGCCTAGATCGCATTCATCATGAATTTCCTTCTGAACTTCCAGGGGCTGTCTCGTCAGAGCAGCAAGATGAGTATGACAATCAAAAAGCCCTGGAATGATGAATTTGCCATGACAATCGAGCTCCTGAATGCTGCTGGCGTCCCTCTTAATGCTCGGGCAGATTTCCTGTATGTCTGCGTCGGAGACCAGCACATCCAGGGGCTCGCGTACTTCACCTGAGATGGTATCAATGATTCTTGCGCTCTTTAGTAGCAACGGTTGACGCATTTGTCTGTCCTCTTACAACTGTTACCGGGCCTCACGGGCCAGTCATCTTGAAATATATGATCGGGGCTGATAGTGGTCAACGTGAAAAGTCCCGGCTTGCACCAAGGTCTCGCAATCGAAGCGGGATGGACGAGGCTCAAACTCGCGACCTCGTTCGGGACAGGCGAGGAAGCTTGTCCAGGAAACCAGCCGGTAGCACGCCCAACAGGTGGGTGCTTTGGGAGGGTTGAGATGAATGTCCCTAAATTCCTACCCGTCGCTCCGCTTGGGTGGAGGTAGCGAAGTGTCAAAACCGAAGCGGTTTTGACCTACAAAACTCTCAAGACCGAAGCGATTCTTATCAACAGGACTATTCTAATGTCTCGGTCCACCTGTTAAGAGCAACGAGCTGGCGGAACTGGTTGCCTAAGAGCAATTTCGCGTGGGCACATACTGGCTCCGGAAATTCCATGGTTTTGAGTAGGCATATTGCCATCAAGATTCTCATCTTTTCGCATAGCACGTAGAGATCCAGTCCCCGTAGGGCCTTGTCTTTCAACCTCGACTCATAATGAGTCAGGTAATTGCGATTCAGAACGACTTGTCTTGCAAACCTCGTCCTTGCACCGAGGATGCTTTCCAGCTCCGGACAAAATGTCTCATACAAGCACTCGAGTCTCAATCTTAGTGACAGGTCATTGCTGTGGGAGAGCAAGCCTTTGAGCCAACACCAGACATCTTTTGAGACAGAATGCCTCAACCTCCTCAATAACTCGCGGTGTTCTGACTTGGAGCGAAGTGTCCCACCTATCTTCAATCTGTGAAATGCTTCCAGTGCCTGGCACAGGCTCAGAAATTGGTGCTGCAAGTACATGGATCGATTTCGCAGAGTGCCGATGTAAATGTCGATGACGTCCTTTATCTCAAAATAGGTATTGAACCACTTGCGAATAGTCACTTCGAAACTGTCCGCGAGTTGTGGAACGCTGAAAAGCATGTACTCTTGCAACGTCGGTGAAGAATGATCGGCCATATCCTCAGATCGAAAGTAGATGTCGATTGGCGAAGGAAATTCCTTGTCGTTGACAACCCGTGAGTGGTTTCTGGAATATACCTGCATTTCGGTAACGTCTACGGGTCGCAGGACCGCAAATGACATGAACTGCTGCAAACTCCAGATGCGATCCAGTAGCTCATGCAACGAGACTTCACTGACGGGCCTGTACGTCATGTACACCTTTTGCACGATCTCTGCCTTGCTTTGGTGTCTTTGCCAGCCAAGTCCGCTAAGGGCAAAGTCGACAGAAACCTCATCGCCGTTATCCAGCAGGGCTCTCGGACCTGTTGGTAGGCGGTATTTGATCAAAGCTTCACCGTTTTCGGTTGGAAAGCCAATATCGAAGCCAGATAGCCCCACCCATTCATTCAAATCTGTGAGGCGAGCTGAGATTCTATGGAACTTGAGATCCGCAAGGCTATTGAAGTGCGCACCGGAGAGAATAATCTCCGGCTCAAGTTCCGAAAGAAGAACACCAACAACGTCAAAGTTGCCGTTCCTGAAGGCGCATTTGACAAGGGTGATGAGTCCGCCGGAGTCGGTCACACCCAAAACAACTTCGAAGGTCGGGGGTACGTCGGAACTTGATCTGATCTTTTGAAACGTCCCAGCTAGGCTCAGCCGAGTTCCTGACCCCGGGTCAAAGACAAGGGTGCCGGGAATTCTTGATTCAGGCTTGTCAGGTAACCACCAGAGGCCCTTTACCTCAACCCTTTCACGCATTGTCTATGCCTTTCGCCAATTGGCTCACGTAGTCACTCTGGAACTAACTCCAGAAAACTCTTGATCGAACATGCACCAGACACATGTTACTCCACAAACCCCGGTAGGAACTTACCGTCTTTATAGATCAGTTGATCGTCGCCGTAAATTTCACCGCCGTTGCGGAGTTCGCAGACCATGTCCCAATGAATGGCGGATTTGTTGACGCCACCGGCTTCGTACAGCGAGTTGCCGACTGCTATGTGACAGGTGCCGCCGATCTTCTCGTCGAAGAGCGTATTCTTGGAGAACACCTGAATGTTGTAGTTGGTGCCGATTGCGAATTCGCCAATTCTCGTGGCGCCTTCATCGACGTTGAGCATTTCCCGCAGGAAGTCGATATTCTTGCCGGCGGTGAAATCGGTAACCACGCCATTCTTGAATGTCAGTTGCACGTTTTCAACTTCGCGACCGGCGTAGCAGGCAGGATAGGAGTAAGTGATCACACCATTGGCAGAATCCTCGATCGGGCAGGTGAAAATTTCACCATCGGGGAAATTCTCTTGTCCATCGCAATTGATCCACTTGCGACCTTCTACATTCAACCGCAAGTCGGTATCGGCGCTCTTCACGCGGATCTTCTTGATAGTGCTAAGGGCCTTAACAATCTTGTCTTGCTCGGCGGAAATCTGCCGCCACTTGCTGATCGGGTCATCGGTGTCGCAATAACCGGCTGAATAAACGAAATCCTCGAATTCGGTCAGCGACTTTCCCGCATCCTGCGCCATGGCGTTGTTTGGGAACAATGTGCCGCACCACCGCATTTCGCCGCTGGCGGTGCGTCTGAAATAGATCTCGGAAATCTCCTTGCGTGCCGCCTGCGCCATTGCCTGACGTTTCGGGTCAGTATTGGTGAGGAACTTCGTATTTTTCGCACCCCAGACAAAGAATCTGGCATCGATCTTTTCGATTTCCAGTCTCCTTACCGGCGAGATGAACTTGAGTTGATCGTCAGAAGCATTTTTGAAGAACAGCTCTTGGAAATCCTCATCGTAGAAGTCAACATAGGGGTAAGCGCCATTCTCCAGTGCCTTCTTGTAAACGGCTTTGACCAGGTCGAGCGCTTGATACGGAGATTCGATCTTGAATAGATCACCCTTATTGACCTTGATCGAGTAGTTGACCATAACGTCAGCAAGTTTCTCAATGCGTGGATCCATGATAACCTCGTGTGATATATTTATCGTTTGTAGGTGGATTTTTCGATGTCAAGGAGTCGGCGTTTTACCAGCACGCCGCCGCCGAACCCACCGAGGGTGCCGTCCGATTTGAGTACGCGATGGCAGGGAATTACAATGGGTAAGGGATTATTTGCGCAGGCGGAGCCGGCCGCACGGTGTGCTTGCGGAGAGCCGGCTTTGGCAGCGAGTTCTTGGTAGCTGATTGTTTTGCCGTAGGGAACGCGCGCAAGTATTTCCAGCGCTTTCTTGCGAAACCCATCGGTCATGATGAGCGAGAATGGGAACGTAAACTCGGTGACGTGACCGCGCAGGTAGGATTTGATTTCCTTGGCAGCCCTAGCGTACGCTGAGCGGCTTTCCTTCAGGTTGCCTTTGTATTGGCGTGGTACCGGTGTGCCCTGAAAGAGAATGCATTCAACGACGGCGCCATCGCCGATCAGTGTCAGTTCACCGATTTCGGTATTGAGTCTGCGGGACAGATACATTTTACGCGCTCCTCCGGTTAGAATGCCAATATAGCATCTCACAATCACTTGTAAATACCGTAGAATAGCTGTAGAAGTTTTGGACATTTGTTCTTTTGTCAAATGCCGGTTTCATATAGTGGTGTATAACAGGTGTTTAGCGCAGCGGTTGGGAATGACGGTCGATTCCGGCGTTTCAACTGTGATTGCGCTGGAAAAGTGCGTGCCTAAACCATTCGCATGTATTTTGTTACCTGAAGACGGCCAAAACAACGTGCGAACCCAGAAACAAAATCGGTTGTATAACCGTTGTAATGGTAAGAAGATAGAC
Source organism: uncultured bacterium (assembly GCA_903903945.1). Taxonomy (GTDB): domain Bacteria; phylum Zixibacteria; class MSB-5A5; order CAIYYT01; family CAIYYT01; genus CAIYYT01. The sequence goes on along the minus strand of CAIVAP010000184.1, from coordinate 11,502 downwards.
GCCGATCTGGGAAGTATGGCTCGTTTGGCCGCAACTTGACAGAATCAGCAAATAAGGTTTATTGTATGCGACATCATATTCGACATCAGCTTGGAGGAAAGATATATGACTGATTTACGTGTGAGACTCTATGTGCTTATGCTGGCGATCGTCGCGATCGGAGTGATTTGGGTCGTGGGTTCCGGTGATGCGGCGCAGCTTGCTTTGCAGGACGTGGTTTACAGCAAAGGCATCTATGCGCAGGCGGGACAGGGACAGACCGGGACAGAGCCGATGGCGGATTCGAAACACTCCATTGCCTACTATACCAAGCTGATGGCTGATATCGCGTACAAGATTCACACGCGATACATGGAAGATGTTGATCCGGAGAGTCTCGTCGAATCAGGTATCGAGGGCATGCTGTCCAATCTTGACCCGTACAGCGTGATCCTGAAGCCCAAGACTTACAACGCGCTGATGGAGAACACGCACGGCAAGTATGAAGGTGTCGGCATGCAGATCGACCTGCGCGACAATCGCGTGACTATTGTAGCGCCGATGGAAGGGACACCGGCCTGGCGGATGGGATTCCACGCCGGCGATCAGATCATGAGAATCGATTCCACTTCCACAGACGGTATGAACACCGAGGACGCTTCCAATCTGATGCGCGGTCCAGCGGGTACGAAAGTCAAGCTGACCATTAAACGACCCGGTATTGACGGTCTGATGGATTACGAGGTTGAACGCGCCGTCATCGAACTGAAATCGGTCAAGTATTACGGTTTGGTCGAGCCCGGTATCGGTTATGTCCGTATCGACAAATTCGCCGAGACGACGACCGACGAGTTGCAGGCTGCCATACTCGACATGAAGAACAACATGGGCATCAAATCACTCATTTTCGATCTGCGCTCCAACGGCGGTGGGTTACTGGATCAGGCGATCACGGTCGCGAATCTGTTCCTTCCGAAGGACAAACTGGTGGTTTACACGCAGGGCAAATATCCGACCTCCCAGAAAAAATACAACTCAACGGCCGATCCGATCTTCCCGGACGGTGACATGGTGGTGCTGGTCAACGGTGGCACGGCCTCGGCGTCTGAGATCGTGTCGGGTGCGCTGCAGGATTGGGATCGGGCGGTGGTTTTGGGCAGCACGACTTTCGGCAAAGGACTGGTGCAACAAATCTTCGGCGGCGAGCAGGGGGATTTCGCGCTGAAGCTGACGACCGCGAAATACTACATTCCTTCGGGACGCTGTATTCAGAAGCCCGAAAAGGCGCACAAAGGGTATGACGAAGGGATCGATGACCTCGCGATCACCAACAAATCCTCTGAAGTCGACAGCACTAAGCAAGTGTACTATACGAACTCCGGCCGCAAGGTCACCGGTGGTGGTGGTGTGGTGCCTGATGTGACAGTTCCGGAGGAGACCTGGAAGCCGATCGAGTACAACCTGATTCGCAAGAATCTGTTCTTTGAATTCGCAGTCGATTACACGGCGAAACATCCGGGGATCAAAAAGGATTTCGAAGCGACCGATCAGATGATCCAAGATTTTGGCAGCTACATCAAGGAGCGGAACTTCACTTACAAGACGGCTTTAGAGCTTGATCTCGACAAGTTTGTGGATGCGGCCAAGCAGGAAAAGAAGTCGGCATTGTTCGATAAGGACATCGCTGACTTGCGTGCCGGTATCGACAAGGAAAAAAGCAAGGACTTTGACGAATCGAAAGATTACATCCGCCAGTCGATCAAGCGCGAGTTCTTGCGGGTGTTGTTCGGCGAGAGCACAATTTATGAGCGTTTGACGCTGAAGGAAGATAAAGACGTTCTCAAGGCCGTGGAACTGCTTAAGGACAAGGCCAAATACGGTACGCTTCTGAAGCCATCAAAGAAAGACAAGGAAAGCAAGGGTTAGTTCTCCTTATCATGTTGAATAGCGCAAGGGCGGTTGAAAGACCGCCCTTTTTGTTTGGGTGTGATGGGATTTGGCTGGCTGACTTCTAATCTGCAGGCATTCGGACGAGCAGGTAGTACTTGCTCGCTTTCGCCCTATCAGATGGTGAGTTTGTGTGGTAGAGAGTGTCGACGCGCCTTACAAGCTCTGAGTCAGCGAATGGCTCGCGACTCGGGAAGCGCAAGTGCCCTCGGGTGAGGTCGACTATTTGGTTGTTACGGCTGTCAATTTGCCCGTTGTTGTCATTGTCAAGACCAAGCAGGCTGATGAAGTATTTCCCCTGTTGATTGTCCGGATCAGAGGCATCGCGGTCCGCAGTGCTCGTGGCCCCTCCATAGTAGATCTTGACCTGTAGATTGTCCGGATCGTCAATTCTACCGCCAAGACTATATACATTGCGCCAAATGTAGTTCCAAGTAACGTACGTTGGCTGCGGATTTGCGCAGGCGATAAGCTTCAGCGTATAGGTCGAAGTGTCTGGCCTGCCGCCGATCTCTTTGTCAACATAGGCAGTATGCGTAGCGTCCGTCCACCGTCGGTATTTGATGTAAGCGCCAATCGACAGATTAGTGACCGGTTGACTCATGATTACATAGTGTTCGGTGGGATGGAAATAGAAATTGCCATAACTTGAACTCTTGGTGAATGAAACAAACGCGCCCTCAACGTTCTCGTTGAAATACCGTGAATTTGTCGTGTCGAAAGGATCAACAAAGAGGCGGCATGGATGCTTGTCGTGGGTGTAGTTGACGTCATTATCGTTTACGGAGAAGTAAAGATCAAGTTCGGTGATGCTGTCGCCCGGAAGCAAGTCATCAAAGCCGACAGTGTCCAAACGCGCGAGATCGAAATAAGTCATGTCCAGAAACTGATAGTCGCGAATGACTCTGCTGGCGTAAGCCCTGTGGTCATCAGGTGGTGGACATTTACCGTGATCGCCGCATGAGATCGCGAGGACTACCGCAGAAACGAACAGGAGAGCGAGGAGTACTCTGCTTGTGGCCATGATTACCTCCGTGATATGAATGTACTAACTTGTACCCTTTGGCAGGAAACGAGTTCCATTGCTCCGGCAAAAGCATCTGAATGGTTGGTCGCCTTGTGGCTCTGGAGCAAGTGGGGGAGGAAAGTGCTACATCGTTCGCATGTCTCGTCGTTATATTTCTTTGAATCATTCGACCCCGCTGCCGATCTAATTAGGTAGGTATGAGAAAGGAACACCATCATGTTGTTTGTCAGCGATAGCGCCAGAGACTCGCTTAAGCCCGTGCTGGAAGCAGAGAAGGCGAAAGATCGTCAATTGGTGCTTTACCTTCAAGGAGTTGGCTGAAGCGGTCCCCAGATGGGGATGGCTCTGGAAGAGTCAACGGATGGTTTAGTAGAACTCGAATCCAACGGCATCAGTGCCCACATCGATCGTGATCTGCTTCATAGTATCGAACAACGCGGGAACATCTATGTCGATTACGGCGCCGATCGTTTCGGCATGACCGGTTTCTCGATTGCGGTCAAGAAGAATCCCCTCGACAATTCTGATTGCGGTTGTTAGGTTCTGATCAACAGCAACAAGCTTCTCGGCTCAGTTTCCCGGCTTGTCTTCCAAATCACGAATCAGTATGGCGCCCTCGACGATAGGCGGAATGCCGCGCACGAGGCAGACGACCGCCGAGATGATTGCGGTGATATAGCCGATTCTATAGCCAATGCCGAGAAAGTCGTCTGACACAATGGGGAGCTCATTCTGCAGCTTATCCAGTCCTGAAATCATAAGCAGCCAACCGAAAGTGAACGCCTTCAGTAGCGCATAGCCAGTGCGCATGATGGGTGAGCCAGTGAGAAATCTGCCGACGGCGCTTTGCATCATTGTCGTCCGGCCAAACGCCGTGTAGCCATACTTCAGGAGATAGCCTCGGATCGAGTCGGTGAGTACGGCGCGCGAAATCACCGCGATCGGTATCCAGAGCGGCACAAGTTTCAAATCGGCGAGAACGATCCAGAGTACGGTTTCGGCAATGCGGTCGCCGGCGATGTCGAGCACGCTGCCGAGCGCCGAGGATTCGTTCAGCCGCCTTGCCAGATAACCGTCCAGCCAATCGCCGACGATCACAAGCACTGCGAAGAACGATGCCACCAGACGCGACCACAGATTTTGATCGTAAACTAGAACAACGAGGTAGAAGACGAGACCAATGCGAGCAATTGTCACACGATTCGGCCAGGAACTCAACTTCGGCACAAACGACCTCGCCTTGCAAAACTACAGCTACTCAGGGGAGTGTCGAAAAAGCTCGGAGTTGTCATTGCGAGGAGTCATGGTGGGTGGAAGAGTGGAGGGGCAATGACGACGAAGCAATCTGCGCGCCTGCATCTGGAGAGCGTAAATCGAGATTGCTTCGTCGTGTTCCCCACCCCACCTCAGCACCCAGCACTCCTCGCAATGACACGGTTTGGGCTTCTTCAACACTCACCTCAGGTCTCGACGCTGGGCAAGATAGCGGCTGATCGGCATTAAAGCCACAAATCTGCTTCGTCTTGCTGATGGCAAATGTTTCCCTATGGTGTTCGTCGACAGGACTTGCTCTTTCTCTGGCGACCAGATTGGACAATTCCAGCCCTTTGCGTATATTGTATTTCAAGTTCCTCAGCGGAGAGGACGTTTCCGGCTGAGCCGTCTTCGTGCGATTTCTTGACCGCCGTTAACGACAATTTCGGAAGCGGTTATTGCGACACTCTTGATGAGCTTCGTCGATGCGCAAGACTGACAAAACACACTCGCAGCAGACGGCAGCCCCCGGTACAGGACCACACAGTTCCTCTGACAGTTTTCTGACAGCAATCAAAATCGGTTTCGTGGTTGTAGGACTCTATGCCGTGGTGAGTCGCCTGTGGGCGGCTGAGGATGCCTATATCACCTTCAGGTATATTGATAACTTCCTTCATGGCTACGGGCTGGTTTATAACATCGGCGATCGCGTCGAGGGATTTACTCATCCTCTGTGGCTCTTTCTCGTGACGATTCCGGCAGCGCTGGGGATTTCGATTCGCGCCAGTGCGCTTCTGCTGAGTTTAGGTCTGACCGTAGCTTCCTTGATCTTGCTAACATTTTGCAGCAAGGACAGCAAGGGCAATGTCGTGGCGCTTCCGCTGGCGTTGGTGCTGCTGCTAACACATACAGGCTTTCGTGATTTTAGTGTCAGTGGTCTGGAGTTCCCGTTGGTCTGTCTGCTGCTGGTGTGGTTTTATCAATCGTACCAGAAGCATGATTTGTTGGGCAAACCGATTCTCCACGGGACCCTGCTGGCATTGCTTTACCTGACACGACCGGAATTGGTGTTGCTAGTCGCGTCGTTCTATGGCGTCATCGTGTGGCAGGTGACACGCCTATATGTACTAAAGCAGCGAGAGAAAATTCTTCTGATATGGCGCGATATCCTGCGGCTGTCGTTGCCGCTCGTTCTGTTCGCCGGTGGCTACCATCTTTTTCGTTGGCTGTATTACGGCGCCTTCTTTCCGAACACGTACTATGCCAAGGATGGTCTCGGCGCTTACTGGAGCGCAGGGATCGCTTACTTTCTCCATTTCTGGCACTATTCACCAATCCTGCTGCTGGCGTTGGGCGGCTGGATTGGCCTGATCGCCGTCAGCCGGAGATTTCGCTCTCAGGCTTTTAGCAGCCCCACCAAGTTCGTTATGCTTGCGCAGTCGGCACTGTTGGCACTTTACGTGGTGCGGCTAGGCGGCGATTTTATGGCTTATCGATTCCTGCTGCCGTCAATGGTAATCCTGGTTGTGTTGCTGGCGGATTCGCTTAATTACTTGATTCGCTCACAGAGTCGCTTGAGGTTGGTTGGAACGATCCTTTTGCTTGGTACTTTCGTGTTTGTTTTGTATCCCATCAACCTGCCACGCGGGCAGGGCTTTATTGCCGACGAACGACAGGTATACGATCTGTATCACCCGGCCTACCGTGCGCTATTCGAGGAGCCTGTCGGTCAGAATTGGTATAAACTCGGACTACAACTAAGACAGTTGCAGGAGAATACCCAATATCCGCTCGTGATCGCCCACGGCAATATCGGCTATCTCGGATTTGCTGCGGGACCCAAGGTGACGATTGTGGACATCTACGGACTCGTGGATACGGAAGCTGCTCGCAACTGGCAGGCAGTGGAGAAACGCGGCCGCCCCGGGCATGAGCGCAAATTAAGTTTAGCGATGCTGGCCGATCGCAGGGTGGCAATTGCCAGGACCCCGTTCGAGGAATGGAATTCGATGATGAGTACTCCCTTCGGGACAATCATCACTCTCGATTCGACATTCCTGCGTTACTTTCCTGACGAAATAAACGCCTTGAAAGAATACAAACGAAAGGTCAAAGCCGGGACGCTTCCTAATAGCCCTTCGTTCGAGTTTCTGCAGATTCTGGAGGATAAATACGGCGTTCAGGTTGAGAATCTCTGAACGACAGTATCCCCACTTTTCGATTGCCATTATCTCCACCGACAACTAAGTTTCTCTCTATGAGTCCGATAACCGCTGTCTGGAAATTCAAGCTGCATCATACGCAAGCCAATCCTCGCAAAGGGAGTGGGATCTTATGTCGTTGATTGATGAGGTAAACGACGGGTCATCTCAATGAAAGCAGCACGGCTGGCCCCTGAAAAGATTCTCGTTCTAAGTTTCGCCGCGTTCATACTTGCGGGGGCGCTATTTCTGATGTTGCCATCTGCCACAACCGGCAAGTCCATCAGCTTCGTCGATGCGCTGTTTACGACTACCTCAGCAACCTGCGTAACAGGTTTGACTGTGGTCGACATCGGCACCTACTTCAGCATGTTTGGGCAGATCGTCGTACTGATTTCCATCCAGCTTGGTGGCATCGGCATCATGACTTTTTCGACGTTTCTGCTGTATGTTTTTGGTCGGCGGTTGACAGTGCGAGACTCCGATCTATTGACCAAGACCCTCGGGCATACGGGCGGGACAACGCCGAAAGGACTGCTCTGGACGGTAGTCGTTGTCAGCTTGTTAATAGAAGGCACCGGTGCGATGTTGCTCTATAGCCGCTTTGCGACTGACCTGCCAGCCGATCAGGCCCTGTGGTCATCGGTATTTCACTCGGTATCGGCGTTCTGTAACGCAGGCTTCTCTACTTTCAGCAGCAATTTGATGAATTACAGCGCCGACATTACGGTCAATACGACGATTATGCTGCTGATTTTCCTTGGCGGTATCGGCTTTATCGTCTTCCTGGAGTTGTACCAGTTTGGTCTTTCGCAAACCAGATCATTTCTCGATTCGCTGAAGCAAAAGCGGCACGCCAGTTACCTGGCGGAAGCGCCGTTTCGATTTTCGATCCACTCCAAGGTCGTTATTACGGTCTCGATCCTTCTGATCGTTTTGGGCGCTGCGGCAGTCGGTATCCTCGAGTACAACAACGTTGAGAAGGGGATGTCCGTCAAGGAACGAATCCTGACGTCGCTTTTCCAGTCAGTTACACCGCGTACGGCGGGGTTCAATACGGTTGACACCGGCGCATTGTCTGATGCCACGCTGGTCATTGTTGTCATCTTGATGTTCATCGGCGCCTCTCCCGGTTCGACCGGCGGTGGCATCAAGACGTCGACGTTTGCGGTGCTGATGGGAATGATTCGCTCTACAATCGGCAAGAAGCAAAGGGTCACTTTCTATAAGCGCTCAGTCAGCGCGTTGGTGCAGTCGGAAGCGGTGACCTTGATCTTTCTCGCCGGGGGCGTGGTCATTCTCGGGAGTTTGCTGGTGCAGATGGCTGAGATGGCGAATGCGTCGTCAGTGACGGCGCACGGGAAGTATCTGGAATTGCTGTTTGAGACCGTGTCCGCTTTCGGTACGGTTGGTCTTTCCGCCAACGTCACGCCGACGTTGTCAACGTTCAGCAAATATGTGCTCATCATTATCATGTTCATCGGGCGCCTTGGACCTCTCACACTGGCGGTTGCGCTGAGCAGACGCAAGGTAAGGACCGAGTTCGTTTATCCCGAAGGACGTATTTTGATCGGATAGCGAGGAAAGGATGTCTATTATGACTGTGGCGTTTAGTTATCAAATTACAGATTCTTGTTTTCGGAGCGGATAGTATGGCATTGAGGACTTTTGGGATAATCGGTCTGAGTAGCTTCGGGCACTATTTGGCGCTCGAACTGGCGAGAGCAGGGCACGATGTTGTTGTTGTCGACAACAATGAGGAGAAGGTGGAAGCGATTAAGGATTTCGTGGCCAAGGCAGTGATTGCCGATGCCTCGGATCGCAAAACCTTGGCAGAACTGGGACTGAAGCAGTGCGATGCCGTGATCGTCAGCCTCGGCACTTCGATCGATGTCAGCATTCTTGTCACCCTCTATCTCAAGGAGATGGGGATCAGACACATTATGGTCAAGGCGATCACTCCCGATCAGGGAAAGATTGTCGAATTGATCGGCGCCAATGAAGTGGTCTACCCGGAACGCGACATGGCGCTGCGCGTGGCGAACAAGCTCCGCTTCCCAAACGTCATCGAGCAGATGACGGTAGGGGAGAACCTGCAATTGGTCGAAATTATGGTACCGGACAGTTTCGTCGGAAAAACCTTAAGCCAATTAGACCTTCGCAAGCAGTATCATGTTCAGGTGGTTCTGCTGCGTTCCAGCGGCACTGAGAAGACGACACTTCTGCCAACAGGCGACCGGGCGCTCCAGAAGGGGGAAATTCTGGTCGTGTTGGGTGAAACGAAACCGATTGAACGGTTTCAGAGAGAGTGGCAGTAAGTTAAACAATCGCCTTAGTTGAGTATGTGTATGCCCTTGTTGAATAATTGTTTATACGTTGATGTATGAAGTGATAGTTCATGTCTATAAAGGCAGAACGGACCTAAGGAGAGCATTGCCAGCAGTTCGCAGGTCGACATGTCTTGTGGGGTTTCTTCGCCACAAATGCCTCTCGCTAGGAACGGCAGTCTGAAATCCCTACTCAATCCATTTGTCGGGCGCGTCTCGGCGCGCTCGGAACATCTTACACTCAAGGAGTCAAGTTATGAAGAAAGGAACGGCATTTGCCCTCTGGTTGGCACTGGCGTTGGTTGCAACAGCGCCAGGCGGTGTTGTGGCTGAAGACAGAAAATTCGATTACCCGCCAACTCGCATCGTAAACGTTATCGACACAATCTACGGAGTATCGGTATCCGATCCCTATCGCTGGTTGGAGCCAAGCGCCGATCCCGAAGTAGGGAAATGGACCGACACTCAAAACGCGCTGACCAGAGCGGCGCTCGACTCGCTACCCTTTCGCGAGAAGATCAAGACACGCCTTGCCGAACTGTGGAATTACGCACGGTCAACGGCCCCCTCGAAACATGGTTCACGCTATTTATTTTATAAGAACTCCGGTCTACAGAACCAATCGGTACTCTATGTCAAGGAGGGTCTCGACGCCGAGCCGCGCACGCTTATCGACCCAAACACTTTTTCCACCGACGGCACACTGGCGATGGATTGGACGTCCACTTCCGACGATGGCACCATGATCGCCTATGGAGTCTCGGCCTCCGGGTCTGAAGACGCAACGCTGCACGTGATGAATGCTAACACTCACGAAGTATTGCCGTTAGAGATTACGCGCTGCAAGTACACTTCCGTTGCCTGGGAAAAAGACAACAGCGGTTTCTTCTACACGCGATATCCCGTCAAGGGAACGGTGCCTGCCAGTGATGAAAACTATCATCAACGGCTCTATTACCACAAAATTGGCGCTGATGCATCGACCGATTCGCTGATATACGAGCGGCCTGAGCAAAAGGAACTGGGAATCGGGGTCGGTATGTCCGAGGACTGCCGTTACCTTATCGTGGTAGTGTATGCCGGCACCGGCCAGACCAACGAGCTATATTATATGGACTTGGCGAAACGCGACGGGCTTAGACCAATTGTCACCGGTTTTGCCTCTGCCTACACTGCTGTTATTGTCGAGAATCAAATCTACGTAATTACTCGCGAAAACGCTCCCAATTTCAAGGTCATGGTTGCCGACATGAGCGACCCCCGCCACGAGAATTGGAAAGAGCTTATCCCGGAGAGTGACGAGTCGCTGCAGGAAATTCGCTGTATTAATAGGCGTTTGGTGCTGACCTATCTTCACAACGCCTATTCGGTTGTAAAGCTGTACAGCTTGACGGGGGCGTTCGAGAAAGAGATTGCGCTGCCGACTCTTGGGGATGTCAACAGTATTACCGGCAAATGGGACGAACCTGAGATGTTTCTCTCCTTCAGTTCATTTGTCTATTCGCCGACGATTCTGCGCTACCATTTTGACAACGGCAGCCTTGACTCGTACGAAAAATCAACCGTCAAATTTGACCCCGGGACATATGAAACGCATCAAGTCTGGTATCCCTCCAGGGACGGCACCAAAATCTCGATGTTTATCGTACACAAGAAAGGGCTGAAACTGGACGGCTCTAACCCGACGCTGCTTTACGGCTACGGTGGGTTTTCCGTAAACATGACCCCCTACTTCAGTTCCTCGCTCTTGCTCTGGTTTGATCATGGCGGCGTTTACGCTATGCCGAATCTTCGCGGCGGCAACGAATACGGAGAAAAATGGCACGAGGCCGGTATGCTTGAGAAAAAGCAGAACGTGTTCGACGACTTTATCGCCGCCGCTGAATGGCTGATTGCCAACAAATATACAAGCAGGGACAGGCTGGCTATCGAAGGCGGCTCGAACGGCGGTTTGCTCACCGGAGCGGTTATGGTGCAGCGTCCTAATCTATGCAAGGCCGTGCTGTGTGAAGTGCCGCTTCTGGACATGATTCGATACCAAAATTTCCTGATAGCCCGCTTTTGGGTGCCAGAATATGGTTCAGCGGAGGATTCAAGTCAGTTCAAGTATTTGCTTGCCTACTCACCATACCACAACATCAAACCCAACACGCAGTATCCCGCCGCGCTGATCAAAGCGGGTGAGTCGGATGGAAGAGTTGATCCGTGTCATGCCCGCAAATTCGCGGCGGAGATGCAGGCAGTTAATGTCGGCGACAATCCGATTCTACTCTGGATTGAACGCAAGGCGGGACACGGCCAAGGGAAACCGATCTCGATGCAGCTTGACGACTCCGCTGACAATTGGGCGTTTTTGTTCTGGCAGTTGCAGATGAAGTGGTGAGGACAGGGCGCAAACGTGACGTGCCACAAGGTTAGATTGGAAGAGCACTCGGTCACGTCACACGCCACGAGTAGACGCGCGAGCAAATGCCAGGCTGAGTGGCGCGGCGATGACCTGTTTGTCTTCGAGAGTCGCCCATCCTCGCTGCGTGTAACATGACGGCTATCAATGAGTCAGGTCACGCTCCCGCCTGCCACCAATCCCCGCCGCTAAGACCTGACTCAACAGCGAAATCTCGACCCCACAAAAAAAGAGCGGGTCGCTAGACCCGCTCTCGGATGATGTATCCGTGAAGTAGGAATTACTTCATCAAGACCATCTTCTTGGTATCGGTGAACGAGCCGGCAGTGACTTTATAGAAGTAGATACCGCTAGCAGCGTTCG
>CAIVAP010000183.1 GCA_903903945.1 uncultured bacterium | reverse complement strand
TTTCTTACTCCTTTCCGATCAGATACTCAGTGATGTGGCTTTGCGGCGATAACTGAAGATCGTTTTGCCGACGATCAGCGAGGTATACAACGAGATGATGATACCCGCGCCCAGCGTTACGGCGAAGCCCTTGATCGGACCGGTGCCAAAGTAGTACAGCACACCGGCGGCGATAAGAGTGGTCAAATTACTATCAATAATCGTGACGGTTGCGCGCTCATAACCGGCATCAACAGCCGCTCTGACCGTTTTGCCCGTCCGTAGTTCGTCGCGAATACGTTCAAAAATCAGCACGCTGGCGTCAACGGTAACACCCATGGTCAGGATGATACCGGAAATGCCGGGGAGAGTCAGCGTGGCACCCAAATACGCCATAATCGCCAACAGGAAAAAGATATTCATGATCAATACCCCGTCCGCAAGCAGTCCTGACATCCGATAGTAAACGAACATGAAAATCATGATCAAAATTAGTCCGACAAGGAGACCAGTCTTGCCGGCGTCGATCGAGTCTTTACCAAGCGTCGGACCAACTATGTTGTTCTCCACTATCTTCACCGGCGCCGGAAGCGAACCGGCGCGAAGCACGGTGGCAAGGTCCTTGGCGTCAAAGTAGGTTTGCTGACCCGTCAACTCAATCATTCCCTGATCGCGAATCTTGGATTTAATGTTCGGCGCCGACTCAACCTTGCCGTCGAGAAGAATTGCCAAAGGCTTGCCGATATTTGGTCCAGTTACGCGACCGAAGATGTTTCCGCCTTCACGGTCAAACGTGAAGTCAACTTTCGGTTTGTGATATTGGGTGTAGTTCGGTCGGGCGTCAGTCAGATGTCTGCCCGTTAGTTCAACTTTGCTCTTGAGAAGGTAAAGCTGGCGCAGCTTCCTACCGTTGATGATTTCCACACCCCTGCTCCATGCAAGTTGATCTTCGGCGGGAATGGCGGCCTTGACGTCTGGGTGTTCGAGAATCGCTTTAACTTTCTCATAGTCCTGATCTTGCACCGAGTAATCGGTGCCGGTAAATTCAAGATACTGAGTAAGCGCGTTTGCGTTCTCTTCGTCTGCTGTCGCAGTTGTAGTATCCTTGGTAGAATCAGCCTTGTTTGCAGCCGATTTGGAGGAATCACTGAACGGATTCTCGAAGGCATCCGTCGCACCCGGTGCTTTTGGCGTAGGTGTTGTGCTTGTTGGGCTCAACTTCTCGGCGATCTTGTCCAGCTTTTTGAAGAGCGCCTGCGTGTTTTCCGGGCTCTCAACCAGCTTGAACTCAAGCAACGCCGTCTGTCCGATCAGGTTACGCGCGCGTTCGGGATCCTGAAGCGCCGGCAACTCTACTACAATTCGGTTATTGCCCTGCTTCTGAATCAGTGGCTCCGATACGCCGAACTCGTCGATACGGTTGCGGATGATCTCCAGAGCACGATCGACAGCGTCTTTGGCGGCGTTTTCGTCAAGTTGTGACTTGTCAACCTCCAACACCACATGCATACCGCCCTGTAGGTCAAGCCCCAGCTTGATCGCCCGCTTCTGCAGTTGGACGAAATCATCGGGATCAGCCTGTTTCAGCGCCGCTTTCTGGGCTTCGTCCATCGTGAAGAATTGGACGGTAGGCCAAAAATACCAAGCCGCCGCGACGATCAGGACCAAGGTCAGTATTATCTTCCAGGTTTGGCCTTTCATAATAGCAAAATTCCTCCGTCAATGGTCAGCGAAAAACACTGTTGCATACGCAACAATTAGTCGCGCAATATAACCGGAATGGAGCGGGTGTCAAACACATTTTTGGTAAGCCCTTGTGCCGCCACAAGAGTTAGGCTTTTTCACTCCAGTTTCCCGTCTAACTACTGTCTGACAAGGTCTTGAGCGTGCGTGGCTGGCCAGCCGTCGAAACAATGCAGGCGTAACTGGGGTGCTTGAACCCCCAAAGAGCCCCACGGGTCGACAATCTTTGCAGCGCCTGAGCCTGATCTCTTCCCCACAACTTCAACACCCCGCGCACGGCGCCGGACCTCCGGAGAAGATGTAGGCGATCAAATAGACTACATCCGAAATATTCACGGCGCTGCTACAGTTGGCATCTCCCCTCAGTGGATTGGGAGCAGGTCCGCCGGAGAAGATGTAGCTGATCAAGTACACTGCATCCGAAACATTGACTTCTCCACTCGCGTCGGCGTCACCGCAGACGTATGTCAGCGGCGGGTCCGTGATTTTCATACGGCAAGGTATGGTGTCCACCATCGTCGACGCACTGTTGTCTGACACGGCGATGGTAAAGTAAAACGTCGCTTTCCAAGTCGGCGTACCGCTAAGAGTCCCCTGCGCGCCACCAGTGAAAATCAGGCCATAGGGCATGTCGCCGCTAACATATGTCCAGTTGTAAGGAGGAGTTCCGCCAAGCACCTGCATCTGGTAGTTGTAGGGTACCTCTTTATAACCGTCAGGAATTTGGTAGCTCATGATGTGCATCTGACCGTCGCAGGCATCGCCAACACCGTCCTGATTTTCGTCATACTGCTCGGAATTAGCCACGGAGTCGCAGTTGTCACAGGCGTCGCCCAGAGAGTCTGTGTCATGGTTCTGCTGATCGAGATTAGGAACATAGTTGCAGTTGTCAACAGCATTCAGAATTCCATCGTTGTCCATGTCAGGATCGCAGGCATCCCCCAGACCATCATAGTCCGTGTCAATTTGATTGGCATTGGTTGCCGTCGGGCAATTGTCGCAGGGGTCTGCAATGCCATCGTGGTCGGTGTCGGTAGGACTGGTCAGATAAGAACAGAGTCTCTCGGAAGCCTTTCTAAGATCAAGAGCCGGTCCAATATGCCATCCGGCGCCCTGTGGAATGCCCGTATCCATAAGTATCTGTCTCATTTCCAGTGGTGTCAGCCGCCGTCCAAGGACTTGCACCGCCCGCGATTGCAAGGCCGCACAGGATGGCGCCGTCAACGCCGAGGCAGAACTCGTGCCCGAAAACCACGTGTAGCGCTGGTTTGGGTCGCCGCCGATTTGCGCATAGTCGCCATACCCCAGAGAAAAAGCATCCCAGCCAAAGGCATGAACATTGACTCGCGCCCCATACGTGGTGAATGAGGTGGGGAGATGCTGTATGTTTGCCGTACCTGCGCCCACGATAATCGCCTTGCTATCCCCTCGGCTACGATATTCGTCGTAAGGCGCACTGTCGAGATTCTGCGCGCCATTTCCGGCCGCAGCGACAACAATAACGCCGGCGTCAGTGCCATTCTTCACTGTTGTCCACACCGACGGATCCAATTCGGCCGGTCCGTAGTCTCCTCCAGGGCCAGTGGCTTGCATTTCGAGCAACACAACGTCCCCGGCGCTGGAGTTGGCAATCGCATGCGCGATACAAGTCGTCCTACGATAACCTTCTTCGATCGTGAATTCCGGATATGTGTAGATAGTCGCGTTTACTGCTATACCATCTATACCATAACCATTTGCGGGTGCAGCGGCAATTCCCATAGCGGCAGTGCCGTGTTCATCGTATTCGTTGGTATGCACCGAGGGATCAGGCGTTTGCCCCGGTTCCAGATGAAGATTGATGTCATTTAGATCCTCGTGACTGGCGTTCCAACCGTATTCGCAATCGGACAAGCGTATTCCCTGGCCCAGGCCACCGCGGGTCCAGAGATGGTCGACGCTCATGCCCGGATCGGGGCCGCGATACGTCTGCAAATTGACAAAGCTGGGTGTGCTTGGCGGAATGTCCCCCGGCGGAGGTACGCCAAGATGCTCAATATACACCCACTCGACTTCTGGCCGCTGCTGCAACTCCTTGCCGAGAGCCAGCAGATCATTCGTGCCCGCTCCATCTACGGCAATTGTCATCATGCTCCGCAAATCCGGTTGTGCTATCCCCGAACGCTCGGCGCCTCGGTTCTGCAGGAATTCAATCTTGTCATCGGAAAGCCTGATCAGCTGCGAAAACCGCATTTGTTTCGAAGCCACGAATTGCTGTAGTCCGATAATATCGGCTTTTGTCAGCGACTGTAAATTGCCACTGGGAATGGCACGCATCTGCAAATCGTCGCCAAACTTAACGAGGAGTCGGTGCTGAAAACCGTCAACAGCGAACAACGGCACGTTCCGGAGCGGTTGACGAGCTGCGAGAGTCCCGGCGAGCAAATAGTCGGCATTAGAAAAGGTAAGTAGGACCACCAGAAAAATGGCTGCCAGCAAGCTGCGGCTGCCTGACTTTATCGCGAAGAAGATGGAAAACATGGCGATCTCCATACGGCAAGAAGATGATTCGACTTACGGCAATATCTATCAACTGAATATAGTTCAACCGCCTGATTTGTCAAGGGAATGGCCACAATCAAGTTCGTGAGACCTAAGTCTGCCTGTCCGTCTGCGCGGGGGCTTGAAGAGATTCGGCTTGCCCAGACGCCACTCCGGCAGACCAATCATCTGACGATCGTAGAAAGAAACCGTTGCATTTTCGCTCCGAGCCAATAGATTGCGCGCTTTGCCGGAGAGGTGTCCGAGTCTGGCTGATGGAGCACGCCTGGAAAGTGTGTAGGCCCCTTAAAGGTCTCCAGGGTTCGAATCCCTGCCTCTCCGCTTATTGCTTTCTAACAGCGGAATATATTGATAGTAAATTAGTTATCGGTTTTTCGCTCTCCGCTGCACGTGATCTTCGAAAGAAGAATGCTGAAGAACTGACGAGCCTAGTGCAGATTCCTCAGGCGCGATTCATGTCCGTGGTGGTCCGCAGACTTGAACTCTGGATTCATGAGGCCCCGTTTTCGCCATCTGTGTTTGCCGTCAGCTAAATCTGGACAACGCTCGATTCTACTCGCTGGACACGATGATTCTGGCGATGGGAATCTTCTACGGCGGCATAGCGGAGATTTTCACCGGCTGCCACCTCTACAAATCCGAATTCATTCGGACGCTCCGTAAAGCGAAGACCCCTGACCCCTCATTCGTGACAGCAGGACTGTTCAAGGGCGTCATCAACAACAGAAAAACCCCGGGCGAAAGCGCCCGGGGCCATGAGCTAGTGAGTTATTCCCTCCTGCTAAGGACTACGATATTCCATACTTGGAAAAGTGGTAGATCGGCAACTGCGGGTTCGAACCCCTCACGGTCGCCTGAACCTCCCACAGCCTGGTGCTCGGATTGTAGTAGAAGAGCGCTGCGGTGGTAGAATTGAGTACCTGCTGATTGGGCTGGCAATAAAGCGGGTAGTTGAATGTCTGGCCATTGGGAGTGCAGTCGAGCATCCAGAACTCACCAAATGGCGCTTGATACTTCTTAACACGGATATTGAGAGTGACCTGACGGGTCACCGCCATGTAAGGTAGCGAAAAACCGATCTTCTCCGCGCCATGCACCATGTCAATCTGGGCACCCCACTGATTCACCGTCTGGGACAGTGTGGTGTCAAAGAGAACCGGACAGCCCTCAATGTTGATTCCGGGTCCACGGGCCGCTCCGCCATCATTGAAAAATTGATTCAACCAATCCAGTTTGGCCTGATTCGGATTTCCGTTTTCCGGGGCGATGGCGTTGGATGTACAACCTCCAATCACGAGGGTCACGGTTACAGCCAACACAACCAATATCGTCGGGATAAGCCAAGTACGAAACGGTGATCTCTTCAAATTTCCTCCTTCCGGGTCTTTGCAGACCCTGTGGCGGTCAACGACCAATCAATTCTGTCAAGAGTGTTGCAAAGTGGTTGCCAAACTGTTTCATCCGGCAACATTTCGTTGCACTCAAAATAACGCGTTGATACAGAGCGCCTTGCGAGGATGCTCGCTGATCGCTTCTTGAACAGCCGTTTTGAACACCGATTTTTCCGGGAAAAATAAGGGATTTGGACAACACTTTGTGGGGAGAAGCCAATGGAGTCGGTAGCCCACCCAAGGCGCAGCGTCGGGTGGGTTCATTGATCATGGCTGTCGATCTCTTAGTGTGATGACAGCGGAGAAGCCCACCTGTCGCTCCGCTCTAGGTGGGCTACAGTCCTCCCTTCGGGCGGGGCAAAACAAAAAAACCCCGGGCGAAAGCGCCCGGGGCCATGAGTCAGAAAACGTGTTCCTCCAACTAATCGGCAATTCCGTACTTCGAAAAATGGTTGATCAGCAGCTTGCTGCCTGATGGCTCAGCTTGCTCGACTTCCCACTCTTCGGTCGCCGGATTGAAGTAGAACAACACCGAACAGCTGTTCTTGGTGGTCTCATCGTTCGGCTTCACTTCCAGCGGCTTCGCGAATACCGTGCCGTCAGGCCCGCAATCAAGCAGCCAGAATGAGCCAAATGGCGCCAGATACTTCGTGGCATGAATGGTCAACTGCAGGGGAGAGGCAATGGCATTGTTAGATAGTTTGAATTCGATCTCCTCTTTGCCGTTCACGACTTTGAAGTCATCACCTTGACTGTCAACCCACTCGGTCATTGCAGTATCATACAGAACGGTACATTCGCCGAGGCCTGGACCGAGGTCAGGTCCTCCCTTAGCAAAGACCTTGTTCAGCCAGTCAAGTCTGTCCTGATAGCTGTTGCCGTTAGGGGCGACCGCATTCGACGTGCACCCCGCGACAAACACGAGAGACATGGAGATAGCGAACAGCACCGCTAAAATCGAAACGTACCGTCTACTACTCTTCAAACTATCCTCCTTCCGGCCCCTTCGGGCCTCTTAGTGACAAAGCACCTTTTGTTCTTCGGCGACTACTGTTGCAAGGAGGCTGCCAAACTGTTTCATCCGGCAACATTTCCCTGCACACAGAATAACCCGTTGATACAAAGCACCTTGCGCGAGCGTTCGGTGATCAGTTCTTGAACATCCGTTTTGAACACTGATCTTTTCGGGAAAAAATAGGGGATTTGGACTACACTCTATGGGCAGAAACCAAGGGCGCTTCTGGCGGGCGGCAAAACAAAAAAGCCCCGGGCGAAAACGCCCGAGGCTTCACAGACTACTCAAAAACCTCCTGATGCCAAATCAACTGATGCCGTACTTCGAGAAGTGGTAGATGTGGAGCTTAGCGCAACCGTGCTGGACGGGACTCGTTTCCTGCAACTCCCACTGCATCGACGTCTCATTGAAATAGAAGAGATTGGCTGCGGATTTGCCCGGTGGCTCGGGCTGAGTCACCTCCAGCGGCACGTCGAAAACGGTGCCATCCGGGCCGCAGTCATAGACAACGAGACTGCCGGAAGGTGTCTCCAGAACGGTGGCTTGAATCGTAATCAGCGTCTCAGTTTTCAAAGCTCCCTGAGGAAATCTGAAGATTGCCGGTATAGAGCCGTCAAGCTTAACCTGAAGCACTCCGCCTTTCGGCCCGATCAAGCCGCTGACAATCCTGTCCGTTATAAAAGGAATAGGACAGCGGTCAGCTTGTCCTGTTGTGGGGCTGGAATTCAGCCAATCCAGTGTACTCAAGCTAGGGTTGTCGGTGCTGGGCGCGACGGCATTTGAGGTACAACCCCCAACAAACGCCAGGGACATGGAGATAGCCAGCAGAACCAGTAATGTCGGAACGTGCCAGTTGTGATGCGGCGATCTCTTCAAGATTTCCTCCTTCTGGACCTATTCGGACCCCCGAACATTCATGATCAAAACTGATTCGTTTCGTGAGTGGAATTGTAAATCAGTTGCCAAACTGTTTCATCCTGTGACATTTTCCGGAACACCTTCCAAGGCCTTGGAATCCAGGCAGTTGCAATCATTTGATCTGTGCAACTTTCGCACGCTGCTTTTGAACAGATCCAATTTCGGGGAAAACTGGGGGATTTGGACAAGTGTTTATCGGAGCCATCCCACTGGTGTGGCTCTGAATACTTGCTTCATTGTCTCGTGGAAGAACTGGAAATAGCGGGAATTCATCAGTCTCTGGAACATCGTTTCGCCGTTTGTTGCGAGGAAGTCATCAAGCAGAACCTTGAGATTGTTTGCGGTTTCGTCCCTTGAATCAGGCTCAGTCTCATAGAGGCGGACATAGCACTTTAGCGCCAATTCGAATTGTCTCTGTCGGGAAGCGTAGGCGGCGCATTCACGATAGTGCGGCAAGGCCGACGCCGACTGCCCCATGATGCGCAACATCTCCCCAGTCAGGAATTCGGCTTCATATCGGGTGCGATCTGACTTGGACTCTTGCGCGA
Source organism: uncultured bacterium (assembly GCA_903903945.1). Classification (GTDB taxonomy): domain Bacteria; phylum Zixibacteria; class MSB-5A5; order CAIYYT01; family CAIYYT01; genus CAIYYT01. The sequence goes on along the minus strand of CAIVAP010000183.1, from coordinate 5,116 downwards.
ATTCGACTAACCGATCGATTGCTCGACCCGCTTCTTGCGCGTTTCGCTCGCCGATCAAATAGCGGCAAAGCCCAATGGTTCCTCTGACCCTGAATTCAAGTGAGCCAACCGCTTCCGCTTTCTGAATGGCAGTTTCATATAGGCTTTTCGCCTCGTCTACTTGCCTGCCATAGTAGGCATGTTCGGCGAAGCGGACGCACATTTCCGCCTCCAACTCCTCATCACCGCTGTCGCGAGCGAATTTCGCCACTTCTGCGTATTTGCCATGGGCTTCGTCAAATTCCCCCAGAAGCAGATTGAGATCACCAAGATTACCAACTGTATAATAGTGAGGATGCGTCTCACCCAGTTTGAGGAAGATTCGATCGGCGGAGTTATAGAGTTCAGTTGCCTCACGATAATGGCCGCCACCAACCAGTAGGTTTGCCAGATTACCGCTGGCATAGGCATGATTGCGCCGGTCGCCAAGCTCCATGAACACATCTTTGGCCTTACTGGCCAGGCGACGCGCCTCCAAGTAATCACCCATCTCCTCAGCAATGATCGCCAGATTGTTGGCAACTCTGGCTTCCGTATACATGGATCCGTTGCCTTCCTGAAGCTTCAGACTCTCGACAAAGCAATCACGCGCTTCCATCAACATACCGGCAGACCAATAGGCCAACCCGAGATTGTTGCAGGCTTCAGATTCAACGGAACGATCCTGACTTGCTTGCGCCAACTCCACTGCACGCTTGCCTGCCGATTGAGCTTCAGGCAACCGGCCGGTTTTTCGCGATAACTCAGCGAGCAACGAATAGGAATCGGCCAGCAGTGACTTGGACGCGGCCTCTATGTCGACACGAGTCAGACGATTCAGTACCTGCCGGCAACGATTGTATTTCGACCTCTTCCATAACACTCTGGCAAATTCATTGGCGGCGGCATGATAGCTTGATGGCCGTAACAGCTCTGTTGACAGCTTGCGCCAGTCATGCACAAAGCGTTGGGCATCGCTGTAGTTGCCTTCACGGATTGAGAACTCGGTTGCCCAGCGTAGGAATTCCAGCTTCACCTCCCTATCAAGGCGCTTACCGGTTTCTGATTCGAGTAGCTGAACGCACCGGTGAAGACTGGCTGCCGTTTCTACCAATAGACCCTTGTCTTGGGCCAATTTGCCGGCTCTAAACGAGTATTCAAATGCTCGATCAGAATCGTTGCCGCGCGAAAAGTGATAGGCCAACCTAAGAACGTCCTCAGTTTTTCCCTCAGCCAGAAGCATCTCTCCCACCGCCAAATGCAGTCGTCCGAGATCAGACTGGGGAACGCAATTGTAGATGGCTTGTCTGGTCATATCGCGAACAAAGTCGTAACTCTGATTTGCCGGATCGAATGCCAGCATGTCAGCGCCGGCCAACTGAGTGAGTGTGGTCTTGATTGATTGCTGCTCCTTCAAGTGGGCGATATAGATCAACTCGCTCTCGGAGAACCTGCCATCCATAACGGCGGCAATTTTGAGAATCTGACGGTGCGATTCCGGCAGAGCGTCAAACCGCGCCAGCTGCAAATCCTCGAGACGGTCGGCCAGTCTAATCTCATCAAGCGGCTTCAACACTTCCCAGCGGGTTTCGTCAGTGAGATTTCCGATGACACCTTCCGCGGCCAGTTGAGTCAGTGTCTCATTTATGAACAGGGGATTGCCTTCCGAGCGACTGATTAACAACTCGCAAAGCTCTCTCTCGCGCGTGCTGGCGACAAATCGTCCATTCAACCACGCTGTCAGGTTCTCGTTCGTTAGTCCAGCCAGTTTGATCGACCGGCAATTAGTCTCTGTTTGTGTCCCAGCCAGCGTGTTGCCTATCAGGATCACCATCAGGCGTTTTTTAACAGTCTCTGTGAGCAGACGCGCCAGGATAATTGAAGAGAGAGAATCGACAGCGCCAAGATCATCCAGAATCACCAGTTGTTCAGGTGATAGTTCTTCCAGCAGACGCGCGACGATATCAGCCAATTTGGCCAACCGCAACTCGGTGGAAAGTCCGCGGGTCCACTCGTTGTCGGGTGTTGTCAGACCGAGAATCTGATTGAAAAGCGGCCACCATTTCGCGTCGATTCGTTTTCTGAATCGGTCGGCGATTTCCTCCTCGGATGACACCACACCCTCTGTGATTGCACGGATGCGTTTCAGCCATTGTGCCAGCAACCAGCCCGGATGATGTAGTCTCGCTCCGTAACCGGAGAGGTAGATTGTCTGAGTCGATAGCTGCGTTTGAGCATAGGCTGACACCAGCGAGGTCTTGCCAATGCCCGGCTCGCCGGTAACATTCACCCATCGGACCTGTTCCGCCGGCCGCGATTTCCAAAGGCTATCAAGCATCGTTAGAGGTTCTTCCCGGCCAACCAGTTCGGCTACGGTCGGGAGTTCCGACTCCAACTGTCGCCAGGAATTGAACTGGTAGACGGAAACTTTGTCGCCGACTCCCTTAAGATTCAATTCTATCCTGGTGACGGTCGCTAACTCCTGAAGATGATCGAAGAGCGCCTGATCGAAGAGGACTGTCTGGCTGTTTGCTTTCGACATCAACCGCGCTGCAAGATTGACGGCCTCTCCCATGACCGTGTATTCGTGACGCAACTGGGAGCCGACCTCGCCGCAAAGCAGCGGACCCGCCGAAAGACCGATTCTCACACTGACCTGGGATGATGGCAGACGCAGAATCGCTTCCGCCGCCTGTAAGGCGTTAAGTTTGTCGCTTTCGCTCCGGTTGAGCGCTCCGAATAGCGCCAGCAATTTGTGACCGCGGACAAACGGGTCAATGCGTGCGACAATTCCGCGGTTGCTTTCGATTATTCGAAAGATGTTGCTGATTGCCTCACTGGCTTGAGAGAACGAAGTTGAGTTTGTCTCGCCGGCTCTATCATCAGGCAAAAGCAGATTGGCAAATAGAACGGTGACCTGCCGGTGTTCACTCTGCAAACCCGTATCCAAGCCATCGTCCAGCTTCCTTTCTCTGACCGCTTCCGGCACGTACTTCTCCACAGTGCTGCCAGCCCAAGCAGACAACGATGACTCGGCCCGCACATCGGTGACACCTGATGCCGGGGAAATTGGCGACGGACGAACCACCTGATAACTCTCTTTGGTAGGATTGGAATGATCGACCGTAGTCGTATTCTGCAATGACGACGCAAGCGCAATTTCCCCCGCAGTGGCTACGTCTGCGGCATGGTACGCTTCCACAATGATCGACCCGGCAATTTCGAATTCCAAACGGCTGTCTGCCTTACCGAACGTGATGATCTCGAACTGTCCCGCCGTTGCCCCGGCATGTAGGGATAGCTTGTGGGTACGGCAGACCGGATGCTCTTGGTTGAGACGATCAACCTCATACAGCATCTCCGCAAACACCTGCTCGATCGGCGTCCGAGGCGGGAAGTAGCACCAGACAGCATCGCCTGAAAATTTGAGAATGTCGCCGTCATGCAGTGTGATGACCTGTTCCAGCGACTTGAACAGACTGTTCAGTAAGTCGGTTAGAGTCTCGGAACCGCTCTTGCCCTGTTTGGCCAAGGCGCGAGTGAGCGCCGTAAACCCGCTCGTGTCGGCAAACAGGAGAACCCCTTCATGGGTGGTGCGCTGATGTATACCTTCTTGAGGATGTTCCTCATACCACTGGAGCAACAGTCGTGGCAGGTATGATGTAATCATCGATGCCTTGTCTTAGAAGAAGATCCTGATTATGTAAAGGGCAGCTATGTGCAGTGCTTGATCGACGAAGAATGACTGTTTGCCGCCATTGGATTTGCTGGTTTTTACATGATCTTGTAGCCAGTGCAGAATATAGAGCGCTACGAGCACCAGCACTTGAGTCAACGTAGGAAACTCTTGACTTCCAGTCAGTTCCTTGCCAAGCCACCAGAAGACGCCAATGGTTAGAGTGTAAATCAGGACGTGAAGGGACAGCACTTTCTTGGATGACCCCTTCATCCTTGCCATGTAATCCGTCTGAAGGGCATAATCACCGAAGACATGTCCAAGAAGCAGAAAGAATAGTATGTCGGGCATTGTGTATGTCCCTAACTCGCGAATGTAATTGTGAATTTCGTGCCCACACCCAACGTTGACTCCGCCTCTATTGTGCCCCGGTGGTGTTCGACGATATTCTTGATCGTGATCAAGCCGATTCCGTGTCCCCGTTCCTTGGTCGTGAATCGCTTCTGGAACAGATCGGCCTGGCGTTCCGGCGGAATGCCGGGGCCATTGTCCGCAACAATCAATTGCGGCCGGCGATTCGTCTCATCCATGCACAACTCCACCGAAATCTCTTTATTGGGCTTGTCCGTCAAGGCATTGAGCGCCTCGGCTGCATTAATCAGAAGATTCAACAACACCTGTTGCATCTGTCGCTCATTGAGTTGCAACTCGGTAGGGAAGGACGGATCAACAACTCGTGCAATTTTGATATGGTGGAATCGTTCCTGCGGCGCCAGGAATCTTACCATCACTCGGATCATCTCACTCAGGTTGACCTCCGCGAATGCTCCTTCGTCGCCTCGGCCACCCATGAGGTTCTCCACGAAACTCCCGATCTCCTGAAAACCTTTGTCAATTGCCGCAATATGATTCTTGTGCTTGGTCTTAAATTCGGCATCGAACTGGAAGTGCATCAGATCGAAGTTGCCTTTGAGAATTGTCAGATAGTTCTTGATGTCGTGCCCGATTCCGGAAGAAATCTCCCCTTCAGTGGCGAACCGCTCCAGCTTGATGATTTTTTCGTTCAACTCGATCAGTTCCGAAATGTCCTCACAAATGAACAGATAACTGCTTTCGGAATCATAAGAATGCAGGCGCGAAACGGATAGATACAGGGTTCGGATGTTTCCGTCAACCGATGCCTTGGTCTCGCCGACCCAGCTTGGTTGCAGTGAGTTCCACAGAGTCTGAATCGGATTACCGTTCGGGAAATAGGATAGTAGTGATTTCCAGTGACCGCCCGAACCAACTTCGAATACTTTCGTCGCAGCCGGGTTAGCCCGTCTTACTTCGCCCTGCTTGTCGGTAATGATTATCGCTGCCGGAGACTGTTCAATGAGCTGTCCAAGGAAGTCGTTTGCCAGTGACAGTTCTTTGTTCTTG
>CAIVAP010000182.1 GCA_903903945.1 uncultured bacterium | reverse complement strand
CGTTCGTCTTCGATTTGGGTCAAACCTGTCATGATGATCGCTACCGAAGAACAGTTAACGCCGTCAACCGGAACCCAGTAATAGAGCGTATCATGACAACCGCGAGTCCGATCGACCTCGCTACAGTAGCGGACGTTTGCGATGTCGATGATTCAATGGAGGAGCGTCCCCTTTTCCCCGCGACCCGTTCCGGCTCTTTGGCAATTTGACGGATGACTTGATCCTGTCGTTGTCGTACGTGTTTACCCTATAGGGACACTTCGTTCGCCCGTACATGTTACCCCCCTCTTCGCGGCGTTCGTCCTGAGCTTGTCGAAGGATGTGCCGCGGATTAGGTTCAGGCTTGTTACATCGGCGCGAATCGACTATCAAAACACGATCGGGAACCCAGGATCAAACAGGCCAACCATCCGCCTGCGGGAGCCACCGGCCTAGGCCCGCTTGTTCTTTGACATCGCGAATAGCATCATTCGCGCCATACAGTACTTATGAGCCGATGTACAAGCCCAGCTTGTATCCGGCCCAGATGCCCAACATTGCGCCGATAAAGCCGCCGAGCAGTGACTGGAATGAGAGCGCACCGGCGCCCCAAAGGGTCGGAATCCAGCCGCCGGCAATCGATCCGATGGTGAGGAAGATGTAGATGATGGTTTTGGTTGTCATAATGTAAATGTACGCAAAGAGCCAACGGGATGCGCCTGCAAAACAAACAGGGGCGTCCGCCATTGACGAACGCCCCTGCCACTCGGATGAAAGGCTCTTCTGTTACTCGGTTTCCATTCCGAGTGGGTCCCGCCCGTCCTCATTGGCTTTCATCATTCTATCTGCCTTCGCGACCAAATCCATCAGTTCGATCACCTGATCGTCGCACCGTTCGCGTTCGACTTGCCCGACGACGCGCAGCACGTCACTCAAATGGCCATCCTGCGCCCAGTAACTCTTGCGTAGAATCTCGGCGAACTCTGCGGCAGCGGCTGCCAGTCGGAAGTCACTTGATGTCGACTCAAACGAGTGACAGAAGTAGCTCTGATCAATCGGCTCGGCGACTTCACTGACAGCCAGAGTCGTTGGATCTTTGTAGCGTACATAGACCGTACCGAGATCACCGTGGGCCTCGTCTTTCAGTTTGATCTCATAGAGCGCCGTGACCGTATGACCGGAGCCGATTTCGCCACCGTCTTCCTTGTCATCGCGAAACTTGTTATCGGCGACATCGCGGTTTTCATAGCCGAGTAACCGATAACGGTCGACAGTGTTGGGATTGAAATCGACCTGAATCTTGACGTCCCGCGCAATCACCTGCAACGTACCGGTCAAGTTTTCCACGAAGATGCGTCTGGCCTCTTCCCAATTGTCGACGTAGGCATAATGCCCGTTTCCTTTGTCGCCCAACTTCTCGAGCAGTACGTCGTTGTAGTTATTCATTCCGAATCCGATTGCCGACAGCGTGATGCCGCGATCAGCATACTGTTTGATTTCCTTCAGAATATCTTCCGCGGCGGTCTGCCCTTCGTTGGCGACACCATCGGTGCAGAGGATGATCCGGTTGATTTTGCTCCGGTCAAAGCAGCGGTTTGCCATCTGATATCCCAGGCGCAAACCCCCTTCAGCCCATGTTGACCCACTTGGATAGAGTTGGTCGATGGCCGTGATGATTCGCTCTCTGTCGCGGATGGAAGTTGGCGCCAGAACCTCGTAGGCATCGGTACGATAGGCCACAATGCCGACCCGATCGCGGTCAGTCAGGTTGTCGATAAGCATGTGCAGCGCCTTTTTGACCGCGCCCAGACGGTTTTCCATATTCATCGATCCCGACACATCAATCACGAATACCAGATTGGCATCCTGACGCCGGCACTCATCTATCTTCTTGCCAACGATACCGATCTTGAGCAGTTGATACTTGCTGCCGAACTTGGAGGGGGCGCCTTCCAGACAAACCCGAAATGCCCGCTCCTGCGGATGCCGGTATTCATACTTGAAGTTATTGACGAATTCTTCCACCCGCACCGCTTCCTCAGGTGGCAAAGACCCGCGAGTCAGGTACGAGCGCGTCATCGAGTACGACGCGTTGTCGGCATCGATGGCGAATGTCGAAAGGTGGTCATCATCGGTGGAGACAAACGGATTGACGCCGTAGTGTTTGAAAAACATGGCATCATACTGCTGGCCGTTTGGTGGCACACTGCCACCATTCGACATGGGGGCGCCATAACAAGATGGCTTCTGCATGGCAAGGGGATGAACTCCGTGAACGGTCTCATTACTGCAACCCCCGCGCACGTGAACTTGTCCTCCCCTTTCCACGACACCGGCTTGAGCTTGTTGTAGTTCCTGCACCGTAGTGGCAGGCATGTTCTTAATAGTCTCGGCTGAAAGCTGCTTCTGGTTCTGCGTTTCTGTCAGCCTTAGCAGGTCTCTTTCCGCCGTAACTACCTGCATGGCTTCTATCTGAACCGTGCTCGCCTCTAACGCGAAATCAACCATCGTCGTATGGTCCGCCGTCACTTCCACTCCTTCCACCTTCATCGGGACGTAGCCCACCAGCCGCGAAATCAGCGTGTATATTTTCGGTGGAACGTTGGTAATGACATAATTGCCGTCGGGACCCGTCAGAGCGCCCATTGTTGTGCCTTCAATCTGAACGGGTGCATTAGGAATTGGATCGTTGGACGTCTTGTTTATGATCCTACCCTTGATGTTCCCGGAAAGGCTGTGCGCCGGTGCATTCTCGGCTGCATTGCCCTTTTTCAGTTCACCAGCCAGCGCGACCAACGTCGCCATTGCCAGCGTGAACCCGATGAGAATAGCTCTTTTCATTTTCTTCCTCCTGTCTTAAGGTTGCTTTTGTCTTCGTCCTCAATACAGGCGCCTTGCCGGTTTATTCCCGGTGAATCCGGCATTTTACTCTTGCCGGCAAAGAATCACGGGGAAAGCATTGGAAACGCTCAGCTTGGCAGTCGCAAGTCCGTGAATAGCACCGTTGTCTAACAGTTTTGTCAGGTTAGATTGCACCAAAACGTGGGCGGCCACGTTAAGAACTATGTGGAACCGGAACTCAGAAACAAAGGTTAAATAGGCAGATGGATAAGTATATAATCGACGGCGGCAGACCACTTTATGGTAAGGTAAAGGCTATGCGCTCCAAAAACGCCACGCTTCCGATTCTGGCGGCAGCGCTTCTGGCCGATTCCGGAGTTACTACCTTGAGAGATGTTCCCGATCTGCGCGATATCGATATCATGCTTCAGGTACTGCGAGAGTTGGGCGCCAAGGTCGAATGGGACAGGCAGACCAAAACAGTCAAGATCGAAGCGGCTGCACTTGACAAAGACGAAGCACCATACGATCTGGTTCGCAAGATGCGCGCGTCATTTCTTGTGTTAGGCGCGTTGATCGGACGGCTTCATCGTGCGCGGGTTTCGTTGCCGGGGGGCTGTTCATTGGGCCAAAGGCCGGTCAATCTGCATCTCAAGGGTTTCGCGCAATTGGGTGTTGAGATCGCGGAAGAGGCAGGGTATGTAATTGCCCACGGAGCTGTCAAAGGCGGCACGATCTACTTCGATCGTCCTTCGCACACAGGTACCGAGAACATCATGATCGGCGCGGCACTTTCCTCCAGTGTGACGCGCGTCGTCAATGCGGCCTGCGATCCGGAAGTTGTCGATCTGGCGAATTTCCTCAACCAGATGGGGGCCGATATTGCCGGAGCCGGTACGACCGATATGACGATTCGCGGCGTGGACAGGCTTAAGCCAGTCAGCTACCGCCCGATGGCTGACCGCCTGGAGGTTGGTACGCTGTTGTGTATGGCTGCCGGTACCGGTGGTAAGCTTGAAGTTGAAGATGGCGTAGCTGATGACCTGGAAGTGGCACTGCTTAAGCTGCGGGAAATGGGCTGCGAAGTCACCGCCGGGTCCAATTCCATTACGATCGCTTCCGACGGCAAGCTGCGCGCCACCGATTTTGTTACCTACCCGTTTCCCGGCTTCCCGACCGATCTTCAGCCCTGTTTCGTCGCACTGGCGACGCGGGCACAGGGGATTTCTCACTTGCGCGAGACTGTTTTTGACGATCGCTTCAGCCACTGCATGGAACTGATTCGCCTCGGCGCCAGAATAACCATCACCGGCGATGTTGCCACTATTGAAGGTGTCCCGTCGCTAACTGGTACGATGGTTATGGCATCTGATATCCGCGCGGGGGCCGGTCTGGTGGCTGCCTGTTTGGCGGCTACAGGCCGAAGCGAAGTCAGACGAATATATCATGTAGAACGCGGTTACGACAATTTGGAACTGAAGCTTCAAGCTGTCGGTGCTGCGATCGAAAAAGTACCGGAATAAAACCTATTCGAATGAGTATATACAGTATGAAACGACTTAGCATGTTCCTCGGTCTCGCGTTCTTGGTCTTGACCTCGGCGCTTTATGCCCAGGAGGAATCCTTCGGCAAGAACAAGGTGCAGTATAAGGATTTTGACTGGCACTACATCCAGACCCCGAACTTTGATCTTTACTACTATGAAGGCGAATACGACCTCGCCAAATTCGCAGTGGCCGAACTGGAGTCGGCCTATGTCTATGTCTCAGAGCAACTCGACTACAAGCTGCGAAGTCGTGTCCCGGTTCTGGTGTACAATTCGCCCAACGAGTTCCAGCAGACCAACGTCATCCCGGATTTGCTACCCGAGGCGGTTGGCGGTTTCACTGAGTCGTTCAAAAACCGTGTCGTGGTGCCGTTCGACGGTTCCAACGAAGACTTCCGGCATGTGCTCCATCACGAGCTAACACACGCCGTAATCTACGACATGATCTATGGCAACTTTTTCGGTTCATTGGCAACGCGGCAGTATCTTTTCCGCCTGCCGCTTTGGTATGCGGAGGGATTCGCGGAGTATTCGTCGCGACATGGTTGGGATTACTTCGCCGATATGGTCCTGCGCGATGCAACCATTCACAGCTACCTTGCTCCCCTGGAGTGGGTTGGCGGTTTTCTCGCCTACAAGGAAGGACAGGCGGCGCTCAAGTTCCTCGCAGAAGCCTACGGACCAGAGCGCATCCCTGACATAATCAATCGGGGCAAGCGATCACTATCGATGTCGCGGGCGATGAAGTCGTCAATCGGACTCACCGAAAGCGAGTTCTTCGAGAAATTCAGTAAGTACCTGAAGAAGATCTACTGGCCCGAAATCGCAACTCGTTCAGAACCGGCCGACATTGGCAAGCGGTTGACGAACCATGAAAAAGACCATTCCAATTTCAACGAGAAGCCGACCTTCTCGCCGCAAGGTGACAAGATAGCCATCTTCTCTGATCGCAAGGACTACACTGAGATTTACCTGGTCAGCGCCATAGATGGCAAGGTCCTTGACCGGCTCGTCAAGGGGGAGCGGTCGGGTGATCTGGAGTCGCTGCATTCCTATGTTTCGGGAATGAGTTGGTCGCCCGACGGCAAGAACCTGGTTTTCGTGGCCAAATCAGGTGGCAGCGATGCATTGATAATCTACGACGTCAAGCACAAAAGGATAAGCGACCGCATTCGACAGGGATTCGGCGCAGTCACGTCGCCAAGCTGGGGTGCAAGTGGCGAAATTGCCTTTACGGCAGTCAAGAACGGCAAAGCAGATATTTTTCTGGTCGACCCCAAGACCAAAGACTTGCGGCAGTTGACGGACGACCGTTATGACGACAAGGACGTTTGTTTCTCGCCTGACGGTTTGAAGATCGCCTTCTCTTCCGATCGACCGGCAGCAAATGACAAAGCGGACAACTTCAAGTACGGTACTTACAACATCTTCATACTCAACGTGGCAACCGGGGCGATTGACACGGTGACTCATGAAAACGGCGTCTGCCGTTATCCAACCTGGGCGCCCGACGGTCACAAACTTTGCTACGTCTCCAATCTCAATGGTATCGACAATCTCTACATCAAGGAGTTTGACGAAGGTGGCGAATCGTTTGCAGTTACCAATGTTCTGACCGGGATCACTTCGCCGTCATGGTCGCCCAAGGGGGATCAGATTGCCTTCTCAGCGTTCTTCAAGGGTGGATATGACGTCTACCTGATGAAGGAAATCAAGCCGGTTACGGCTAACGGCGTGCCCTTGGCACTGACGAAATTCGCGGCAGGGGAAATGACGGCTGAACTGGCCAAAGTCGAAGCTCCGGTGGAATCGTCCGACTCCACGCTGAATGAAAAGGGAAAGGATGAATTCCCGCGCAGTGGAGATGACTACCCGGACTATGTGTTTACCCCGCCGCCGGCAGATGTTTCACACGGCCCGCTGGAAGCCCCGGACACGACTCATGCTGCCGCCAAGGTGCATGAGGAAGACGGACGGGATACGCTCTATAGCAAGTTGCCGTCCGGCGAATACACGATCAAGAAGTACCGAGCCAAGTTTTCGCCTGACTATGTTTCCGGCGGTGTTTCCTATGATCCCTTCTATGGTTTGCGTGGGCAGTCGTTTGTCGTGGTGAGTGATTTCCTCGGCAACCACCAGTTCTTTATCTCCACCGATCTCGTCAATTCAATCAGTCAGTCAAACCTGCAGATCATCTATCTGAATAATACTCATCGCGTAGACTTCGGTGCCGGCATCTTCCACAATAAGAACTATTTCATTGATCCGACCGACCGACTGTTCTCCGACCGAACCTATGGCGCACTGGCAATGGCGACCTATCCTTTCAGCATGTACAAGCGATTGCAGATCGACTTCTCGCAAGTTTATATTGATCGCGTATATTACGACCCAAGATATGACAGTTCCGGCACTCCACACTATGATGACTCCAACAACGATGTCTCGACAACTTCGCTGTCGCTGATCAACGACACCGTTCTCTGGGGGTTGACAGGCCCGTTGAACGGCAATCGCTGGAAACTGGCGATCGAGCGCTCTATTCCCATGGCCAACCGTTCGCGTGACTACTGGGCAGTCGAGGGTGATTACCGCAAATACTGGCATCTGAATGGGCTCTATTCGGTCGCCCTCCGCGCGGCAGCCGGAGCATCGTTTGGCAACGATAAAAAGACTTACTATCTGGGTGGCACCACCAACTACATCGGTTCGACCCAAACAAATAATGATGTTTATTCGGTTCAGGGATTCTATTTCTCAAAAATCATCACGCCGTTACGCGGATATGATTACTTCGAATTCCAAGGGTCCAAGTTTGGTATCGTTAACCTTGAGTTCCGCTATCCCTTCATCGAATATTTCGCAATGGCGTTTCCGCTGCCTTTGACGATCCAGCAACTCACCGGCGCAGTTTTCTATGATGTCGGCGCCACCTGGAATCGCAATTCCGAATTCAAAGGCGCTACCGGAGGGGATCAGACCCGGCTACTTGGTATCAAGAGTGGTTTTGGTTTGGGTGCGAGGGTGAATCTCGGCATCTTCCTGTTGCGCTATGATCTCGGTTGGGGCTGGGATTTTATGCATACGACCGTGCCGCACCATTATTTTAGCTTCGGGGCTGAATTTTAGGCCAGCACGTGCCTCTCTCTTAAGGGAGAGGGGCACAAGCGGGAGTGTTTACGATTGACTAGCTTCGATCCCCTGCTCCACCGCGTGGAACGGCTTAAACCGGATAATGTCCTCGACATCGGTTGTGGTTGCGGTTCATTCACCAGCGAGTTGGCGCCCCATTGCAAGCAAATCACAGCCATTGACATTTCTGAGCCGCTGCTGGAGCGCTGCCGGAAGGAACACAGCCATCCGAACATCGTCTATCGATGTATGGATGGACGACAGCTCGATTTTCCCGCTGACCATTTTGATTGGGCGTTGTGTCGCGAATCCCTGCATCATGTCTATGACTGGCAAGTAGTAGTTGATGAAATGTTGCGGGTAACCACCTCCGGCATTCTGATCGAGGAGCCGCTCGACGATCCACGCAGCGACGCCAAACGCAATACGATGCAGGAGCAGCGGCTGTTTCTAGAACTCCAGGCCGAGGTCGGCTATCCGCACTATGCTCACGTCACACCGGATCAGCTGACCGGGTATCTGCGGAAGCAGGGAATTCGCTTTGAGAGCGAAATCATCAGATCTGATGAAGCGGTCACATTCGAGGAATACTCT